>JAJYCN010000160.1 GCA_021778335.1 Acidobacteriota bacterium | reverse complement strand
CGCCGCACCCCTTCCCGGCCTTGGCCCCCTCAAGACCCCGCTCCTCTTCTTCTGGCTCCTCGGCTCCCTTGGCTCCTTGCTTCACTTGCTCTCCTCCTCCGCCGCCACGACACCGCCGCGCAACTGCTCGCCCGCATCGCCCTCGTGCTCTACTGGTGGAACCCTCTCGCCTGGACCGCCTGGCGTCAACTGCTCGAAGAAGCCGAACGCGCCGCCGACGACGCCGTGCTCTACTCCGGCGCCCGCGCCTCCGACTACGCCTCCCACTTGCTCGACATCGCCCGCTCGCTCCAACCCGCCCCCTGGCCCGCCGTCGCCATGGCCCGAACCTCGAATCTCGAAACGCGTCTCCGCGCGGTCCTCGACCCCCACCTCCGCCGCACCGCCCCCTCCCGCGCCGCGGCCGTTACCTCCATCGCACTCGCCCTGCTCATCGCCGCCCCGCTCGCCGCCATCCATGCCCAGGACACTCACGCCGCTCCCGCCTCCGGCGATTCCGGTCTCACCCGCCAGGGCGACCTCGCCTGGAACCGAGGCGACCGTAAGTCGGCTGTAACTTACTACCAGCAAGCCCTGAACTTACTCTCCGGCAAGCCCGCCTCCGCCCACTTACTCGAACGCCTCGGCGAAGCCGCAATCCTCGACAAGAACTACCCGCAAGCCCGATACGGCTTCCAGGAGATGCCCTACGCCGACGCCGCCTCCTCGGGCCGCGCCGCCATGTGGCAGGCCGTCGTGGCCGCGCGCGAGAACAACCCCGCGCTCGCCTCCCAACTCTTCGATCGGGCCCTCTCGCTCGAAGACCCCAAATCTCTCGACACAGCCGTCACGCTCGACCTCTATTCCAACCTTCTCCACCAGCAACACCAGGACAGCAAAGCCAACGAACTATCCGCCCGCGCCGCCACAATCCGAAAGGCCGTCGTGCAACCCGGTACGCCCCCGGAGGGCGTCTACCGGATCCAAGGCGGCGTCCAACCGCCGCGCCTGACCTCGAAATCCGAGCCCGCATACTCCGACGACGCCCGCGCCGCGAAACTGACCGGCGCCACCGAGCTCCGCATCGTCATCGGCGCGGACGGCGTAGTTCGCTCTCCGCAAATCGTCCGCCCACTCGGCCTCGGCCTCGACGAAAAAGCGATCGAAGCCGTCAGCCAATGGCGCTTCACGCCCGGCACGAAGAACGGAAAACCCGTCCCCGTCCTCGCCACCATCGAAGTGAACTTCCGCCTGATCTGACCGCGTCCTCCACCGGCGAGCCGCATTCGCTACCCTAACGTTTCGTATGCGCCTCGCCGTCACCATCCTTACCGTCTCCCTCGCCGCGCTTCCCCTGGCCGCCGCCCCCAACACGCCAGTCTCCGAGATGCTCGACTCCCTCGACCACATCCACGTTTTCCCCCAAGCCTCCATCAGCCCGGACGGAACCCTCGTCGGCTGGCTGTCTTCCACCGCGGGCAAGCACGGCGACACGCAACTCACCATCCGTCCCGTCTCCGGCGGCAAGCCTCACACAGCCTCGGCCACCGGGATCGAATCCTTCTCCTGGGCCCCCGACAGCGCCTCCATCGTCTACCTCGCGCCCGACCCGGACGCCGCCGATTCCCATCAACTTCAGCTTTGGAGGATGCCGGTGAAGGGCAAAGGCGCATACGAAGCCCACCGTCTCACCAGCCTGAAAGGCTTCCTCCAGGACGTGCGCTGGTCCCCCGACGGCCGCTCCCTCGCCTTGCTCTTTATCGAGAACGCCCTGCGCGCCGCCGGCCCCCTCCAACCGGAAACCGCGCCCGCCGGCCTCATCAACAGCACTCTCTACGAGCAGAAACTCGTCACCATCGACCCCAACGGCGGCCACTACGCCGCCGTCTCCCCGAAAGGCTTGTACATCTATGAATACGACTGGGCGCCCGATTCCTCCCGGTTCGTCTTCACCGCCGCGCCACCTCCCGGCGACGACAACTGGTGGACCGCAAAACTCTTCACCATGTCCGCCCAAGGCGGCGACGCCCACCAGATCTACAAGCCTAAACTCCAGATCGCCAATCCCCGCTGGTCGCCCGACGGCTCCACCATCGCCTTCATCGAAGGCCTCATGAGCGATGAAGGCGCCACCGGCGGCGACATCTTCACCGTCGCGGCCACCGGCGGCGACGCGGCCAACCGCACCCCGGGCCGGCCTTCGAGCCCCTCCTGGCTCGCCTGGCTGCCCTCCTCCAAGCGCCTCATCTTCGCCGAAACCGTCTCCGGCGCCACCGCCATGGCCACGCTCGACCTCGCCACCGGAACTTCCGAAACCCTCTGGAAGGGCGACGAAAGCATCCGCGGCGGCAGCGAAGAAGTCTCCCTCAGTCACAACGGCGCCGAAGCCGCCTTGGTCCGTTCCTCGTTTACCCAGCCGCCCGAGGTCTGGGCCGGACCCATCGGCAAATGGAGCCAGATCACCCGCGAAAACCACGACGCCAAGCGCTACTGGGCCGACCCCGTCTCCCTCACCTGGCAGAGCGGCGGCCACAAAGTGCAAGGCTGGCTCCTGCCCCCCGCCGGCTACGACCCGAGTAAGCCGCCGCAAGAAAAGTATCCGCTCGTTGTAAGTGTCCACGGCGGCCCGGCCAGCGCGCGCAAACCCTCCTGGCCGAGAAGCTTCTTCGACCTCACCTTACTCAGCAGCCGCGGCTACTTCGTCCTGTTTCCCAACCCCCGCGGCAGTTACGGCGAAGGCGAAGCGTTCACCCAAGCCAACGTCCGCGACTTCGGCCATGGCGACCTCGACGACATCCTCGCCGGAGTCGACGCCGCCGCCGCGAAGTACCCCATCGACCCCCAGCGCGCCGGCATCGGCGGCTGGAGCTACGGCGGCTACATGACCATGTGGACCGTCACCCAAACCCACCGCTTCCGCGCCGCCGTCGCCGGAGCCGGCATCGCTAACTGGCAAAGTTACTACGGCCAGAATTCCATCGACGAGTGGATGATCCCCTACTTCGGCGCAACCGTCTACGACGACCCCGCCGTCTACGCCAAAAGTTCCCCCATCACCGCCATCAAAAACGTCAAAACCCCGACCCTCGTCTTAGTCGGCGCCGACGACGGCGAATGTCCCGCGCCCCAGTCCTTCGAGTTCTGGCGCGCGCTGCAAACCCTCGGCGTCCCGGCCCAGTTAGTCGTCTACCCCGGCGAAGGCCACGCCTTCCGCCAACCCGAACACCGCCGCGACGTCATCGAACGCGCCATCGGCTGGTTCGATCAGTATGTAAAGTAATCCCCGGCACTCACGGCCGGAAGTCGCGAATCGACGCGACGGCCGCACCGTCTAATCGTCACAAACCCATCCGGCGTCAACCGCCGCACCATGCCGCCAAGCTCATCCATGTGGGCGTCCACCATGACGAGCGGCCCCGAACCCTCCTCCATCGCGATCACCGAGCCCAGCCCGTCGTAGCGGATCGAGGAAGCAATCGGCGTCGCTTCCCGCACGACCAGGGCACGCACCGGTTCCTCAAAACCCGGAGGACCAGGGGCGTCCGCAAGCCGCTCGAGTAGCACCGCGACGCGGTCCTGCGCGAAGGCCGGAAGCGCAAGGAAAATCGAGAGCCGGAAAAGACGCTTCATCGAGAGTTAAGCTTAACAACCCATACCCGGACGGGGGTAGCCCTGAAGACTCGCAGGGGTTTGGCCGATAGGAAGGATGCGTGCCATTGCTTCGCACATCCCGGCCCGCGTCCGCCCCGGCGCGTCTACCCCGCTTCCTGCCCTCGCTCGCCGATTTCTTCCTCCTAGGCGTCTTCGCCTGGCTCTTCCTCGCCGGCCCCTTCGGCTGGGCCGGTCTCCTAATGGATGGCGACACCGGCTGGCACATCCGCAACGGGCAGTACATCCTCACCCATCACGCCGTGCCCCGTGCCGACCTGTTCTCCTTCTCCCGCCCCGGCGCGCCGTGGTTTGCCTGGGAGTGGCTCTCCGACGTCGTCTTCGCGTCGCTGTTCGGTTGGGCAGGATTGAAGGCGCTCGTCATCTTCGCCGCTCTCATGATCCTGCTGCTCGCGGCGCTGGTCTTTCTCATTCCCGTCCGGCGCGGCGTTCATCCGCTGCTCTCCGCCGCGCTGACACTCGCGGCCATTGCCGCGGCCAGCGTTCACTTTCTCGTCCGCCCGCACCTGTTCACCCTCCTCTTCTTCACCATCTCGCTCGCCGTCATTTCCTCAGACCGCGCGCGCCCCTCCCCCGCCCTCTGGTCGCTCGTGCCCCTGGCCGCTCTCTGGACCAACCTGCACGGCGGCGTGTTCGTGCTGCCGTTGGTCACGGCTCTCTGGACGGCCGGAGCCGCATCGGAGGCATGGATCGGGAAACGCGGCTTTGGCGAAACCAAGCGCGCCGGACTTCTGACCGGCCTCGTCCTCGCGGCGACGCTCGCCAATCCCTACGGCTGGAAACTCCACGAGCATGTCTGGAGCTACCTGCGCTCGGATTGGATCCGCACCGCCGTCCAGGAATTTCAGGCGCCCGCGTTCCGCGCCGCCAACGAACAGTATTACGAAGCGCTCCTGCTGGCCGGAATCCTCGTCGCCGGCTGGTTAATCCGCCGCCGGCGCTTCGTCGAACCGCTGTGGCTGCTCGGCTTCGCGCATCTCTCGCTCACCGGAGCCCGGCACATCCCGTTATATGCGGTCACCGCCGTACTCGCTATCGCGCCGGAGTTAGACGCCTGGTGGCATGTGTCGGCGCGTCACGCCGGCGCCGGATCGGTCACGCGAATCCTGCGGCAAGTCGGCGTTGACCTGCGCGATCCCTTCCGAACAATAAGTCCGTGGCTGCCCGTCGCGGTTTCGCTCCTGCTGCTCGCCGTGCCCCCCGGCAACTGGCCGCACGATTTCCCCGCGCGTGCCTTTCCGGTCGCGATGGTCAACGCCCATCCTGACTTACTCAACGGGCATAGGGTTCTTTCCAGTGACCAATGGGGCGATTACCTGATCTTCCGTTTCTACCCCGCCGAACACGTATTCTTCGACGGCCGGAGTGACTTCTACGGCGAAGCTCTGGGCCGCGACTATCTCGCTCTCATGAACCCCAACTACCGCTGGCCGGAGCTAATGCGCCGGTACCGCTTTGATGTGGCCCTGGTGCCGGTCAGTTGGCCCTTAGGCGAGTTACTGAAACAGGACAAACAATGGCGTCTGGCCGCTGACGATGGTCAATCGCTTCTGTTTCTTCGCCGGGGCATTGCCCCAGAAGCCGGGGAGAAGCGGGGGCGATGAGGGTGCAAATCTGTCTCTCCCCTGCCGCCACCCTCGGGTTTTGTCTCAGTTTGACCGGGGCCTAAAGCTTATCGGGCCATCTGCCGAATTACATCCACAGGGAAGGAAAAACACGGATCCATGGATCGCCGGTTTCTGACAGTGTTGGCAATCAGCCTGGTGTTTGCGCTGCTCGTCTCGGCGGCGTTCTACCAACTGGCCCGGGCGGGGCATTCGCATACCGCGTCCAAGGCGGACATGAAAGACATCGTGCTGGCCGCGCGGGCAATGAATGTAGGCATCGCGATCAAAGCCTCCGACGTCCATCTGGGCAAAATTCCCGCGAGCGCCTTCCCCCATGGTGCGTTCTCCCGGATCGAGGACGTGGTGGACCGTCCGGTGGTGAGCAACATCCTGGCCGAAGAGCCTGTATTGGGCGGACGCCTGGCGGCTAAGGGCAGCGGGTTCGGCCTCGCCCCCGTGATACCCGTCGGCATGAGAGCGGTCACGGTCCGCGTAAACGACGTCGTCGGTGTGGCGGGCTTTGTCCTGCCGGGGATGCGCGTGGACGTCCTGGTAACCGGACATCCCCCGCAGTCGGCGAGCATGATCACCACGACGTGTCTGCAGAACATCCTGGTGCTTTCGGCCGGCACGACCATGCAAGCCGATTCCGCCGGCAAGGCCATGCCCGCTCCAACCGTCACCCTGCTGGTCAACCCGTCCCAGGCCGAAATCCTCACCCTGGCCTCGAGTGACGGCCGCATCCAACTCGTGCTCCGCAACCCCGGCGACCAGCTCATCGAGAAAACTCCCGGCACCGAGATCACCCAGTTGTACGGCATACGGGGCGCGCCCCCACCTTCCCCACCGGCGCGGGACTCTCACCCGATGCTCCGCCGCGTTTCGGCTCCGGCAGTCGTGAAGGCCCCGCCGCCGGACGAGATCGTCGTCTTCCGCGGCAACAAGCGCAGCGTTGAAGTCCTCTCCGGCAGCGCCAAAACGGAGGGCAACTGAGATGAGCGCCCGCCCTTTTCTGTTGAAAACCCCAACTGCGGCGCTGTCTGTTCTGGCCTTGGCCTGCACCATCGGCGCGGCGCGGGCAGAGGATCTTTCGATGACCGTCGGCCAGAGCATGGTCCTGGACTTCTCCGCCTCCATCGGCCAGCTCTCCACCAGCAACCCCGATATCGTCGACGCCAGTCCGGTGACGCACCAGGAAGTCCTCCTCCACGCCAAGTCGTATGGAACCGCCACGGTCATCGTGTGGGGCAAGGGCGGAGAAAAGCGCTTCTACAACATCACCGTGGAACTGAACCTGGATCCGCTCCGCAAGCTCTACAGCGAGACTTTCCCCGGACTGAAGATTCGGGTCCAGTCGGCGCGGGAATCACTGTCGATCACCGGGCATGTGCCGACCAAGGAGATCGGAGACCGCGTGGCGGCTCTGGCGGCGCCCTTCGCCAAGACGGTCGTCAACGACCTCGCGCTGGACACGCAGGGCGCCGACGAACAGGTTCTGCTGCACGTCGTCTTCGCCCTGCTCGACCGTTCCGTCGAAGACCAGTTTGCGGTGAATCTCGTGAGCACCGGTGCGGGCAACACACCCGGCGGCATCACCTCCGGGGGCGCGCCGGCGCCGCAAATTTCCCAGTTGGGCGGCACCATCGGAGCTCCCGCCAGCGGAACCACCACCACCTTCACGATCGCCGACGCCTTGAATATTTTCGCCTTCCGGCCCGACCTGAACCTCGGGGCCTTTATCCGCGCGCTCCAGACCCGCCAGCTTCTGCAGATTCTCGCCGAGCCAAACCTGCTGACCAGCAACGGGAAAGAGGCGAGCTTCGTTGCCGGTGGCGAGTTCCCGGTCCCCGTGCTGCAGGGTGGCGCGGCGGCCGGCGCCATCACCATCATGTACCGCGAGTTCGGCATCAAGCTCGACTTCGCGCCGCAGATCACCGAACACCGGACCATCCGTATCCACGTGAAGCCCGAGGTGTCGTCGCTCGATTTCACCAACGCCATCACCCTCAACGGATTCACCATCCCGGCGCTGGCCACGCGCAAGGCTGAAACCTACGTGGAGTTGGCGGCGGGGCAGACGTTTCTCATCGCGGGCCTGTTGGACGACGAGGTCACGCAGACGCTGACACGGATCCCGGGGCTGGCGAATCTTCCGATCCTTGGCGCGCTGTTCCGCAGCAAGGCGGAGAACCGCACCAGAACCGAACTGGTGATCATGGTGACGCCGCGGATCGCCTCGCCGCTCAAGCCCGGCGCAAAGCCGCCCTTGCCCGAGATGATCGAGCCGTTCCTTCCGCCGGCCCATGCCGCCACCCCGAATGCCAAGCCCGTGGGCAAGTTCTGGCGCCATAAGTCCTCCAGCACCACTTCGGAAGCCGCTCCGGCGGCAACTCCCGCGGCGAGCCAGTCCGGAGCCGGGGGGAACTAACACCGATGGCGGCTTCCTCTCCCAACCCGGGCAGCCGGACTCGCCTTTCGGCGATCTTGATCGCGCCGGACCGCCAGCTTGCGCGCCAGTTCACCGACGCGCTCGCCCCGGCGCACGCCTTCCAGATCGCGGCCGAAATGAAGACGTACCCGGCGTTGAAGGCGCTCGAAGTCCGGCTGGATCAGGTGCGTCCGGACGTGCTCCTGCTGGATTTGGCCACGGACCTGGAAGCCGCCTGCGACGTCATCCGCGAAGCCGCCGCCCATCGGCCGGGGTGCAAGGTCATCGGCCTCCACCGGTCCAACGACTCGGAGGCGATTCTCAAGTCCCTTCGCGTCGGCGCCACCGAATTCCTCCACGCCCCTTTCCAAGCCACTGCCCAGTTGGAGGCGGCGCAGCGGATCGAACGCCTTCTGCACGCCGCCCAGCCGCCCTCCGCAATGGGCCAGGTGATCGTGTTCACCAGCGCCAAGGAAGGCTCGGGAGCGACCACGCTCGCGCGGGAGATGGCATACGCTCTTCGCTCGCAGACCCGGCAGCGCGTGCTGCTCGCCGACTTCGACGCCCTGGGTGGGACGCTGGCCTTTACCTTGAACGCGATTCAGGACGCGCTTCCCGCCGGCGAAGAAGGATGGCTCGATGGCGACGGGCGGCCGCGCGCGGCCGAGTACCGCGGAGTGTCGCTGATCGCGAATCCGCAGGCCCCGCCGGAAACCCCGGCCGGTGGCGAGCGCTTGCAGGAGTTTCTCGAGTCGGCCCGGCAGGGCTACGACTGGGTGCTGGCGGACCTTCCGCCGGTCTTTGAGCGGATCAGCCTGTTGGCGATCAGCGAGGCGGACCAGGCCTATCTCCTCGCAACGCCGGAACTGCCCAGCCTGCATCTGGCCCGCAAGGCCGTGGCGGCGCTGCACCAGTTGGGTTTCCCGCCCGAGCGGTTCCGGGTCGTGTTGAACCGGGTGGACCGCCGTGGGGATCTCGCGGCCGCCGATATCGAAAAGCTGTTCCCTTCCGCCGTGCAGGCGAAATTACCGAACGACCCGCTCGCCCTGCAGCGCGCCATCGCCGATGGGGCCCCGGTCAATCCGGAGAGCGATTTCGGGCGGGCCGCGTCGGCCCTCGCCGCGGCCTTGGCGAGTGAATGGAAGAAAAAGGTGGCGGCCGAGGCCGCCGCGCCGGCCTCCGGAGGCCTCCGGTGAGGCGCCGGGCCGAGCCCTGCCGCGCCGCCGCACGAACCGCGGGGAACGCCCGATAAGACTGTACGGAGATCCTGGAACCCATGCCGATGCCCACCACCCCCGATACCAAGCCCCAGAGCAGCAGTTGGGAACAGCGGCTCATGCGCAATCCGGCGCGGTCCCGCGCCATCCTGAAACCGGAATATCAGGAGCTGAAGTTCAGCCTCCACCGGAAGCTGGTGGACAAAATCAATCTCGACGCCCTCGCCAGCATCGACAACCAGCGCGTGCGGGCCGAAATCCGGCAGGCCCTGGCGTCGCTCGTCGACGGCGAACCGACGCTGCTCAGTTCCATTGAAAAGCAGCAGATCATCGACGAAGTTCTCGACGAAGTGTTCGGCCTCGGCCCGCTCGAGTCGCTGCTCCAGGATCCGACCGTCAGCGACATTCTCGTCAACACGCACCGGCAGGTGTACGTCGAGCGCCGAGGAATGCTCGAGTTGACCGGCATCTCGTTCCGCGACTCGTCCCACCTTCTGCGCATCATCGACAAGATCGTCAGCCAGGTCGGCCGCCGCGTGGACGAGTCGACGCCGATGGTCGACGCGCGCCTGCTCGACGGCTCCCGCGTGAACGCGATCATCCCGCCGCTGGCCGTCGACGGCCCGCTGGTTTCCATCCGCCGGTTCAGCACCGACAAACTTATGCCCGCGGATCTGGTCGAGCGCAAGGCCATGACCCCCGGCATGATGAGTCTGCTCGAGGCCGCCGTCAGGGCGCGGATGAACATCATCATCGCGGGCGGCACCGGCGCCGGCAAGACGACCCTGCTCAACGCTCTATCCGCCTTCATCTCTCCCAAGGAGCGCATCGTCACCATCGAAGACGCGGCCGAGCTCCAACTGAAGCAGCCGCACGTCGTCCGGCTGGAAACGCGGCCGGCGAATCTCGAAGGCAACGGAGCGGTGCGTCAGCGGGAGCTCCTCGTCAACAGCCTGCGTATGCGGCCGGACCGCATCGTCGTCGGCGAGGTCCGCGGCGAGGAAGCCCTCGACATGCTGCAGGCCATGAACACCGGTCACGACGGCTCGCTGACCACCGTGCACGCCAACAGCCCGCGCGACGCGGTCAGCCGCCTCGAGGTCATGGTGTCGCTGGCCAACGCAAACATGCAGCTCGTCAGCATCCGCCAGCAGATCTCCAGCGCCGTCAATCTGCTGGTGCAGGCGTCGCGGTTAAGCGACGGCTCGCGCCGGGTGATGAATATTACCGAAGTCACCGGCATGGAGGGCGAGATGCTCACGTTGCAGGACATCTTCGTGTTCGAAAAGCAGGGCCTCGATAGCGAGGGCCGTGTCGTCGGGCGGTTCGCCGCGACGGGGATCCGCCCGAAGTTTTACGAAAAGCTGCTTGCCGCCGGCATCCGCCTCGACGCGGAGCTGTTCGACGAGTCGGTGGAGGTCTAGCCGCGGCAGGAGGCTACGGGTTAATCCATGACGACTTACATTCTCATCGCCGCGGGGATCTGGATCGTCGTCCTCGCCGGCTGGTTCGGGCTGAGCCGGGTCTTCGAGCGCGCCGACGCGGGCAAGCTCAAGCAGCGGCTCACCGACGACCGGCCGGCGGCCCGTTCGCCCTCCGCCAGGCCGAAGGCGCCCGAAACGCCGGCCCTGTTCCAGAACGAGGCGCAAAAGGGCTTCCTCGTGATGAAGCTCGCACAGAGGTTCCGGCTACAGGATCGCCTGAAGGACCTGCTCGAGCAGGCTGGCCTGCGATGGCGTCCCGGACGCTTCCTCCACGCAATTCTCGCCATGTTTCTCGCCGGATTTGCCATCGCGTGGCTGATGCTTCCCTCGAGCCTGCAAGAACTCGCGTTTCTGCCCGCGCTCGCCGCCGGGGCGTTGCCGCTGCTCTACGTCTGGCGGAAACGTCTGAAGCGCCTGCGCCGGTTCGAGGAGCAGTTTCCGGAGAGTCTCGAATTTGTGGCGCGGTCCATGCGGGCCGGCCACGCCTTCTCCGTGTCGCTGGAAATGATTCATAAAGAGTTTCAGGAGCCCCTGGCCGGCGAATTCCGGCGCGCGTTCGAGGAGCATAACCTCGGCTTGCCCTTGGACGCGGCGCTGCAGAAACTGGCCGTGCGCGTGCCCTCGCTCGATGTCCACTTCTTCGTCTCGGCGGTAATCCTGCAAAAGCGCACCGGAGGCAACCTCGCCGAGATCCTGGACAAGCTGGCCTACGTCATCCGCGAACGGTTCAAGCTCCGCGGCAAAATCCGCGCCATCAGCGCGCACGGCCGCATGACCGGCCTCGCCCTGACGCTGATTCCCGTCGGAGTCGGCGTCATGATGTTCGTCGTCAATCCGGACTACGTAAAGTTCTTCTTTCTCGAAGAAATCGGCCATTACATGCTCGCCGGCGCAATCGGCCTGCAAATCGTCGGGTACGGAATTATCAAGAAGATCGTGAAGATCGAGGTGTAGCAGTGGACGTCCTGTTGACCGCCATTTTATTCGCCGTGCTGGTGCTCACCGTCACGCTGGCCGGCTGGAAGTTGTACGTCAGGCCGAAGGAAGTGCTGGAACGGGTGAGCAGCACGGCCGTTGCGGCGCCGGCGCCGGAGCGGGCCCCGGTGCATCCGAGCCTGGTGTTCCGCGAGATCGCGCAAAAGCTCGGCACGCTGATTCCCACTTCCCCGAAAGACGCCGGGCTCATGCAGCGGCGGCTGATCCGGGCCGGCTTCCGGAGCTCCAACGCCATCAAAGTACTTTATGGCGCCAAGGCCTTCTTCGGCGCGCTGCTGCCGCTCGCCGCCTTCGTGGCGGTCGCCGGTCTCGACACCGATTTCGGCAACAAGATGGCGCTCGTCGGCATGTCGTTCCTGATCGGTTTCTTTGGCCCGAATCAGTTTCTGATGCGGGCGGCGCGCCGGCGCCAGCACCAGATCGAACGCGGCCTGGCCAACGCGCTGGACCTGATGGTGGTGTGCGTGGAAAGCGGCCTGGGCCTGGACCAGGCGATCCTGCATGTGTCCAAGGAACTGGACCACGCCCATCCCGAGATCAGCCAGGAATTCGGCCTGGTCAATCTCGAACTGAAGGCGGGCAAGCGCCGCGCCGAGGCGCTCCGGAATCTGGCCGACCGCTCGGGCGTCGAGGATTTAAAAAAGCTCGTCGCCGTGCTCATTCAGGCGGACCGCTTCGGCACCGGGGTCGGGCAAAGCCTACGGGCCCACGCCGACTTCATGCGCGTGCAGGCGCGGCAGGTCGCCGAGGAGAAGGCGGCGAAGCTCGGCGTCAAGCTCGTGTTTCCGATTTTCTTCTGTATTCTGCCGTCGCTGTTCGTGGTGACGGTAGGGCCAGTGGCGGTGAGGATCGTAAGGGAATTGATTCCGATGATGACGCAGATGTGACGCCATCGCGGCGGCTCTGCGGAAAGGAGAACGAATATGGACGCTTCGATGATTCGAATCGTGTGCGCGGTTCTGGCGGTCGTGTTTATCGGACTGATCGTGATGCGCCGCAAAAAAAACGCCGAATAGGCCCGGAAGGCCGAAGGCGCCGGCGGGTTCCGGCGGGGGAGCGCCGCGCGTTTGGGCTCTTCCCGCCGGAAATCCGGGAGAGGAAACGAATTGGCAAGGAACTGATCGTATGAAAACCGTTCTTGGAAGGTGGAAACTCGGGCTGCTGTTCTGCGCGCCGGTGCTGGCTGGCGCCGGAACGTTTGGGACGGTGGTCCCGATCGGCGGCCAGTCCTCGGATATCGCCCTGGACTCAACCCGGGGGGTGCTCTATATCGCCGATTTTGCCGGACAACAGATCGACGTCCTGTCGCTG
>JAJYCN010000159.1 GCA_021778335.1 Acidobacteriota bacterium | reverse complement strand
CCCGCGCGAACCCTTTCTCATCGTAGAAGCTCGTCTCAAACGTGGCCAGAATCGACCCGCCCCGCGCCGCGAAGCCGCGTAACTGGTCGCACTGCGAGTTACTCAGCAACCCGCAATTCGGCAGAACCAACGCGTCGTACTTACTAAGTGACGCCGCGTCGAGCGAATCCTCATGAACGAAATCGAACAGGAACCGCCCATCGAGCAGCGCCTGGTACATCCCCTGTAAGTACTCCGTCGCATCGCCCCCACCCGGCGCTTGATAATACGCATTCACGCGCTGGCTGAACACCACCGCAAGGTTCGCCATCGGCGCCCGGTTCACGAAATGCCGCTCATTCGCCGCGAGCCAGGTAAAGAATTCCCGCCCTGTCTCCCGCCACCGGTTATCCTCCGGCTTCCCTCCGAGCCAGTGAAACCACGGCGTCATCCCCGAAGCCGCCGTCTGCGCCAGCCACATCGTCATCTCATCGGGAGCCTTGCTCGCGTGCCGCCACAGCGGCTGCGTGTTCGCGTACGCTCCGGTCACGTTGGTCGCCGTCCGCCCCAGCATCACGCTCCGCGCCACCCGCCCCTGCTGCGCGCAATCCCACACCGGCGTCACCCCGCTCCGCCCCTGATGATCGGCATTAAACCAATGCGCCGCTCCGGCCACCTGCTTCAAGTCCAGCACCGCGCGGATCCCCCCGCCCAGGTTCCCCACATACACGTTCGCCGGGCTTTTTTCTCGCGCAATCGAGTTCCACAAATTCCAGATATCGAGCACCCGCTCGCGGTGCCGTTCCAGAAACTCCGGCGTCCCCGGCTCGGGCGCGCCCTGGCACGCCTCGCAGTGGCAAGGCCCCGGACGATTCACCCCCGGCCACCCGTTCGTGAAGAACCCGTCGAAGTCATACAGCGAGTTCATCTCCCGGTAAATCGCCGGCATCTGCCCCGTGAAGTACGGCGAGTACATACACGTCTTGAACAGCCACGGCGACTGCGGATGTGTCACCGGGCTCCCATCGGCCAGCCGCTCGATCCACTCCGGATGCGCCTTGGCCGCGTCCTCGTACACATAGTTACAATCCATCCGCGCCACCAGCCGGATGTTATGCGGCTTACAAGCCTTCGCAAAATCCCCGAATAAGTCGCGCGATCCAAGATACTGGCTCAGGTGATGATACGGCACCTTCGTCGGATAGAAAGCCAGGATGCCGCCCCCGTTAATCAGCAGCGTGTCTACTTTCAGACTCATCCAGTAATCCATCCACGAGGCGACGTCGTAGTCGGCTAAGTCGTGCTCGTTGAAGTTCGTCTGCCCGCACCGCCGCATCGTCGCATACCACGCCGCGTCACCCGCCACGCCCACCGGCGCCGCCATCGCCGCCCCACCCAGCAGCGCCATCGCCGCCCGCCGCGTCATGCCGTCGGAATTGTCTGGAGGATTCATAAAACCTCGGACACGATTTTATCCACTACCGCCCACGCCGGCGCCGATCGCCCCATCCAAATACCCGAACACCGCCGCCCGCACCCCCGCTTCGTTCCCGAACCCCTCGAACCACCTCGCCCCAGGCTCCCGCCGGAACCACGTCACCTGCCGCTTCGCATACTGCCGCGTCGCCACCTGCGCCGCCTCCAGCGCCTCCGCCTCCGTCAACTGCCCCCGGATCGCCTGCAGCGCTTGCCGGTACCCCAGACTCTCAAACGGCTTCGCGCTCGCCGGGTACCCCATCGCAAGAATCCGCCGCGTCTCCTCCACCAACCCCCGTGCGAACATCTCCCGCAGACGCGCATCCAACCGCTCCCGCAGCGCCGCCCGCCCTGGATTGAGCACCACCCGCAAAATCCGGAAACCCTCGATCGGCGCCCGCCCCGCCGTCCACTGCTCGCTCAGCGGCCGCCGCGCCAGCAAACACGCCTCCACCGCCCGCACGGTCTTCTGCACATCCCGAGGATGAATCCGCTCCGCCGCAGCCCGATCCAACCTCCGCAGGATCCGATGCAACGACCCCGCGCGCCGCGCCTCCCGCTCCACGAGCCGCCGCCGCAGCGCCTCGTCCCGCGCCGGAGCCTCCGCCAACCCCTCCAGAAACGCCCGCAGATAAAACCCCGTCCCTCCGGCCACAATCGGAACCCGCCCCCGGCCGCTGACCTCCGCCGCCGCCCGCCGCGCTGCCCGCGCGTAATCCCCCGCCGTAAACACCTCATCCGGCTGCGCTATGTCGATTAAATGATGCGGCACGCCCCGCCGCTCTTCCGCCGGAATCTTCGCGCTCCCGATGTCGAAATGCCGGTAAATCTGCACCGAGTCGCAGTTCAGCACCTCCCCGCCGTACCGCAGCGCCGCCTCCAGCGCCAGGCTGGATTTCCCCGATCCCGTCGGACCGGCAATGACAATTAAAGGCCGATTCGCGCCTGGTTGCAACGTCTTGGAAGCTCTCCGTTCCGACCGATGGTAACGCGAGGAACACGGCCCGCGTCGACATGTCAAGGGTGAGGGCTGCGCGTGCAAATGGGGCGGTATACTAGGGTTGCGTTACTGTTTTTCCCGGCTCTCAACCCGCCGGAGAAAATGAAAGAGAGCCGTTTCATGAGAGTGTCTCGTCTGGCGGTCGCCTTCCTCGCGCTCGCCGCGGTCCCGTCGTTTGCCCAATCCACCGAACCCACCGGCAAAGCCGGCGCCTACTACCATTACTCGCTCGGGCACCTTTACGCCGAGTTGTCCGGCGCCTACGGCAGCCGCGGCGACTACTTCGACCGCGCCGTCGACAACTACTGGAAGGCGATGCACGCCGACCCCACCGCCGGCTTCATCGCCGAGGAACTCTCCGACTTCTACATCCAGTCCGGCCGCCTCCGCGACGGCGTCAACCAGGCCCAGGACTTCCTCAAAAAGGACCCCAACGACATCGATGCCCGCCGCGTCCTCGCCCGCATCTACCTCCGCCTCATCGGGGACCGCGAACACAACGAAATCGACGAAACGATGGTCACCAAGGCGCTCGAACAGTTGCAGAAAATCGCCGCCGCCGACCCCACCGACCTCGACTCCTGGGTCATGATCGGCCAGCTTCAGCGCGCCAGCGGAAAATCCCCCGAGGCCATGGCCGCCTACGACAAGGCGCTCGCCCTCGACCCCTCGAACCAGGACGCCCTTACCGGCAAGGCCCTCCTCTACGCCGACATGGGCGAAAACGATAAGGCCGCCGACCTGCTCAAGAAAGTCGCGGACAAGGACCCCTCAATCCGCACCCTATCCGCCCTCGCCGACACCTACGAGCGCATGAAGCAGTACGCCCTCGCCGCTCAAACCCTTCGCCGCGCCGTCGACGCCAGCCCCGATCCCAACCCCGATCTCAAGCGCGCCCTCGCCCAGGACCTGATGCTCAGCGACAACCTCGACCCGGCGCTCAAAATCTACCAGGGCCTCGTCAACGACGATCCGCAGGATGTCCAGTCCTGGCTCCGCATCAGCCAGATCTACCGCCAGCAGAAAGACTTCAAACAGGCCCGCGCCGCCGCCGACAAAGCCTCCGAAATCGATCCGTCCAACCTCGAAGTCCGTTACAACAACGTCAACCTCCTCGAGGCCGAGGGCAAACTCCCCGAAGCCATTTCCACTCTCAAGGACATCCTCTCCAACACCCAGAAGAAGGACTACAGCCCCTCCGAACGCGCCAATCGAGCCATCCTCCTCGAACACCTCGGCTTCCTCTACCGCTCCAACGAACAGTACGACCAGGCCGTCGACGCCTTCCGCCAGATCGGCCAGCTCGACCCCTCCTCGGCCCCACGCTCCGAAGCCCAGATCGTCGATACCCTCCGCGCCGGCCGCCAGTATTCCAAGGCGCTCGACGAAGCCAACGCCGCCGTCAAGCAGTTCCCGGATAACCAGATGCTCGCCGAGATGCACGCCTCCACTCTCGCCGACGCCGGCCATAACAGTGAAGCCATCGCCGAAATGAAAAAGCTCCTCGGCAAGGGCAAGGACTCCGAAATCTACATCAACCTCGCCCAGCTCTACGACAAGGCCCGCCAGTTCGAAAACGAAAAAGAAGCCCTCGACAAAGCCGAAGCCGCCGCCACCAACCGCGACGACCGCATTAACGTCCATTTCATGCGCGGCGCCATGCTCGAAAAAATTAAGAAATACGACGCCGCCGAGGCCGAATTCCGCAAGGTGCTCGAACTCGACCCCGATAACGCCTCGGCCCTCAACTACATCGGCTACATGCTCGCCGACCGCGACGTTCGCCTCGCCGAAGCCAAGGACTTCATCCAGAAAGCTCTCGACCGCGACCCCAACAACGGCGCCTACCTCGACAGCCTCGGCTGGGTCTACTTCAAAATGAACAAGCTCTCCGACGCCGAAACCCAGCTTCGCCTTGCTCTCGAGCACATGTCCACCGACCCCACCGTCCACGACCACTTGGGCGACGTCTACTTCCACCAGGGCAAAATCCGCGAAGCCCTCACCCAGTGGGAAGCCTCGCTCAAGAACTTCCGCCTCAGCGCGCCCGGCGACCAGGACCCCGAAGAAGAAGCTAAAGTCGCCAAGAAAGTGGAAGACGCCCGAGTCCGCCTGGCAAAAGAATCCACTCCGCAACGCAAACAACCCTGACCCGCCGTCACTTCACCCGGCTCGCCTTCGCCGGGCCTGTCTCGCTCGCCGCCGGGCCCACCGGCGCCTTCGAGCCCCTCTTCGACGGCCGCACCACCAACGGCTGGCTCGAAATCACCGAAAAACCGTTCCCCGCCAACTGCTGGAACATCGAGGACGGCTGCCTCCACACCCTCGTCCGCGACGACGGCTTTCAGGACATCCGAAGCCTGGTTCCGCAATCTGCGCATCCTCCGCCTCCCCGATTAACCTGATGACGAAATTCGGATTCCTGCCAGCCGCGTAACTTCAGCGCCCCGCCCGGCGCTTTCTCTTTATCCGGCAATTCGAATCGAATTGATGCTACGCCGCTCGGTGCACCATTTGATATAGTCAAACCCAGAAGGACGGTCCTCGATGAGCGAAAGCGACAGCAAAGTGCCCAACAAACCTCCAAAAACCAAACCAGACTTCTCCCGCCGCGGATTCCTCAAAGGCGTCGGCATCAGCGGCGGCGTTCTGTCCACCGGCGTGCTCGAGCCTGTTGCCGAAGCCGAATCCACCGCCAAGGTCGACGGCCCCGGCGCGGTCCCCATCACGCTTAACATCAACGGCAAAGCGCACAAGCTCGAAGTCGAGCCCCGCGTTACGCTCTGCGACGCCCTGCGCAACCGCCTCGAAATCACCGCCGCCAAGCGCGTCTGCGACCGCGGCACCTGCGGCGCCTGCACCGTCATCATCAACGGCAAGGCGGTCTACTCCTGCACCACCCTCGCCATCGACGCCCAGGGCAAGCGCATCGAAACTCTGGAAGGCTTCTCCACTCCCGCCCATCCGCACGCCATCACCAAGGCCTTCCTCGATCACGACGCCGAACAGTGCGGCTACTGCACACCCGGCTTCGTTGTCGCCGCCAAGGCGTTTCTCGATCACACTCCCAACCCCACCGAAGCGGATTTGAAAACCGGCCTCGGCGGCAACCTCTGCCGCTGCGGCACCTATATGGGAATTCGAAAAGCGGTGATGCAGGCCGCCAAGGAAATGAAATCGGCCAAGGTAGCGAAAGGAACCGCCCATGCCTGATACGACCACCCCAAACTATCACTGGCCGCCCATGGCGGACCGCCGCGTGATTGGCAAGTCCCACTCGCGGCTCGACGGAATCCAGAAAGCCAGCGGCGCCGCCAAATATAACAGCGATATCAAGCCCGACGGCATGCTCTTCGGCGCCATTCTCTCCTGCCCCCACGCCCACGCCCGCGTCACCAGCATCGACACCTCCGGCGCCGAGAAGATTCCCGGTGTCACCGCCGTGCGCGTCATCATGGGCCCTGGCAAGGAAGTGCAGTGGGGCGGCGCGGAAGTCGCCAGCGTCAGCGCGACGAGCGAAGAAGCCGCCAACGACGCCGTCAAGGCCATCAAAGTCGAATACGAGGAACTCCCGTTCCTGGTCCGCGAGGACGACATCGGCAAGGCCGGCAACCGCGCCAAGGCCGCCGGCGAGCAGGTCACCGGCGATCCCGACAAGGCCTTCCAGGAAGCCGCCTACACCAACGAAGGCGACTACGGCATCCCCGTCATCACGCACTGCTGCCTGGAATCCCACGGCGGCATGGTGGCCTGGGATGGCGACAAAGTCACCTACTGGCCCTCCACCCAGAACGTCTCCGGCATCGGCGGCGATCTCGGCCGCGCCATCAACGTCTCGGCCGCCAACATCCACGTCCACCAGGACCACATCGGCGGCGGGTTCGGCAGCAAGTTCCCCGCCGACCTCTGGGGCGTCGAAGCCGCGCAGCTCTCCAAACAATCCGGCGGCAAACCGGTCAAAATCTTCCTCGACCGCAAAACCGAACTCCTCATCGCGGGCAACCGCCCTTCCGCCTTCGGCCACATCAAAGTCTCCGCGGATAAGGACGGCAAAATCACCGCCTGGGAATCGAAAACCTGGTCCACCGGCGGCCTGGCCGGCGGCGGCCTCAGCGCGGACCTGTTCCCCTACGTCTACCGCAAGGTCCCCAACCGCCGCATCAATCACACCGCCGTCTCCACCAACACCGGCAGCGCCCGCGCCTGGCGCGCTCCCAATCACGAGCAGGCCAGCTATCTCACCTGCTCCGCCATCGAAGACCTCGCGGCCAAGATGAAAATGGATCCGCTCGACGTCTTCCTCAAAAACGCCGACCTCACCATGCGCGAGGAAGCCTACACCTCGCAACTGAAAAAGGCCGCCGAACTCGCCGACTGGAAAAAGAACTGGCATCAGCGCGGGGACTCCGGCAGCGGACCCGTCAAGCGCGGGCTCGGCATCGGCGTCGGCACCTGGGGCGGCGCCGGCCACGCCAGCCAGTGCCAGGCCACCATCCACCCCGACGGCAGCGTCGAAGTCGAACTCGGCAGCCAGGACCTCGGCACCGGCACCCGCACCATCATCGCCATGGTCGCCGCCGAAACCCTCGGCCTCCCAGTCTCGGCCATCAACGTCAAAATCGGCGACAGTACCTATCCGCCCTCCGGCGCTTCCGGCGGATCCACCACCGTCGGCGGCGTCTCCTCGTCCACGCGGAAAGCGACGGTCAACGCCCTCGATAAACTCTTAGCCGCCGTCGCCCCCTCGCTCGGCACGACCCCCGATAAACTCGAGGCCGTCGACCGCCGCATCGTCGTCAAGGGCGACACCTCCAAGAGCCTCACCTGGGAAGCCGCCTGCCGCAAGCTCGGCACGAACAAAATCTCCGAGGCCGGCGAGAACAACCCGCGCACCGCGCCGCGCGAGGGCCTGAACACCGGCGGCGTCGCCGGCGTCCAGATTGCCGATGTCAGTGTCGACACCGAAACCGGCATCGTCAAAATGAACCGCCTCATCGCGGTCCACGACTGCGGCCTCGTCATCAACCCCAAAACCGCCGAAAGCCAGATCTTCGGCGCCTGCATCATGTCCGTCTGCTCGGCCCTGTTCGAAGAACGCGTCGCCGACCAGCAGATCGGCCGCGTGCTGAATCCCGACATGGAGTTCTATAAGCTCGCCGGCATCATGGACATCGGCGAGATTATCGTCCATCTCGATATCTCGCCCGAAAACGACAAACGCGGCGTAGTCGGCCTCGGCGAGCCGCCGGCCATCCCCGGCGACGCCGCCATCGGCAACGCGGTCGCCAACGCCATCGGCGTACGCGTCCCGCAACTGCCGGTCACCGCCGACCGCGTCCTGGCCGCTCTGGCCTCCAAGGGAGGGAACGCCTGATGACCCCGTTTGAATATTCCAGCCCCGCCTCGCTCAACGAAGCCCTCGGCCTCCTCGGCGCCTCCTGGTCCGACGCCGTCGTGCTCGCCGGCGGCACCGACCTGATCAGCCTCATGAAGGACGGCGTGTTCTCCACCAAACGCGTCGTCAACGTGAAGGACATCAAGGATCTCGGCGGCATCCACAAAACCGGCCATGGGCTCCGCATCGGGTCCACCGTCACTTTCGACGAACTGGCCTCGAGCCCGCTCGTGCGCGGCGAATACCCGGCGCTGCATGAAGCCGCGCTCGGCATCGCCAGCCCGCAGATCCGCAACATGGGCACCGTCGGCGGCGACCTCTGCCAGCGCCCCCGCTGCTGGTACTACCGCGGCGGCTACGGCCTCTTCGCCATGAAGGACGGCAAGAGCCTCGTCCCCAACGGCGAAAACAAATACCACGCCATCTTCGGCGGCGGCCCGGCCTACTTCGTTAGCGCCTCCAGCCTCGGCCCCGCCCTCGTCGCCCTCGGCGCAACCATCAAACTCGCCTCTTCCTCCGGCTCCCGCACCGTCGAGGCGGCGAAGTTCTTCGTCACGCCGTCGGATGAAAACGCGCGCGAAATCGACCTCAAGCCGAACGAGCTCGTCACCGAAATCCTCGTTCCCTCGGCCTCGGGTGTCAAGAACGCGACCTACGAAATCCGCCAGCGCGAAGCCATCGACTGGCCTCTGGCCGCCGCTTCCGTCGCCCTTCACATGAAGGGTTCGTCGGTCGATAAAGCCAGCATCGTTCTCGGCCACGTCGCCCCCACCCCGTGGGAAGCCTCGCAGGCCGCCGCCGGCCTCGCCGGCAAAACCATCAGCGAGGACACCGCGTCACAGGCCGCCGAAGCGGCGGTCGCCGGCGCCCAGCCGCTCAGCCAGAACGGCTACAAGGTGCAACTCGCGAAAGTGGCCGTCAAGCGGGCCCTGCTCGCCGCGGCCGGAAAGGCTCACACGGCGCACCATGCGTGAACGTTCGTCGCTCACCGAACTCGACGACGACCGCTGCGACCACCTGCGCTGGAAAGGCATGTACGTGGAGGCGGAATGGGACCCCACCGTTCCGCACTCCAACGACCGCCTCTTCTGGTGCCACAAGACGCAGCAATGCGTCGGCCCCGACGGCAAAATCGCCGACGACTACGAGTGCAACCCCGCGCGCGGGTGCTACCACCCGTTCTAAGCGCACCGCGCGGGGCGCGCTCACCGCGCTACCCCCAACTCCCGCGCTAAATCCCCATACTGCAGAACCGCGCCCGTAGCTCCAATCGCCTCCTCGAGCGCCCGCCTCGCCTCGTCCCTCCGTCCCTCGTCTTCCAGCGCCAGCACCAGATTCCGCCGCGCCGGCACCAGCGTTCCATCCAACTCCACCGCCTCCCGCAGCAGCGGCTCCGCCTGCCCCGGCTCCCCGTGCGACGCCAGCCGCACCCCCCAGTCGTTCAACCTCACCGCCAGCGGCCCCCGCGTCGCACCCACCGCCACCGCACGCCGGATCCATTCCAGCGCCGGCCCGTACTCACCCGCCTGCAGTAGCACCAAACCCCGCGTCGTCGCCACCGCCACATCCTCCGGCTTCAGCCGCGCCGCAATCGCCGACTCCGCATTCGCGCCCGCCAACCGCCCCGTCCGCAGCAGAATATTCGCCAGGTTGCTGTGATAATCCGCCTGCCGCCCGTTCAGCCGGATTGCCTCCCGGAAGTGCTCCTCGGCCTCGCCGTACCGCTGCTCCTCCAGCAGCGTCGTCCCCAGATTGGCCCGCATGAAGTCGCTGTTCTCCACCTCCAGTGCATGTTCTGCCAGCTTCACGCTGTCGTGCCAGTACCCGATCTGCCGCCACGTCAGCCCGCTCAGCACCAGCAGCACGGCGCACGCTGCCCAAGCAAGCGCCCGGTTCCGTCTCCCATCGGTTCCCGCCCACGCCGACAGCGAAAACACAACCGCAACCACAATCCCAATCATCGGAAGGTGCGTGAACCGGTCCGCCATCGACTGCCGTCCGGCCTGCAGAATCCCGAGATTCGGCAAAACCCCGATCACAAACCAAGCCCAGCCCGCCAGCAGCCACGGCCATCGCCGCCGCATCGCAATCGCGCCGCCCGTTATCGCCGCAACCACCATCGCCGGAACCACCCACGCCGGATTCCGGTCGTAAGGGTAAAAGCAGCTCAAGTTCACCGGATACGCCATCCTGCCCAAATACCGCACCAGCGACACGGCCGCGTTCTCGATCCGCGTCGCCAGCCCCACGTCGGCCAGATACGACATCGACCCGGACACCCGTTGCCCGTACACCGTCAGACCGGCAACGACAGCCGTCATCGCGACCAGCGGCGTTTTCTCGAAAACGAGCCAAACCGCACCCCGCGCCCGCCGCAGCGGCCACCAGTCCAAAATCAGCAGCACCGGCACGATCGAAACCGCCGCCGGCTTCGACAGCAACGCGCACATGCCAAGCGCCGCCCAACCCATATACCCCCCGCGCGAAGGCCGCTCGACATAGCGCAGGTAAGCCAGCACCGCCCCAAGGAAAAACGCCGCGCACAGCACATCCTTCCGCTCCGCAACCCAAGCGAAGGACTCGACCCGAAGCGGATGCACCGCCCAAACCAAAGCCCCGCCCACCGCAAACCACGACCGAGCCCCCAACCGCCGAAGCACAAGAAACAACAAACCCGCCGAAGTCGCGTGCAGCAGCACGCTCGTGAAATGATGCCCCGCCGGCGCCGCCCCGAACAAAGAGAAGTCAAGCTCATGGCTCAGCCACGTCAGCGGATGCCAATACAAATCGGATACCGAGGTGAAGGAGAAGCTGACCGCGCTCCACTCCAGCCCCCGGGAGACGTAGGGGCTGCTGAGATAGAGCGGGTCGTCTAGGGAGACGAACCTGCTCGACACGGCCGGGGCGCAGGCAATCGCGACAACAAATGCCAAAAGACCGGCCCAGTCCCGCCTTCCGGCACCGGACTGCAACCGGTGTCCAACTGACACTGGCCGACTATGGCGTCGAGAGCGAGACGGACGCTTGGAGGCCCTTGCTTCTCTCAAACAATCCCACCTTTCCGGGCGCGACCTCCTCCATGTAGTACCGTCCATACACGTCTAGTGCAGCGCTCGGGCTCGAGAGAGTCTCACCGGTCGCGAGATTGACGGCCGCCGCGCCGTAGCGATGGTACGGGCGAACGATTACGTAACTGGGATCGGCAGCCCGAAAGATTGGACCTGCAGGAATCTTCGGCTTGACGATCACACGCCCCGAAGGAAATTCCGCCAGGGTGGCCGTTACAAGACCTGTCCTTTTACTAAAAGCTTGCGTCCAGGAAACAATGACCCGATTGCTGGAGACGAATGCGAACGGCGGGGCAGTGGCGAACTCAGCCGTGGGGTTAAAATCCTGGTGTAGACGGAGCCGAGCTAAGCCTCGCCGAAGCAAGAGGCGCCGCCCGGTGCTGAGTTCCACAGCCACACCGTCGTTGACGCCGACCCTGGGAACCGCCACCACATACCCGCCGTCCGGCGAGAACTCGATCATCGCCGATCCAGGCATCCCGTCTGAAGTGCCGCACGCTCCCGCGCCGCGCGTGCTGGGATCCGTCATCCCTCCCACACACCACGGGATTCGCGTCGCCGCAAACCGGTCCTCCCGGAGCAATTCCCGCCGCGTCGCCACGTCGAACAGATGAAACGAGCCGCGCATATCTTGACATGCCAGGGTCGCGCCGTCCGGCGAGGCTTGAAGCGTCCCACAAGGGCCCACGCCCAGCCTCCACGACCCCGTCCGCTCCCTCGCCACGAGACTCCACCGTTCGACCACGATCGCCTCACCCTTGATCCCCACTCCAGCCTGGGCGCTAGGCGCAATACGCACAGTCACAACACCACCAGAATCCGGGGTAAAGTGAGCCCACGCTGCGCCCGGCGCAGGCATCCTCAGCACGACCGCGAAGGGCCGCACGGAGAGTACCGTCACGCTATCCGGTTCGCTCGCGAGCACGAACTGCCCGTCCCCGCTAAACCGAAGAGACTTGAAACGCTCTTGGCCTTGCGGCGACCGCCCGCCCGCCGCCAACGCCGGAGCTGTGGCAAGGATGGCGGCCGCGCCAACGAGGCGCAACGCCCTCCACACCATCCCGCGCGAGCGCGAATCGGCCCGCCCGGCTGCAACCCGCCCTAAACGCCGAGACACCATCGACCCGCCCCACACGCCTTATCGCCCAGCCGCGAACCCAGTATCGCATGCATTCGTGCCAGGGAACTTCCTGCAACCACCGCCTCTGCCAGGCTTAACAACACTGGGTCGGCCCGGGTTCGGCGCGAAGGGAAGGGTCAACGAACCCAATGCGAGCGGTGGCGGATTCTTCCACTGCGCAACCGCTCCATCATCGGCGGCTGTACCGAACGCACCAGTGAGTGATCCCAGGCTTGCGAACGCGTCGAGGGAAGAGGCCTGCTTACTCAGGTAGTACACCGAAGTCAGGAGAATTCCGTACTCCCCAGATCCGGGGCTTCCATACCCACTCTCGTACCCCGTCTGCTCGTCCGCCGCGCCCTGATCAAACTGCTGGATCGTTCCGACTTGAGATAGCCCACTCGTAGGCGCGGCTGTGAAGCCGTCAAACGCGCCCGACGAGCCCCCAGAATTCCAAACAATCGACGCAAGCGAGCACAGCGTCCCATTCAGCGCAGGACCTGTCATCAGGTTCGAAAACCAGCAAAGACCCTTCAAGTCGAATCTACCAACAGGATCCCCTACAACGTAGCTGTATCGGTTCCAACTCTGCGGGTTGTACGGATCCGCGCTCCCCTTATACGGATCCGGCGTAAGAAACCGCCCCGTCGTGTTGTCGTAATACCGGTTCCACGCATAATCCAGCAGACTCTCCGAATCCCG
>JAJYCN010000158.1 GCA_021778335.1 Acidobacteriota bacterium | reverse complement strand
TGACCGCCTCTCTTCCGCCCAGATGCAGAATGGCCGCCTCGAAGAGGGCGCGCTGGAGGGATGGCACAGCGTTCGGGACAATGACAATCAAGCCCGCGTGCAAGTCCATCTTGGCGAAGAGTCGAATGAAATCGACGCGGTTGTTCGTGACGAATGTGAATTCGTCCGCCACGATTCGCCGGGCCAGTTCCCAGTCCTTCTTGCCGCTCAAACCGAGGTGATTGACGTGGCTTGCTTCGAAACCGGCGCCACGAGCGACTCCGACCAGCGATTCATGCAGGCATTCGTCAATGAGGAACCTCATGCGTTGTTGAGCGGCGGGCCCAAGGGATAGGATCTCCGGCCGCGTGGCTTCTTCCCCTGCCATGGCCGGAGGCTGGGGCGTCCGCGCCGTGGGAACGCGCGCACGTACAGCGGCGCGACGGCGATCTTTTCCTTGCTCAGGGTCGGATAGCCTTCCAGAATCTCCTCCGCTGTTGCGCCTTGGGCGAGCATGCCGGCAACAAGGTCCACGGGAATCCGCGTGCCGCGGAAGACCGGCGTCCCGCGCATGATCTCGGGATCGCTGACCACCATCTCTTTGATGCGGCCAAGCTGCTTCAACTGTCCTTCGACCTTGCGGCGGGCTGCCTTGCATTCGACAAAAAGCGCGGTCCCGCTTCCGATTGCCATCAAGTCCACCTCGGGCGACCGCTGAATGGAGGCGGCGATCTCTCTCCGTGTCCCGACGGGGAGCAGCCGCAGGCCCTCCGCTTCGAGCTGAAGGTAGATCAATTGTTCCTTGGTCAGCAGCCTGCGGACCGCCGCCCGCGATCGCGCCGACCGGGGACGAATCAGGCGACTATCGATCGCTTTGTGGACCGCCGCCAGGGGCAAACCTGTAATAACGGCGGCCTGAGCAGGTGTGTAGCCGTCCATAGGTTTAATTCTACCTCATACGGGGAAGAATTATCGCGTGCGCGGACTCCTCCGGCTTGCGAGCTGAAGGGCGCTGATCCCTTCCGGCGGCCGAGCGGGCGGTCCCGGTGCGCCGAGGGTTGAAGCCGCGCCCGCCGGATTTGATGCGATGGAATTGCCGCGGCAACCTCGCGCGGCTCTTGGCGCCCACTGCGGTGTAGCAGGGTGGCGAGGGCGGGGTGGAGTTAAGATGCCGGTATGCGCCTCCACCTAACGGCATTGTTGCCGGTGGGGTCCATCGCCGGCGCGCCGGTGCTGAAAGCGCAGGAGCACGGTATCTCCCGGCGGGTCCTCTGCGCGTGTGCGTCGTTTGCGCCAGATGGAACATCAGCCGCTGCTACGGTTGATGCCGATGGTATCCTGCTTGAAATCACGCGCCCTTCCGGCGCCCGGCTGCGTCTGCGTTTGCCCTTGCCGTTCCCGGCCGATACCCAAACCTTCCCCCAAGTCCGGTATCAATGCCGTGCTTATGCCGACCAGAAAGCCGGCTTGGTGGCCGTGGGTGTCCTCAGGAACGGCTTTCCGCAACCGGATCAGATGCAGGTCGCTGTCGCGAACATCAGAACTGGGGCGTGGATTGGAAATTGGACGGTTGGGCAGGACTCGGGAATTTGCTCGCCTTCCCTTGCCGGGTTTGTGGAAGGCGCCGCGGTTCTTGCGGTCAGCGGAATAGCCTCGGTTTCCCAGGACGGCCAGCGTGGCGCAGGAATTCAGCACGGCAGGTTTTTGACCCTTTCCTTCGATCCGAGCGGCAACCAGCTCACTCCCGTTTCCGCCGCTCGAACTTACTCCTCCGATCAAGAGCTTTTCCCGGCCTTTGCCGATGCGCGGAACAACCGGCTATGGGTATTCCGTTGCACCTCCGTAAGTGTCCCGCTCGGCCATCAGCCGATCTGTCCTATAAGCCCGGTGGCCCTCACTGGGGGCGAGCTGCGCGCGGCTGATTTCACGCCCCCCATGCAGGGCAAGAAGCGCACGGATCTGTGGTTCGGTGCGAGCAGTTTTGCTGCTCCTAATTCCGGATTGGTCATTTTTGCAGAAGGCGGCACGCTGTGGGCGTGGACATGCAAGCACACACCGTTGATCGCCTCGTAGTCGAAAAGCCCCACTACCCGCGTCTGGTGCTTCCTCCGGAAATGGTCTCCCTGTATCCCTCTGCGTCCGCTCTTTCGCCGGACGGCGAGGTTGTTGCCGTGCCCTTTTTCAAGGGATCTCTCGCGTTCCCGTACCTGATGGACAACTACGTCTATACGGGGGTGGATATAGCTGTGCCGCGCGTTGAACCGTTCGAAATCCTCGGCGTTGCCGGGCCGGAGCCTCGTTCCGTCCCGATTGGATTCGCTGTCGATCACCGACGGGGAGCGGTTACGGTGCTTGTCTATGGCAAAGGTGGCTGGGAGAGGCTTCAACTGGAAGCGAAACGGCAGCCCTGAACGGTTTGCGATAAAGGACGCTGCCGGCGCACCGGCCGAGGGTTTTGCAGCGCGGCGCTATGTGCGGGCGGTGGCGATTTCTTCTAAGATTCGGGCGACTTCGGCTTTGGGGCCGGCGGCTCGGGTGACCTGGCGGCCGATGACGAGGTAGTTGGCGCCGGCGGCGATGGCTTCGGCGGGGGTGGCGACGCGTTTTTGGTCGCCCTTGCCGGCGGTGTGGGAGCGGACGCCGGGGGTGACGAGGATGGCGTCGGGGCCGGCGGCGGCGCGGACTTGCGGAGCGTCGAGCGGGGAGCAGACGATGCCGTCTATGCCGCAGGCGCGGGCGTTTTTCGCGCGGAGGCGGACGAGGTCGAGGACCGGGCAGGGGTAGCCGAGTTGGGCGAGGTCGTGCTGGTCGAAGCTGGTGAGGACGGTGACGGCGAGGAGTTGGAGGCTGGAAGCGCCGCGGCCCTCGACGGCGGCGCGCATGACGGCGTCGCTGCCGTGGACGGTGAGGAAGCGGACGCCGGTGCTGGCGATGCGGGCGGTGGCGCGTTTGACGGTTTCCGGGATGTCGTAGAGCTTGAGGTCGAGGAAGACCTGCTTGCCGCGGGCGAGGAGTTCGCGGACGACGCTCATGCCCTCGGCCGCGTAGAGTTCCATGCCGACCTTATAGAAGGAGACCGCGTCGCCGAGGGAAGAGGCGAGAGCAAGGGCCTCGGCGCCGGATTCGACATCGAGGGCGATGATGAGGGGGTTGGTTTCAGTCATGGGTTGGCGATGCGGACGGGTTTGTGGCCTTTGTCGAGGACGCGGCCGGCGCGGAAGGAGCCGGGAAGAATGGCGAGGAGGTGCTGGGCGGCGTGTTCGGGGAGGGCGATGAGGAGGCCGCCGGAGGTCTGAGGGTCGTAGAGAAGGTCGTCGAATTCGGAGACGCCGTCGACGCAGGGTTGGATGAACTCGCGGTTGTTCTTGGTGCCGCCGGGGACGGCGCCTGAGCGGGCGTAGGCGAGAGCGCCGGGGAGGAACTCGAGCGACGCGGGGTCGATTTCGAGGGTGACGTTGCTCGCCAGCGCCATTTCGCGGGCGTGGCCGAGGAGGCCGAAGCCGGTGACGTCGGTACAGGCACGGGCTTGGGCCTCGAGCATGCTCTCGCAGGCAACGTTATTGAGCCGGAGCATGGAGTGTTCGGCGGCTTGCGCGTCTTCGGGGCGGGCGATGCCGCGTTTGACGGCGGTTGCGACGACGCCGGTGCCGAGGGGTTTGGAAAGGATGAGCGAGTCACCGGGGAACGTGCCGGAGTTGGCGAGGATGCGCGAGGGGTGGACGGTTCCGGTGACGGAGTAGCCGAACTTGATGTCTTCTTCGTTGATGGAGTGGCCGCCGATCAAGGCGCAGCCGGCTTCGTGGATTTTTTCGGCGCCGCCGCGGAGAATTTGTTCGAGGACGTTGAGGTCGCCGGAGGCGGGGTAGGCGAGGATGGCGAGAGCGGTGAGCGGGCGCGCGCCCATGGCGTAGATGTCGCTCAAGGCGTTGGCGGCGGCGATGGCGCCGAAGGTGTAGGGGTCGTCGACGATGGGGGTGAAGAAGTCGACGGTCTGCACGAGGGCACACTCCGGCGAGAGCTTGTACACGCCCGCGTCGTCGGACGTCTCAAACCCTACGAGGACGTTTTCGTCCTTCCATCGCGGCAGGCGCGACAGAGCCTCGTCCAAAACCTTTGGACTAAGCTTCGCCGCTCAACCGGCCGCTTTGGCGCGCTCGGTGAGTTTGACCATCGTCTTTCAGGATAGCGTTGGCGGGTTGGGCGATTTCAGGGAAGTCCGCCGGCGGACTCGAGACGGACGGGCGCGCCTCCCGCCTGTTTGCTGCGCTGGGCGGCGTCCATGAACCGGAAGATCTCGAGTGTCTCCGAGTTCGGGACGGGCGGCTTCCCGGTCTCGAAGAATTCGACGACCTTGCGCACCAGGTTCTCATAGTCGGCTTTCACGTTGGGCGGGCTTTGCACGACTACGCCGCTCTTGCGGTAGACTACGGCGCCGTAGGGTCCGTACGGGCGCAGCGCGCGCACAGTGCCGATGCGTCCATCCGTCCAGCGGCACGCGATTTCGTCGGCGGTGGCGCCGGAGACTCGCGTGACTTCCTCGCATCCCGGTCCCATGAGCGTGAACAGGATCTCTATGGGATGGATGGCGTACCAGGCGAGGTCGAGCGGATGGTGCTCCTCGAAGGGGCCGGGACCCCAGACGTCGGCGCCGGTGATATCGTCGAACTTCATGGTGGCGGTGATCTCGCTCCAGCGCAGGCTGGACGAGCTGAACCAGGCCACGCCCGTCTGGCTCGACAGGCGCGCGATCTCGAGGGCGTCGGCGAGCGTGGCGGCGAGCGGCTTGTCGATGAAGGCCGGCTTGCGGGCCTGAAACACCAGGCGGGCCTGGGCAAGGTGCGTGCGGCCGTCCACGCTTTCGATGAGCACGCCGTCCACCATCCGGCACAGCGTGGCGATGTCCGGCACGATCTCGACGCCGTACTTCGAGTGGATCTCGGCGGCGAAGCGGTCCACGCGCGTCCGGCTGGATTCGACATCCGGGCTGCCGCCCTTCCATGCCGCTACGACTCGTGCGCCGGGGATGTGCGCCGGATCGGCCGGGTCGTTCAGCAACCGGGTGAATGCCGGCACATGCGACGTGTCCGTCCCAATGATGCCAAGGCGGATATCGGCGGCCGCGAGTGGCAGCGCCAGGAGCAGCAGAGCGGCGGCCTTCATTGCCTCCGAATATAACATCCGCTCCGGCGCAGGGACCGCAACGGCGGATTTGGGGTTTGCAGCGTGCGCGGCGGGTCGAGTTCCACCGTTATGTGCCTCACCTGGCGGCGTTGGGCGGTTTAGTCCACGGGGAGGAGCACGTAGGGGCTGGAAACGCCGCCTTGGCCGCCGCACGTGCCAGGAATGCCGCTGCCGTCGGGACAGGAGCCGACGTTGAAGAATAGCGCCCAGGCGCCGGGTTTCTGGTTAGAAGGAACTTCAAACTTGATTTGCTCAACGCCGACCGAGCCCGGCGCGAGGCTCATTGAGTCGATCTTGAGCGCGGGGGTATTCGTTATCGAGCCTATGCATGGCGTTCGTGCAGATATGCACGGGATGACCGGCGTGGGGTACGTCTGGAGGAATAGGTTACCGAGCTGCCGCACCCACTGGTAGTTGACCTGAAACACGGGTTGGGGCGGCACGGGCGTGGCGATCGGCGGCGGCGGCCACGTCATGAAAAAATCGTCGGCGTAAGCGACAATCGCTTCCCCGGGGTGGGCAGGGTTTTGCAGTGTTACGGGGCTGAAGTCCGATGCGTGGACGGCAACAGCGATTCGTTTCGCCTGTGCGAAGAAGGCGCCGAACGGCTCAAATGCCTCGAGCGGACTCTGCCAAGCGAGCGGATTTTGCCCGGCCCCGCCGATGACAAGGTATCCGTTAGGGTCGCAGGCGCCGGGGACTGAGTTGGAGAATGGGCAAAGCGAGGTCATCGCCGATAGAGGAACCTGGAAGTTGATCTGGACATTGTCCGCCGGATCGGTGGGAACGATGACCGCGAGGAGCGGAGCATAATCGCCATTCAGCTCCACGTACAGGCCGGCGAGCGAGTGTGGGAGAGCATGGGAAGACGGCGCCGCATAGGTTCCGGGTGTCAAGCCGGTCAGACCGGAGACAAACGCGGTGGCCAGCGCTCCTGGGCCTGGAAGACCGCTCTGCCACGAGGCCGAGTTAACCACGGCGACGATTTTAGGCTGCGCCAAGAGCACGCCGGAAAAAACCACTTCTAGAGTTAGTAAGATTGCGCGACGGAATGCAACCATTCGTGTCATAAGTCGGCTCCGGGCATGATCTATGAGCTGCGCTCTTAGTCCACGGGGAGCAGCACGTACGGGCTTGAGCTTCCGGTCACGGCCCCACAGGTGCCGGGGATGCCGCTGCCGTCCGGACAGGAGCCGGAGTTGAAAAATAGCGGCCAGTTGCCCGGTTTCTGGTTAGAAGGAACCACGAAGTTGACCTGCTCGACGCCGACCAACCCCGGCGCGAGGCCCAGGTACTGGACCGTCAGCGCAGGGGTGTTTGTGACCGAGCCGGGACACGGCGGGCCGAACAGGCAGGTGGGTGGCGTGGGGTAAGTCTGGAGGTAAAGGTTGCCGGGACCGTGGGCAACAGACGTGTATCCGATTGGATAGGTTCCCCCAGTAGGGACCGGAACGGCGATTGGGGGCGGCGGCCAGACGAGGAACAGGCCGTCCGCATAGGCGACGATCGGCTCGCCGGGACGGGCCGGGTTCTGCGGCGTGACCGGAGTCGAGTCCGACGCGTGGATAGCGATGGCGTAGCCGTGAGCATCGGAAAAGAATCCTCCCCAATCAGGCATAGCCGGAACTGGGCTTTGGGCTGCCCGATCGGTCCCCTCGCCGATGCTGATGTATCCGGCGTATCCGTCCTGACGGATGTCGTACGGCACGAAGAAGTTCCCGGAGAGCTGCGAAGCATTGGCCGAAAGCGGGACTTGGAAGTTGACCTGGACGTTGGCCGAGGGGTCCGATGGCACGATCACTGCAAGGAGGGGGGCGTAATCGTTGTTCACGATGACGGTCACCCCGACGAGGGTGTAGGGTAGCGGCTGCGATGGCGGCGCCGCGTAAGTTCCGGGCGTCAGACCTGGCAGGCCGGAGACAAACGCCGTAGCCAACGCCCCGCCGGCCGGAAGGCCGCTTTGCCAGGAGGCCGAGTTAACGACCGCGACGATTGTGGGCTGCGCCACGAGCGCGCCGGGAAAGGACATTGTCAGCGCGAGTAAAATCGCCCGGCCGAGTGTAGGAAGGCATTTCATAACGGACCTGCCGGTTTGAGAAATAAAATATCGCCGAGGCGGCGGTGGGACGGTAAGGGATTCCATAGCGCATTCCTTCACAGACGACTTGACCCTTTCGAGATGAGGTCGATTGTTTTCGGGCAGGCCCGGAGCTCAGGTGGAGGCCTGGCCAGGAACGCGGTACCCACGTTGTACCACAAACGGTTCCCCGGGCGGCCAAGCGGGCGGACCCGGCGGAAAGTTGCCGTGCGAAACTGGTGAGGGAGCGCGATCCAGGAATGAAGACTTGTCTGATGCTGCTGGTGGCCGGGGGCATGGTGTGCGGGATGGGGCAGACGCCGGCGGCGCAGAGCAAAGGGGTGGCGGCGCCGTGGGACGTGCGGAAGACGCTGGACGCCCTGCAGGCGCAGACCGGAAGGCTGAAGCCGCTGCTTACGCAGATGCAGCCGGAGCAGTGGGTGAAGGCGGGCGCGCCGTATGCCTATGTGCAGCAGAAGGCGACGGCGGCGAACGAGGCCGACTACTTTCTGACTTCGGCGAAGCGGCTTTCGGCGGACCCGGACAAGCTGAGCCTGGCGATGGACACGTATTTCCGGATGGAAGCGCTCGATGGGGAGCTGGCCACGTTGATCGCAGGCGTGCGCAAGTACGATAACCCGGCGACGGCGGACGTGATGCAAGGGGTGGTGGACGAAGGGAGCCGGAACGTCGCGCAGTTCCGCCAGTATCTGACCGACCTGGCGTCGCAGCGCGAGCAGGAATACCAGGTGATGGACCACGAGGCGCAGCGATGCCGCGCGGCCTTGAGCCAACAGAAACCCTACGGGAAAGGGAAGTGAGCGTGGTGAACGGGACGACGAAAGTGGAGACGCTTGTGTTTGAATGCAGCATCTGCGGGGAGCCGTCGACTGAGATTTGCGTGTACTGCGCGAAGGACGCGTGCGCGAATCACCGGTGCCAACGGTGCGGGCGCTGCAGCGACTGTTGCGAGTGCGGCGTGACGAGGGACACGGCGGAAGAACCGGCGGAGGCATGATCCGGTTCGCGGTTCTGGCGCTGGCGGCGATGGCGCCGCGGGCGCAGACCGTGGACGAACTCATTGCGAAAAACCTGGCGGCGCGCGGGGGCGTCGAGCGGCTGGAGCAGACGCGGAGCGAGCGGCTGCGCGGGCGCATCACGATGGACGGCGTCGAGGGGACGCTGCGGCTCGAACGGCTGCGGGTAGGGGACACGCGAGAGATCCGGACAGAAGTCACAGTGGAGGGCCGGAGCTATGTGCGCGGGTTCGACGGCGTGCTGGCGTGGAGCCAGACGGGGACCGACGGCGAGGGTTGGCTCGAGGCGCGGCGGCTTCATGGCGACGATGTGGACACGTTGCGGGAGGACGCCGAGTTCGACGACGGTCTGCTCGATGTGCGCGAGCGCGGAGCGACGGTGCGCTACGACGGGCGGGCGGCGATGGACGGCAAGCAGTTGTATAAGGTGATGCTGCGGCTGAAGGACGGGAATGTTTTCTATTGCTTTCTGGACCCGGACTCGTGGCTGGAGACGCGGCGGACGGGCGGGCGGGTGATCGGCGGGCGGGAAGCGCTGATCGACTGGACGTTCGGCGATTATCGCGAAAGCGGCGGGATGCAGGCACCGTTCCGGGTGGAGTCGGTATCGCGCGACACAGGCGAGCGGCAGTTGATCCGGGTGGAGCGGATCGAGTGGAACCTGGGGTTGGGCGAGGAGCGGTTTCGGCCGGCGCGGGCGGGTTCGGGCGTGGACCGTGCGTCGCGATAGGCCGCGGGTGCATGCGCACCGGGGCGCGCCGCTCGAGTTTGCTGAGAACACGGTGCCAGGGTTCGTGTGTGCGATCGAAGCGAGAGCGGATTTTATTGAGCTGGACCTGGGCGTGGCGCGGGACGGCGCGCTCGTTGTTTCGCACGATCCGTGGCTGAAGCCGGATGGCGCGTTGCTGAGGGACGTGACCGGCGAGGAGGCGCGATCTCGGGGATGCGCGCTGCTTGCGGATGTGCTGGCGCTCGCGGGCCGCGCGGAGTTCGGGTTCAATCTTGAAGTGAAGAGTTTTCCGGATCGGCCGGAGCTTGCGCCTGCGCCGGAGAGATTCGCGGAGATGGTGGCCGGGGCGGTGCGGGCGTGGGGACTGGAGCGGCGGAGCCTGATTCAATCGTTCGATTTTCGCGTGACGCGGGCGATGCGGCGGATTGCGCCGGAGTTGCCTTGCGCGGCGCTGTGGGAGGGAGAGCCGAGGGCGGCGGCGGAGATTGCGGCGGAGGCGGAGACAGGGGCGGTGTCGGTGGCGTGGCGGCTGGTGGATGCGAACTGGTTTGAAGAAGCGCGGGCGGCGGGGGTGGAGACGCTGGTGTGGACGGTGAATGGCGAGCGCGCTTGGGAGCAGGCGCTCGCCTGGGGCGCGGAGGCCATCATCACCGATGACGCGGCCGGGCTGGTTCAGTACTTGCGGGCGCGCGGCCTATGAGCCGGCCTGCTTGGCGGCCATGGGGCCGACGATGGGCAGTTGGTAGAGTTCGCGGTTGTAGGCCTTGTACATGCAGAACAGCCAGAGCAGGAGGCCGAGCAGGTAGATGAGCAGGCGCAGGGGCAGGAAGACGAGCCACATGTGCATGACCGCGGACATGATGCCCATGACGATGGAAAGGGCGATCGAGAGGATGATCCAGCCGACGCTGAAGATGACGGACTGGAACGCGTGGAAGCGCACGAACGGTCGCTTGTTGTAGGGCTCGAGCACCAGGAAGAGGACGCCGGTGATGAAGCCGAGCAGGTAGCAGAGCGCGCCGGCCATGTTGTCGTCCATGCCTCCGGCGACGGGTTGCGCGGGGGGCGGCGGCGCATAGGCGGGTTGTTGGGGAGCCGCCGTGGCTCCCGCGGGGTCTCCTTGCGAGGCTCCGCATTTTGGGCAGAACCGCCCGTCAACTTGTGCTCCACAGCTAGCGCAAAATGCCATTCTCTATCCCTCCAGTGGCCTTACTCTATCCGAAGCGGAAAAAAGAAGCAAGTTGGGCCAGGGGGGTTGTCAAGGCAAAGTAGAAATGTCGCCATAACTCGCCGAAGCCACCAGGTGTGCGCGCGTTTCGCCTCCGCATTGTCTCCCTTGGTGAGAGATCCCCTAATCCGACGCAAGCCGGCGGAGCGCGGCGTCAATCGGCAGGATCAAACGCCGCGGTTGGCCGGGCAGAAGCGCGAAGCCGTACCGCTCGTAGAAGCGCCGGGCCGATTCATCCTTTGCATCGACAATCATGGCAAAGACGCCGAGTTCCGCGCGGGCGACGCGTTTCAGGGCGTCGGCGACCAAGACGCCCGCGAGGCCGATTCCCTGATGGGTGCGAGCGACGGCGAGGCGGCCGAGCAGTACCGCCGGCACAACGGGGTACCGCGGCAGTTTCTTGGCGAATTCCGGCGATAGGGTGTCCAAAGCCACGCTTGCCGCGCTTAAAGTGTAGTAACCGGCGGTTTCGGCGGTGTCCCGGCTTACTGCGACAAAACAGGTGGCGATGCGGCGTCTGACGTCCTGGGAGGCCTGCGTCTGAAAATACCGATCCAGGGCAGCGGAACCGCTCGTGAAGCGAGTCCGATCATGCTGTTCGCCCAGCAGCTCGATCCGGAAGGTTTCGTTCACTTATTTCGAACAAGCGCTTTATGACGCGCGAAGGCCTTTTTCAGTGCGGCAGTTGGTTTGGGCGGTTTGGCGAGGATCTTTCCGAACTGCTCCTGCGCCGCGCGCGATAGACGAATGACCTCGGCCTCGGCCACTGTCTTTTGCGCCGCTTCCTGGGCGGCTGCGATAACAAAGTCGCTGACGGAACGCCCCTGGATTTCGGCGGCCCGGCGGACCACGGTGAGCACCTCGGGCGCGATGCGCGCTTCGAGACGGGCGGTTCGGTTCGTGCGCTGAGGCATCTGGGTGATCTTCGGGGCGCGGCGATACTGTACGTAAAATCGCCGTACAAGTTGAGCATAGCATTAACAGTGCCAAGGCAAAGTAGAAATGTCCCCCTGAGCCCGGCCCGGCGGAAGGCGATGCTGGCAGGGGACCCCGGTTCGGTGCGGACGTGGAATGACGTGAAGCGGAGGGTTCGCGGCGGAAAACCGTTACTTCCCCCGGAACCCGGCTCCGGTGAGGATCACTGATAGCACGCGGGAGTCGCCGGGAGCGGAGAAGGTTTTGCCGGCGAGGATGGTTAGCGCCGTCGAGGAGCCCGTGGGTTCGAGCGGCGGAGAAGTCAGGGTGTAAGTGCCGGGGGCGGCGTAAGTGGCTTGGGCGATTTGGCGGCCGTCGAGTAAGAGGGTGATGGTTCGGGTGGGCGAGGCAGCGGGGATGACGAGAGTTACTTCGACGGGCGTGGGGGCGGCGGGCGGCTTGATCAAGACGATCGCTTTGGCGGCCATCCAGCGCCAGGCGTTCGATTCGAGCGAGTAGAGTCCGGTTACGATCTGCTGGTCGGCGGAGACGGCGTTCATTGGCAGGTAACTCAGCTCGGGCTTGCGGGCGATGACGGTTTCGGCGCGGAGACGGTCAATGGGGCCGGTGGAGATGTCAAAGGGGCGCAGGCCAGAGGCGGCGGTGGAGTAGGCCGAGCGCGTGTCGAGAGCGATGAGGCGCAGGGGAATCGGCGAGGTGACGACGGCTTCGGAGACCGGGGCGAGAATGCCGCCGCCGGTGGTGAAGGGCACGGGGTAGCCGAGCGCGCTGGTGACGACGATGTCGCCTGGTTCGAGCGCCTGGCCGCGCAACAGAGGCAGCGCGCCCTCGCGCTCGAGATAGAAGCGCAGGCCCCATTCGCCGTTGATCCAGACGCGTCCATTCGCAGCTTGAGGGGCGAGCGTTTGGGCGAAGCGGCGATAGGCGTCCCAGTGCTGATAGTTGACGATGGCGAGCGCGAGGCTTAGGACGAATCCGCAGGCGGCGCTTGCGTAGAGCCAGCGCGAGGTGAGTTGGCGCGAGGCGAGGATCGCCACCGGGAGGACGAGGGGAAGAAGATACCGCGCCGAGCCGGCGAAGAAGATCGCCAAGGCGGCGGCGAAGAAGACGAGGACCCATTGGGCGGCGAAGTCGCGCCAGTTGCGCGCGCACCAGAGCAGGACGAGCGCGCCGATGCCGGCCGAGGCCCAGAACAGGGGATTCGGATCGTAGAACGCAGCGGCGGCGGCGAGGGGGAGCAGCGCCCAGGCGGCTTTCGAACGGAACGCGGCGGCGGCCAGCAGCGGGAAGACGACCCAGCCTAGGTGGGCTGTGAGCGCGCCGGCATTTTTGAGTTTCTGCGTGAGCGCTTCGAGGCCGTAGGTTTGCAAGTAGCCGGCGAGCACGGCGGCAGGCATGCCTCCGGTGGAAGAGCGTTCCCAGAGTTGCCAAATTGCGAGGACGATGGGCGGCGTGAGCGCGGCGAGCCAGGCAGGTTTCCAGTCGCGGCGCCTGGCCCAGAGATAGAGCCACAGGATCGGCGTGAGGACGACGGATTGATTCGCGGCGAGCGCGGCCAGAGCCATCGGCGCGAGCGTG
>JAJYCN010000157.1 GCA_021778335.1 Acidobacteriota bacterium | reverse complement strand
GGATGGATGCTGTGTTTTCGGCCCACTTCGGGGCGCAGGGGCTCTGGGCCGGACTCTCCGCCGCGATCATCGCCATCGGTGCGGCGCTGCTCACCCTATGGAGAAAGAAGAGCGCGCGGTTTGCCTTCGCCTCGGATACGCCGAGCGTCGCGCTTGACTGAGAAAACGGCGATTCGATACCGTGAGACCGTACGGAGGTTGCTTGGTCCTTCTGCTATTTGGACCGCCCGGTAGCGGCAAGGGCACACAGTCGCGATTCATTACGAACTGGCTCCACATCCCCGCGATTTCCACCGGCGAACTGTTACGGGGGGAAATCGAGGCCGATAGTGCTTTGGGCAGGCAGGCCCGCGCCGTTATCTCCGAAGGAAACCTGGTTAGCGACGGGTTGGTAAACCAGATTCTCGCCGACCGTATTGCTCATCCCGACTGCCGGGACGGCTTTTTGCTCGACGGGTATCCGCGGACGGTCGAGCAGGCAGAATATCTCGATCAATTGCTCGCGAGTCGCGGCTTACCCGAACCGGTGATTCTGCATCTGGAGGTCCCGGCCGCGGCGTTGATCGCGCGCATGGTGTCCCGCCGCCAATGCCCCGCCTGCGGCCGAACGTACAACCTTTTGACGGACCCGCCGAAGAAGAGCGGCGTCTGCGACGACGATGGGACGCTGCTGATCCAGCGCCTGGATGACAACATCGAGGTTTTCAAGCAGCGGCTCCAGACGTACGACGACGTGACCCGGCCGGTGCTGGCACACTATTACAACCGGAATTATCACCAGATCGCGGGCGACCGCTCACCGAAATACATTTTCGAGGCGATCACCGAAATCCTCGAGCCGATGATCGCGCCTCCCTCCGAAGCCTAGCCCGGTTGCTCTATCATCGGATTCATGGCTCGCAGAACTCTAGTGCTTCTGTTGTCTTTGTGCGTCTGTGCTTTCCCGCAGGACAAGAAGGTGGCGAGTGAGAAACTGGGGCTGCCGCTCAAGCCGGACCGCAAGCTCGAGTTCACCACCGACGAGGGCACCTGGCTCTCCGTTACGGTCTCGCCGGATGGGCGCGCGCTTCTTTTCGACATGCTGGGGGATCTGTATTCGCTGCCAATAGAGGGCGGCCCGGCGACGCGCATCACGTCGGGCCTTCCCTTCGATAGCCAGCCAGCGTATTCGCCGGACGGGAAGCTGATCGCGTTCTTGAGCGACCGTGACGGCGCCGAGAACCTGTGGATCGCCAAGGCCGACGGCGCCGAGCCGAAACAATTGAGCAAGGACAAGGAGTCGGAGTTCGTTTCGCCGTCCTGGACGCCGGACGGCCAGTATGTGCTGGTGTCGAAGACCGCCTCGCCGCTTGGCGCGCACGAGGTCTGGATGTACAACATCCGCGGCGGCGCGGGCCTGCAGGTGACCAAGAGCAAAGCCACGCCGCAGACGCCGCGCGATCAGACGCAGAATTTCCTCGGCGCCGTCGCGTCGCCGGACGGGCGTTATTTTTACTACGCCCGGCGCCTGCGGGACTTCAGCTACAACGTGATTTCCTTCCCGCTGTGGGAGATCTACCGCAAGGACCGCGTGACGGGTGAGGAGGATCAGATCACGAACGCGCCGGAGAGCGCATTCCGGCCCGTGCTTTCGCCCGATGGAAAGCTGCTGGTCTACGGCGTGCGCTTCGAAGCGCAAACCGGGCTCCGGATCCGCAGTCTCGAAACCGGCGACGACCGCTGGCTGAAATATCCCGTGCAGCGCGACGACCAGGAATCCCGCGCCACGCGCGACGTGCTGCCCGGCTACGCGTTCCTGCCGGACGGAAAGTCGCTGGTGGCAAACTATGGCGGCAAGATGCACCGCATCGATGTCGCCAGCGGCGCCGATCCGGTGATTCCGTTTACCGCCAGCGTGGCGCTCGATCTTGGGCCGCAGCTTAAGTTCCCCGAGCGCGTCGACCAGGGGCCGGTAAGGGCACGGCTGATTCAGGGAGCAGTTCAATCTCCCGACGGCAAGCGCATCGCTTTCTCGTCGTTGACGCATCTCTACGTAATGGGCGTGCTAGGCGGCACGCCACGGAGGCTGACCAGCGGAGACGGGGGCGAGTATGAACCGGCATGGTCGCCGGACGGCCGGTCGGTCGCGTACGTGACTTGGGACGGAGCCGCGGGCGGGCAGATCTGGAGCGTGGCCTCGGATGGGAGTTCGGCGCCGAAGCAAATTACACACGTGCCGGCTTTCTATACGAATCCGGTATTTTCGCCCGACGGCTCGCGAGTTGTCGCGCTGCGCGCTTCGGCCTATGAGCGCGACCAAACCGCTGCTTCGTTCGGCGATGCGACGGGGTTTGACCTCGTGTGGATTCCGAGCCAGGGAGGCGAGGCGCAGGTAATCGCGCCCGCGCGCGGCTTCTCGCGGCCGCACTTTACCCGCGATCCGGACCGCATCTACGTTTATTCGCGCCAGCGCGGGCTGATCTCGCTTCGCTACGACGGCACGGACCGGCGAACGCACCTGAAGGTCCTCACCACGAACCTGGTCGGCGCGCCCACGCCCCCGCCGGCCGAGGAGGTGCTGATGAGCCCCGACGGAAGCGAAGCGCTGGCGCTTATCCACCATCAGCTTTACTTGATGGCCGTGCCCGTTTTGGGCGGCGACGGCCCGACTATCGACGTCGGCAAGCCTTCCGTGCCACTGAAACGCCTCACCGATTTGGGCGCCGACACCGTCGCCTGGGCAGACGGCGGGAAGACCATCACGTGGTCGCTTGGCGCTTCATTTTTCCGCCAGCCGGTTTCAACCGTGAGCTTCGACACGCCTCGGGCCGGCGGCGGCGCCAACGGATCGGAAGAAAAAACGAAGCCCAAGGAGCCGCCGAAATACCAGGAGTTCCCGGTGGCGATTGACGCGCCCCGGTACACGCCCAAAGGCACCATCGTGCTGAGAGGTGCGCGCGCGATCACGATGCACGGCGACGAGGTGCTGACTGACGCCGACATCATTGTCACCGATAACCGCATCGTGGGGGTTGGCAGGAAAGGCTCGGTGCCGGTTCCGAGCGGCGCTAAAATTCTGGACGTTCAAGGGAAGACGATCATGCCGGGCATCGTCGACGTGCACGCCCACTGGACCGAGATCCGGCGCAACGTGCTCGACCTTCAGAGCTGGCCGTTCCTGGCGAACCTCGCCTTCGGCGTCACCAGCGGCCGCGATCCCCAGACGGGCACGAACGACACCTTCGCCTATCAGGACCTGATCGACATGGGTAAAATCCCGGGGCCGCGCGCTTTTTCGACCGGCCCCGGCATCTTCGGCCCTTACGCCAATAACGACATCTCGTCGCTCGACGATATGCGCGACACCGTCGCCCGGTATCACAAGTACTATCGGATCAACACCGTGAAGTCGTACCTGGTCGGCAACCGGAAGCAGCGCGAGTGGATGGTCGAAGCCTGCAAAGAGAACCATATGATGCCGACGACCGAAGGCGCGCTCGACCTGAAACTGGACATAACCCACGTGCTTGACGGCTTCGAAGGAAACGAACACGCGCTGCCGATCGTCCCGCTATACAAGGACGTCGTAGAACTATTCTCCAAATCCGGCATCTTTTACACACCTACGCTACTGGTGGCTTATGGTGGGCCGTTCGCGGAGAACTATTTCTACGAAACCACCGAGGTGCATGACAACCCGAAACTGCGGCGCTTCTTTCCGCACAATGTGCTCGATGAGAAGACACTGCGCCGGCCGTGGTTCCGCGACGACGAGCAGGTTTTCGCAAAGCTTGCGGCATCGGCGGCTATGATCGTCCGCGACGGCGGCCACGTGCAGATCGGCGGGCACGGCCAGATTCAGGGCATCCAGTGTCATTGGGAGATGTGGGCGCTCGCCAGCGGCGGGCTGAGCAACTTCGAAGTTCTGCGCGCGGCGACCATCAGCGGGGCGCAGGCGATCGGCTACGACCAGGACCTTGGCAGCATCGAGGCGGGTAAACTTGCCGACCTGATCGTACTCGACAAGAACCCGCTCGACGACATTCACAACACCACCAGCATCCGGTACGTCATCAAGAACGGCGAGTTGTTCGACGGCAACACTCTCGACCAGGAATGGCCGGAGAAGAAGCCGCTGCCGGAAATGTGGTGGTGGAAGGACGATCCGGAGAAACTCAAGGCCGGAAATTAACACTTACTCGTGCAGATTGTTCGCGCTTATCCCCGTCATCTTTCGCTGGCCTTTCCGATGTTCGACCAGTACCGCCAGTTCTACGGTAAGCCGCATGATGCGGCGGGCGCGCGGCAGTTCATCTCGGCGCGGCTGGAACGTGGAGACTCGATCCTGTTCCTGGCAATCGAGGGAACCGGAAGCCGCGAAACGGGACTGGGATTTGTCCAGCTTTATCCGATCTTCTCGTCGCTTCAGATGAAGGCGGCATGGCTGCTGAACGATCTGTTCGTAGTTCCGGAGGCACGCCGGCGGGGGATCGCCCGCGCGCTGCTCGATCGTGCCCGGCGCCATGCCCTCGAATCGCGCGCCTGCGAGCTTGTACTTTCAACGGGTGTGGACAACAAGCCGGCCCAGGCGCTGTATGAGAGCCTCGGCTACCAGCGCGACACCGGATTTTACGTTTACGTGCTTCCGGTATCCTGAGGCACGCCGCCGCAGGCTTCGAGCAGCAGCGTCCGCAGCCCTTCATGCATCGGCTCCGGGAGCCGAGCCTTGTCCCGGCTGACGTAAAACACGTCGAAGGCGCGCGCTGCTTCCGTGTTCACGAGGACGACTTCGATGTTCAGTCCGGCGGAGGCGATGGCTCGCGCCAGATCGTGAAGCAGGCCGGGACGATCCGGAGCGGCGATTTCCACGAGCGTCGAGCGCTCGCTGGCGGCGTCGTTGAAGCTCACGACGGCGGGCAGCGCGGGGCGGGGCAATGGTTTGGGCTTCGGCCGGTTCCGCAGCATGGCCGCGACGTCGGCCTGTCCAAGCGCGGCGCGCTCCAGCGTTCCGATCAGCCGGGCCATCTCCGGTGGATTCAGTTCGAGCGTCTTGTGCGGATCGGAAAACGTGAAGATGTCGAGTCCGAGACCGGCCGCATTGGCGAACGCCTCGGCTCGCAGGATGTTCAGCCCGAACCCGGAGAGCGCCCCGGAAAGATCGGCGAAGAGGCCGGGCCGGTCGGGCGCGACGATGGTCGTCCTGTAATAGCCGTTCTCGCGGCTGACGGTGGACGCGGCCCCTTCCGGTGGCCGTTTCCCGGCGAGGGACCGGTGCGCGGCGATTTCCTCTTCGCTGTGGATGCGCACATAACGTGTCGGCATTCCTTCAAGGAAATCCGCCGCCCGCGGGTCGGCGGAGGACAAGTGAATGCGATCCGAATCGAGTTCGCGGGTCAACTCGTTGTGCGTCACCATGTAGAGCCGCCAAAGCTGGTCGAGTACCCAGGGGGACATCGCGCCGGGGTTGACAGCGCTTATGTCGGCGTAGGTAAGCAGGGTCAACAAACGCAGGCGCTCGAGCGAGCCGGTCGACTGCGCGGCCGCGCGCGCCGTCGCCGGGTCCGCCAGATCGCGCGACTGCATGAAGGCGGACAGGTCGAGGTGATGGGCGATGAGGTAGAGGACGGTTTCGCGGGCCGACGCGGGCGCCTTCATCCGGTCCAGCACGAGTTGTCCGATACGCATGCTCTCCTCGGAATGCTCGCCGGCGCCACCGCCTTTGCCCAGGTCGTGCAGCAGAAGCGCCATCCGCAGAGAGGCGGGGTCTTCGGCGTCCTTCAACAGGCGGGCGAAACGCTGGCGGATCGCATCGGTCGAGCGCGGCAGTGCAGCCAGACTTTCGAGTGTTGTCAGCGTGTGCTCATCCACGGTGTAGCGATGATGGAAGTCGCGCGCCACCAGCGCGTCGACCCGCTTCCACTCCGGCAGCAGCACGGTCATCAGCCCCGCCTCGTGGAGAGCGCGAGCGGCCGCCGCGAAACCCGGGAGCGCCAACACGGGGCGAAGCTCGGACCAAGTGTAGGAGCGGGGGCGGCCGTCCTGCAACGCTTCCGCCAACCTCCGTTCGGTGTCCGGCGCGAGTATGAGGTCGTGCCGCGCGACAAACTCGAGCAGGCGGACCACCGCCGCGGGGTCAATTTGAAAGAGCCCCGGCTCGCGCAGTAGAACACGGTCTTTCGAAACCGTGAACTCCGCGTTCGACAAGCGCCCGCGGCGGGCCCGAAACTGCGAAAATAACCCGGCGCCGGCTTCCTCGGCCTGCTCGATCGCGCGAAGAACAGCGCGGAAAACGCTGCGGGCGTGGAGATGGTACTGGCGCATCAACGCGTCCGGGTCCAGGTTCACCTCGCAGGCGAGCGCATCCTGGGATTCGAAATCGAGGAGATTGTTATCCCGGCCGGAGCGCGCGTGCAGACATCGCCGGACCCGGTAGAGAAAGTCGCAGGCCTCCCGCAGCTTCGCGCCGCCGTCCGCACCCAGCTTTTCGAGCCATCGCAGCACGTGCAGATCCCGCAGCCCGCCCGGTGCTTCCTTGATGTTCGGCTCGAGATGGTAGATGGTTCCGCCGAACTTCTCGTGGCGTGCCCGCGTCATCGCGCACAGATGCCGCACGATACCGGCGCGCTCGGCCGCCAGGAACCGGGAGAAGCGCTGGTCCAGCTTTTGGTAGCGCGCCTCATCCCCCCATACGCGCCGCCGGTCCAGCAGGCTGATGGTCAACTCGAGGTTGCCTTCATTGACCTGGCAGCACTCTTCCACGGTGTGGACCGAATGGCTGGCCCGCAGACCGGCGTCCCACAGCGTGCGCAGTTGGGTAGAAATTCGCTCGCGCGAGTCTTTGTCGGGCATCCCGTCGACCAATAACAGCAGGTCGACGTCGGAAAACGGAAACAGTTCACGCCGTCCGTAGCCGCCCGCGGCCACTACGGTCGCGGGCAGTGCTACTTCCGTGGCCGCGGCGGCAACGAGTTCGTCGACCAGTGCCGAGCGCTTCTCGAGGCGCTCGAACTCGCTCCCGACTTCCGGCTCGAACGACGTCTGGCCCTCCGTTGCTACAGGGCGCCCTCGCCCCGGTCTTCATTGCGGATGCGGATGGCCTCCTGGACATCCGAGACAAAGATCTTTCCGTCGCCGATCTTGCCGGTGCGGGCAGCCTTCAGAATTGTCTGGATCGCTTCGTCCAGGCGTGCGACGGAAATCACCATCTCCACCTTCACCTTGGGCAGCAGATCCACCTGATACTCCATGCCCCGGTAGACTTCCTTGTGCCCCTTCTGCCGGCCGTGGCCCCGCACTTCGCTGATCGTCATTCCCTCGATACCGATCGCGGTGAGTGCGGCCTTTACGTCTTCAAGCTTGTGAGGCTGGATGATCGCTTCGATTTTTTTCATTGGATCTACGCCTCGAAATTATAACCTTCCTCGCCGTGCATGCTGATGTCGAGTCCCTCCTCCTCGTCTTCGAATGTAGCGCGGACGCCCACCAGAAGGTCGGTAACCTTCAAAATTACGAGCGAGCCCACTATGGCCAAAGCCCAGGAGATTAGCACGCCTACCGCCTGACTCAGCACCTGGCCGGCATGGCCGTCCACAAGGCCCAATGCCATCGTCTTGCCGGCGGCGTCCTTGAAACTGTCGTTTACTTCGCTGGTGGCAAAGACACCGGTGAGCAGGGCGCCCAATGTTCCGCCCATGCCGTGCACGCCGAAGGCGTCCAGGCTGTCGTCGTATCCGAAGCGCGCTTTGACGGCGGTGACCATGAAGAAGCACAGCAGGCCGGCGGCGAAGCCGATCACCATGGCCGGGAACGGCTTCACAAATCCCGAAGCCGGGGTGATGGCGACCAGGCCGGCCACGCAACCCGAGATGCCGCCGAGCATGCTCGGCTTGCCATTGTGCACCCACTCGGCCAGCAGCCATCCCAGCGCCGCCGCCGCCGCACCGAAATGCGTTGCTACGAACGCGCTGGTCGCCAATGGCGAAGCAGCCAGAGCGCTGCCCGCGTTAAACCCGAACCAGCCCACCCACAACAGACAGGCTCCGATGAAGCTGTACGTCAGGCTGTGGGGCTTCATCGGTTCGGTCCCGTAACCGCGCCGCTTGCCCAGATACAGCGCGCACACCAGCGCCGAGACCCCCGAGGTGATGTGCACCACCGTACCACCAGCGAAATCGAAGCAGGGGATTCTCCCGCCCAGCGCGGCGTTGAGCAGTCCTCCCTTGCCCCACACCATGTGCGCCATCGGGAAGTAAACGATGGTCGTCCACAGCACTGTGAAAATCAGCATCGCGGAAAACTTCATCCGCTCGGCGTAGGCGCCGGAAATGAGCGCCGGTGTGATGATGGCGAACATGAGCTGATAGATCATGTAGGTCTGCTGCGGGATCGTCGCCGCGTAATCCGGGTTCGGCGCCGCGCCTACATGATTCAGGAAGAAGTACTGCAGCCCGCCGATGAACGAGTTGCCGTCGCCGAACGCCAGGCTGTAACCATAAATGGCCCAGATCACGGTAACTACGGCCATCAGGATGAAGCTGTGCATCATCGTGCTGAGCACGTTCTTGCGCCGGACCAGACCGCCGTAAAACAAAGCCAGGCCAGGGCCGGTCATCATCAGCACGAGCGCTGCGCTTACCAGCATCCACGCGTTGTCGCCAGCGCTTTGTGCGGATTTGACGGCCGATTCCACCGCGGCCAGACGGGCATCGGTGGCGGCCGTAGCGCTCTGCGCCCAGCTCAGGGAGGAAGAAAGGACTGCGAAGACAGCACACGCCAAGGTGCTCATGCGACGAGGCATAAGTCTCTATAATCGCTAAGTTGCGCGCTCACGTGAACTAAGAAAATTCGATGAGCTCGATCAATATTTTTGAGGGCAACTACGCCTTAGTGAACTGCGTGCGGCTGCACTTCGCTTCGGCTGGGGAACCTTCGCGCCCGCTAATCCTTTTTCTTCATGGCTTTCCGGAGTTTTGGTATGCGTGGAACCGGCAACTGGCCGAGTTCGGCGCAACACACTTCGCCGTAGCGCCCGACATGCGCGGCTACAACCGGTCCTCCAAACCGGACGATGTTTGCGCCTATGCGGTGAAGCACCTCGTCGAGGATGTGTGCGGCTTGGCCCGCCAGTTGGGCTGCGCAGGGCGGTTTACCCTTGTTGGACACGACTGGGGCGGCGCCGTGGCCTGGGCCTTCGCGATCGCGCATCCGGAGCCGCTGGAACGGCTGGTCATAGATTATTACCGCGCCGCGCGCATCGGCCCCCCGGTGGCCGGCGAACCCGCAGCGAGCATTCCGGCGTCCGGCGACCTGCGCGTTATGGTTCCCACGCTCGTGATCTGGGGCGAACGGGACCACGCGCTGCTTCCCGGCAATCTCAATGGGCTCGACGCCTTCGTTCCTGATCTGAGAATCGAACGCATTCCGGAGGGCTCGCATTGGGTAGTTCATGAGAAGCCACAGGAGGTGAACCGTTTTCTGCGGCAATTTATTGCAGGTTGAAAGTCACCGGCGGTTAGACTTCTTCGCGGGGAGACCCGCGCGGAGAACGCCGCTTTTCTCGCGAATGAAGCCTTTGATGAATGCGGCATTCTCGGGAACGTCGGGCGTCATGTAGAACCAGTAGGAAGCGCTGCTCCTCCACAACCAGACGGCGGCCAAGAGACGCCGGCAAAACAGAGACGTTATCATCCGGATACCTCCTGGGGAGAAGCGTAAGATCACCTCGGCCCGCTGGGGACAGTCCTTCCCGGTGACGATGTAGTAGACGAGCAAGGCGAGGCTCCGGAGCGGGTGAATGGCTTGTACCGAGGGCCGTTCCTGGGATGATTTGACGCTCCAGAAGACGAGCGGCGAGCAGCCGGGAGTCGACGTTACGCGATCCAGGCCGTAGTAATCCAAGTCGACCAGAATCTTCTTGCCGAACACTGGGTCGTTTTTGATCCGGGTAAATCGCTCCGGAATCGCAGCGCTGTGCCCCTCCCGGAGACTCCACCGGACAGCGAAGGGATGGACGCGGCCCCTGCTGTCGATCAGCGGCGTGTCTTCAGAATAGAGAGAGATCTCCGGATCTTCGATCAGGGCCAACCCTAAGGTCGTCTTGCCGCCGGAGATCGGCATGCAGAACAGGGCGGGTTTGCCGGCCACGCTGATCCCTAATGCATGAAAGCGATGGAAGCCACGCGCATCCAAATGTACACCCGCCAAGGCGATGATCAGATAGTAGGTGTAATGATGGAGCAGTTCTTCATCGGAGGAGACCACGCTGCCCCGATTAGCCGCCGCATCGTAGGTGACGAGGGTTTCCGGGTAGCGGACCCGGCGGCGATCGCCCCAGCCGTAAGCGCGGCCGTTGAAGTGCGTAAACAAGTAACGCCCGCCATATGCCTGCCGGTCCGGCTCGCGGCGCTCCGCCGTGATGGTGATGCAGACGCCAGAGTCCGCGCGCGGTACGGTGAAATACGAGAAATCGCGCGCCAGTTTCTCGAGCAGATTGTCATCCGCTGAATCGACGGAGATGGAACACGGACCGAAGAAGAGGACAAGCTTCATCGGGTCAACTCGCGCATCAGTTCGTCCATCATGCGGAGATAGGGCTGGGTCCACTGCAACTGGCTGCACGCGGGCTCGCGGTAGAGTTCCTGATACCGGCGGTATTTGCGCAGCAGGGTGGCGAGACGAATCGGCCGGCACGATTCCGGCCGCATCAGGCGCAGGGAGGTTCGCGAGGCCAGGGTCCGGTTCATGACGCTCCAACGTCCGCCGATGGTTTTCACCCGCTCCGGGTGCTGCTCAAACCACTCGCTGGCGCGGATGTGCGAGCGGAACAGCGGCTGGCTGTCCGGCGTTTTGACCATCGCGTAGTTGTTGGTTGTGCAGATCCACTTCGGTGGCGTGCGCAGGAGTTGCCGCTTTAACAGATAGAGGCGGTGGCCCAGATTGATGGGAACTTCCAGAAACGTACTTTCCCATCGGTACCCGGCGAATGCCGGTTCGGCGGCCTTCTCCACGGCGAGGGCTGCGTCTTCCGCGAACCAGTCATCATCGTCGACCGGCAATACGAGTGCGCCATCCGGCACATCGTTCCAGTCCATGCATTTGGTGTTGCGGACGGCGGCGAGATTGATGCGGGCGATTTCACGCAGGCGATGGCGAAACTCGTGGTAAGGGATGTTGAATGTCCGGTTCCAGATTTGGATGGTTGGCCGGAACTGAGGAGGCAACTGGGCCCAGAAGGCGGCTTCATTCGTCCAATCGGCCGTCTCGCGCACGCAAATGTAGATCATGCGGTGGCCTCGCGCGCCGCGGGCACGGAGGACTCCAGCAGTTCGATGACGGCATCCAGTCCATTCTCGGCGTCGATCGAGTCTTTCATTTGGGAAAGCGACCGGCGAATCTCAGGGCTGTGCATCGACTGATCGATCAGGGCCACGAGTTCGTCCGGCTTGAGGCGTCTCATCTTCGCGCCGGTGGCGATGCCGTGGTAGACGGCCCTCGCCATATTGCCGGGCTGATCGCGCATTCCCGGCACCACGACCATAGGAACCCCAAAGTGGACGCATTCCTGTACGGAATGAATGCCGCCGTGCGTCACCATCGCCGCGGCTTGCCGAAGGATAGCCAACTGGGGCGCCCATGCGACGACAAGCAGGTTTGAGACATCCACACGATGCCGATCCGCTTCCTGCCGTGAGGCCACGCTGAGCACCCATTGCCAGTCCGATCTGAGCTGCGCCGCGGCGACCACGGTACGAAAGAAATGAGGGGCGTGTGGATAAAAATGCGCATCCGAGCCGAGCGAGCAGTAGACCAGGGGCTTGCCGGGGTCCAAGAGCTCCAGCAGGCTTGTGTCCTCCCGCCGTTCGAGGTCGATCATTCCACCGAGGTAGAGCCGGCCTTTGACCTGCGCGTGAGGGAATTCGAACGACTTGGGGCACAGCATGATTTCCGGGAGCATCAGGTGAGGGCCTGCGATGCCGACCCAATACGTATGGTTCTCACGGCAGGAAATGCCGGAGCGTTTGGCCAGACGCTTGAACTCGCCGGTCAGGTGATGCATGCGTGTGGGATACCGGAAATCGCCGCGCAGACGGGAAGCAAGACTCTTGGCGGCGAAGGTGACGTAGCGCAAGCGAATCCAGTCCGCGCGAACTTCCATGCGGCCCCACCAGGAGGACTGCGGGATGCGCGGAGAAAGGCCCGGGGGGATGTCGGAGTTGGGAGGCCCGTGGAGAGAGGCGGAGACGCTGATGGTGGGAATCCCGAGAGATAGAGACCGCAGGGCGATGTACCAGACGAGGCTGTCGCAGATCACCAGGTCCGGACGGCAGGATCGGAGAAGCCGATCGAGATCGCCGTTCGATATCCGGTGCAGGAACGTTCGGAAGAGCCGTTCGGCCGCGAATCGGCGCTCCCACCACGGGCCGGCCGGTGACTGGCCGGCTGTCTCCCGCAGGATGTCGTCCGCGAAGGGCACAAATTCAAAAGCATTGTCGACGACCAACTTCCGGCCAGCGGGAAGTCCCACGTAAGTAATGCGATGCCCGCGATCCTGCAGGCGCCGGGCCAGGGGAAGGCTGCTTGTTGTGTGCCCCGCCGCGCAGTGCACGGCGAACACGATATGCAGTTGCCTGGCGGTACTCATGGGGGTCAGCCGGATAGGCGTTGTAAGTCCAAAGGGTACCTGACGTGGCCGGCGGCGGCGGAGCGGGAGATCATGTCGAGTTGGGTCTGCTTCAGCGGCGGAGCATTCAGCCACTGGCGGTTATGACGCCAATCCGTC
>JAJYCN010000411.1 GCA_021778335.1 Acidobacteriota bacterium | reverse complement strand
AGCAATCGGCAATGGATGCGGTGGACGCGCGTCGACGCTCAGCTTGCCCTTCCACTGCCCCGCGAGCGGAATGCTGGAGTGGTCGGCGAGCGTCAGGTGCAGGTCCTCAGGCTTGGAGAGAAACCCTCCATCCGGCTTTGTTTTCATAACGCGGATGGCGATCACGTTGAGGCCAGGTTTCAGCACGCCCGGGCGGATGAAGTATACGCGCGGGTTCTCGACCCACGCGCTGGCGCCGACTTCAACGCCGTTCACATAAGCAGTGTCCATCCGCTCGATGGAGCCGAGATAGAGCATGTTGCCGCCGCGTGGAAACGGGCCGGGGGCCGGGTTCGACTGCGGGGCGGGCTTGGGCAAAGGGTCGGGGAGCGTGATCTCTTTGCGGAACCATGCCACCGCTGGCGTGTCAGGCACTCCCAGCTCGGCAAACCCGCCCGGAATCTGCACTGGCTTCCAGTCCGAATCGTCCAAATCAAACGCTGCCCAGTGCTCTTTCTGTCCGATGTCGTAGCGGTCATACCAGTGCATCACGTAATTGCCGTATTCGGGCGCGCCTTCGGCCGTTACTCGCGCAAGCTCCGCCAGCGGCACATCGAAGTCATGCAGCGGACGCAGCGCGTCGCCGCTGGTCCACGATTCAGCCGGCGTTCCGCCTACCGCGTCGATCACCAGGCCGATCGGCACGTGAATGTCCTGCTGAACCCGGCGCGCAAAGTAATACGCCACCGCCGACACCCAGTCCGCGCTCTGCGGCGAAACCACTTTCCAGCTTCCTCCAATCACGTCCGTGTGATGGTAGGCAGCCTGTCCCTGCACCGTGAAGAAACGAATGTTCGGGTAGTTCGACTCCTTCACAACATCCGCGGCGTTGTTCGTAAAGCGCAGCGGAAGCCCCATGTTCGACTGCCCGCCGCACAACCACAAATCCCCGACAAGGACGTTGTGCAATTCCACCGTCTGGCGCCCGCTGATCCTGACCGTGTAAGGCCCGCCCACCGCCGGCGGCTCAATCTTCACCTGCCACTTATGGTCACTCCCCGCGGTCCCCGACGCTGTCTTGTCACCAATCTGCACCGTCACCGTGTCGCCGGCATCCGACCATCCCCAGATGGTGTTCGCCTTGCCGCGCTGCAACACCATGTCGTCGCCAAAGATCGGGTTGATGAAGGGAAGAGCCTTGGGACCTGCATTCGATGCCGCTTGTCCCGGCGTAGGCTGCGCAAAGGCAGCCCCTTCCGCAACGAAAAGCAACACAGCCGCAGCAGCCGCGACACGAAAGGATTGTGAAATCATCAGGGCAAACCTCTCCTCATCCAACCAGCACTACTCGCATCGAAAGTTCTTGGCGTTCTCGCTGTCTCCGCTTCCCGTGTACTGCGCGTGCTTGGGATAAGCGCACAGCGGACGGCTGCGGCCCGGGAACGCTTTTCCAGTCGCCACCACCGAGTCCGGCGCAACGCCCTTCTCCACCCAGTTCACCAATGCACTCAGCATGTCGAATCGGTCGAGCGACGGTCCGCCGCCGCAGTGCGCCATCCCCGGCACCAGGAACATCCGGCTCCACTCGGCCACTTTATCCGCGCCGCCGTTCGTCTCGGCCAGCGACTTGTAGTAACCGAGCGTATCCAGCGGCGAGAACCACGGATCGCTGTCGCCATGGAAGAAAAGCAGCTTGCCGCCATCGCCTGAGAAGGTCGACAGGTTCGTCAATGCCGGCTCGACCAGCGGGTCATTCGCGTACAGCGCGGCCTTATCCACATCGAGTTCCGTCGCCGTCGTGTAGGGACCAAAGATGCCGCGCGTTCCCATGTTGAGCAGCCCAGACACCGGTCCTTTCATCGTGATCCCCGCGTCATACAGGAAGCCCGGATACACCTGCGTCCCGTATGAGTTCTTCGGCCCGGCAAAGGCCTTCTTGATCGCCGCTACCTTCTCGGGAGCGATACATCCCTCGCTCTCGCCGCTCTTGCACACCAGCACCGCGGGATCGAATTCGCAGCCCATGGGATCGGAGATCATCCCGTCCGCGACCCCATCCTTCGCGTCGCATTTCTTCATCAGCGCGTCCAGGAACAACTTGCGGTCGCCATCGGTCAGGAACTTCTCAATCTCCGGTTTGCCCGACGCATCCTTGGGCGAAGCCTGGTTGTACGCCACTGGAATCCACTGCGCGATGGCCAGATTCGAAAGCCCAGTCCGCATCGCCGGATCGCCAGACACAATCCCGTTGAACACCTTCGGATACCGCTGCGACAGGATCATCCCCTCGCGCCCGCCCGTCGAGCAGCCCACAAAATACGAGTACGATGCCGCCTTGGCATAGTAGTGCGCGATGATCTGCTTCGCCACTCCGGCCACCTCGGCGTTGGCCATGTAGGCAAAATCGAGATTCGCCTGCTGGTCGCGCATGAAAGCGAAATCGAACGGCCCCGTCTTTGCCTTGTGTCCTGTGTCGGTGCTGGCCACAGCAAACCCGCGCGCCAGCGCCGGCTTCTCCCCGGAGTAATTCTCCCCCACCGGATAAGCGACCACACCGTTGCCTCCGCCTCCGCCCTGCATCATGAAATCGCTGTTCCAGGCGTCCTTCTCCGGCAGCGCCACCGCAAATCCAATCCCGAACTCCTCGCCGCCAACTCCCTTGCGCCGGTTGATCACGCCG
>JAJYCN010000003.1 GCA_021778335.1 Acidobacteriota bacterium | reverse complement strand
CCAGCCGATGCCGTAGCGGGCTTGGCTGAGGCAGGCGAGCGGGGCCTTGAGGCCTTTGGCGAGCGGGAGCAGGGCGGAAGCGGGGACGCGGCAGTCGCTGAAGGCGAGGCTGGAGGTGACCGAGGCGCGCATGGAGAGCTTGCCGTGGATGTCGGAGGAGGTGAAGCCGGGCGTGCCTTTTTCGACGAGGAAGCCGCGGATCCCGTCGGGGGTGCGGGCCCAGACGATGGCGACGCCGGAGAGGGTGCCGTTAGTGATCCAGGTTTTTTCGCCGTTGAGGATCCAGGCGCCGCCGTCGGCGCGGGCGGTGGTGAGCATGCCGGCGGGGTTGGAGCCGAAGGCGGGTTCGGTGAGTCCGAAGCAGCCCACGGCTTCTCCCGAAGCGAGTTTGGGGAGCCAGCGCTGTTTTTGTTCCTCCGAACCGAAGGTGTGGATGGGGTACATGACGAGCGCGCCCTGGACGGAGACGAAGCTGCGGAGGCCGGAGTCGACGCGCTCGATTTCCTGCATGATGAGGCCGTACTCGACGTTGGTCATGCCGGCGCAGCCGTAGCCTTCGAGGTTGGCGCCGAGGAAGCCGAGTTGGCCGAGTTGCGGGATGAGTTCGACGGGGAAGCGGCCGTCGCGGAAGCAGTCGCGGAAAAGAGGGGCGGCCTCGTCGGAAGCGAACTGGCGCGCGGTCTGGCGCACGAGCCGTTCCTGTTCGTTGAACTGGGAGTCGATAAGGAAGTAATCCACGCCGGGGAAGCGAGCCATACGGATAATCCGATTCTAGCTGTCGGGGGCTGAACGGGTTACGCGGGCGGCTTTGGACGGGGCGGCAGTGGAGGAGAAGAATGCCGCGTTGACCGTGGGGCGGCCGGCGATGTTCCAGGCGGAGAGGAGCATCCAGGGCTCGCCGTAGCCGAAGTTGGAATCCTTGAGGACGGCTTTGGCGACTTTGGCGAGCGGCTTTTTGTTGGCGAGGGCTTGCGCGTAGTTGGCCATGGCGCTGGACCACCAGATGGTTGTGATGACGTCCGTGACGGCGAGGCCGGCGTTGGTGGGCGAGAGGCCGAGGTTGCGGAGCATGCGCGTCAGATCCGGCCGAGCCTCCCCCCTCGCGCATGGCGGCCCATCGGGTGATTGGGGCGGCGTAGACCTTGAGGCGATAGGCATTTTCGGGCTGGCTGGCGAGGAGTGCGGTTTGCGCATGGCAGACTTGGCCGGCGTAGAAATCCCAGGTTCGGGGTTGGCCGGCTGCGTCGATGTAGAGTTGTTTGCACTGGGCCGGGTTCAGGGCGAGGGAGAGGGAGATGGCGCAGACGCCGTAGTTGTGCAGGTTTTCGTCGAGCAGAGCTTGGGCGGCGGCGTCGGGCGCGTTCAGGAAGTTGAGGGCGTTGACGAACTGCTGGAGTTTGGAGCGGGATGCGGCGCCTTCGCGGTCGAGATAGGTGATGGTGAGCGGGTTGGCGGCTTCCGGGGTGTTGGCCGAGGCGGGCAGGGTGAGAGTGATGTCGCGGAGGAGGAGTTTGCGGAGCTTTTCGGCGTCGAGGTTGTTGTCGACGACCTGGATGGATTCATCGGCGAGGATGAGTTCGTGGGTGTTGGTGCTGGCGCGGAAGCTTGATTCGGCGATGAATTGATGGACGCTGGCGGCGTTGAAGATTCCGAGTAAGTGAAGGGCGAAGGTGTGGGTGGTGGTGCTGGTTGTGGTGAGAAGGGTGTCGAGCCAGCGGATGCCGGCGAGGGTGGCGCCGGGCCTGGTGAGGGCGGTGAAGTTTCCGGCGAGGGCGGCGAGCAGAGCGGATTTGGCGGCGGGATCGGCTTCGGCCTTGGCGAGGTCGATTTCAAAGAGAAAGACGCGGTTCTTCGCGGTGTTCCTGTCGAGGGCGGCTTTGAGCGAGGCGCCGAGCGAGGCGGAGAGCGCGGTGTCGATGGCGGACTTGATGTCGGAATTGAATTGCGCGGCGTTGGGCATTTCGGCGGCGACGGAATCGGCTTCGGCGCTGGAGCCGGGATTGAGATCGTCGAGCAGGAAGCCGAGGACGTCCTGGCCGGCGATGGTGGCGGCGATGCCGGTGGATACGGTGAGGCTGGTTTCGAAATCGTCGGTGGTGTGCAGGGTGAGGGAAAGGTGGAGGATGTTGCCGGGGAGTTTGGCGATGGCGAGGGTGTGGCCGCTCGTGTGGGTGACGGTGGTTTCGACGGTGGCGGAAGCTGACGCGTTGATGGTGAAAGACGGGAGATTTTCGAGGGTGAGCGCGGCGAGAGGGTCATTGAGGAAGCTGAGAGTGGCAGAGGCGGTGAACTGCACCGAACCGGTAGCGTCGAGTTGGCAGATGGCGCCGGTTGGGATGCTCTTGAGGTCGTCGAGGTCATGGGGGATGGTGAGGGCGGAGATGGCCTGGAGGACGGCGTGGCGGAGGGTGTCGGAGGCGGCGGCCTGGTAGTAGCTGGTGAGCGTGAGCGTGGCGGAGTTGGTGATGTCGAAGGTGAGCTGGCCGAGAGGGGCGGCGGCGCCGAGGCTGACGCTGCCAACGAGTGAGAAGGAAATGAGGCTGGCGGTTGCGGCGGCGTCTTCGATTTCGAGCGAGGAGAGGAAGAGCGCGGCGCCGGGGCCTTGGAGGAGTCCGATGGAGGCGGAGGGTCCGGCCTGGACGTTTAGCGTGGCGCCTTCGACCGCGAATTGGCCTTGTCCCGCGGCGGAAACGGTGATGGGGAAGCTGGATTCTTCGAGGGAACTTACGGGTATGTCGACGAGCGGAGCGAAACTGGGCGGGGTTTTGAAGGTGAGGGTTTGCTTGAGATAGCGTTCGAGGGTTGCGAAGCTGTCGCCGGAGGAGGCGCTGAGGTTGAGGCCGACGTTGTTGGTGAGGTTGATGGACGGCACGGAATTCCCTCCTGGTTGGGATAAGGATAGCGCTTATTTTGCGATTTTGAGACGGGAGGCGCGGAGAGGCCGGTCAGACCTGCGCGCAACGGGGTGCATGCCTCGCCGGCATTCTGTAGACTTGTGGACGGACCTATGCCGCAAGGCCTCATCACTTCCGACCCCAAGATCATCATGGGCAAGCCGGTAATTGCCGGTACCCGGATCACGGTCGAAACGGTTCTGGAGAAATTGGCCGCGGGCGAGAGCGTTGAGCAGATCCTTTCGGAGCATCCGCGGCTCACGATTGAGGGTGTGCGAGCTGCCATCGGTTTCGCCGCTGAAAGCTCGGACGGACAAACCGGCAAGCCAAGTCATTAATAAAGCTATGGGGTTGGTGGACGTGGGGGGATTCGAACCCCCGACCCCGGCGTTGCGAACGCCGTGCTCTCCCAACTGAGCTACACGCCCCTGGGCGGGAAATTGACGACAGTTCTAGTGTAGCGGATCCGGCGGGGGTGGTCACCAGTTGCGATAGGGAATACCGGACGGGATGACCTTAACCCCGTCCAGGCCTTGGTTTTCCAGGAGACTTCTAACGGATCTGACCGACCGCTTTAGATCAGCATTCGGGCCGACTACGATTTGCTTAAGCGGAAATTCACCGTTGGAGTCCTTCAGGGAGATGCCGCGGTATGGAATGATTCCGGATTTGCCCTGGCGGAAGGCGAGCGGGCTTTCGGGACAATTAGATTTCGGGTCTCCATCCTTGAAGCGAGGTTCATCCGGCAGGTGGTGCGACACGATACGCCACTCCTTTTCCTCTTTGAAGTGCCGGTCCTTAATGGTGAGGGCGACTTCATTGAGGCGATACAATGCCGTGGCTTTCGTGACGACCTCGGAGCTGGCCTCTTTCTCAAGGTCGCCAAGGATTTGCGCGATCAGGGTATCTATGGCTTGTATCTGTTCCTCGAGCTCGTACAGGCACTTGACCATCTCGAAATTTTCCGGGAGTTGAATCGAGGCGCCATCAAACCCCAGTGCGTAGCCCGGCTCGGAGTGTGCATACGCGCGCCACTGTGGAAGCGAATCCGGCGCTTCGGAGAAACTGGCTAAGAACTGGTGGTTCTCGAGATGCCCCACATTTTTCAGCGCGTTGCGCAGCTTGTCTGCGAGCTGGTGTTTACTGTCTTGAAGCCGACTGTCGAAGAGCCTCCTCGCGAGTTCGAACTCTTGTGTGTCGTTGAGATGGCGGAAGTGGGTGGCCCAGATTTCCTTGCTTTTGATAATGCCAAGGAGCCCACTTTGGGTCGTGTAGTGATAGAGGATCTCTGGTGGGCGCTCGCCCGGGGTGTCTTCGCTGGAAGTGCTCATAGCTACTCGATTTTACGGCGCGGTGGGTGGGTGTAGGGCGGTTGCTACACTGAAAATTCCCCTCCCATGTTGGACCACATCTCCGTGCATGGCGCGCGGCAGCACAACCTGAAGAACATCAGCGTCGAGATTCCTCGGAATTCGTTGACGGTGGTGACGGGTTTGAGCGGGAGCGGGAAGTCGTCGCTGGCCTTCGACACGATTTACGCCGAGGGGCAGAGGCGGTATGTGGAGACGCTTTCGCCCTACGCGCGGCAGTTCCTGGATCAGATGGAGCGGCCGGAGGTGGATTCGATCGACGGGTTGAGCCCGGCGATTTCGATCGAGCAGAAGACGACGAACCGGTCGCCGCGGTCGACGGTGGGGACGATCACCGAGATCTACGACTACCTGCGCGTGCTGTACTCCTCGATCGGCGTGCCGCATTGCCCGAACTGCGGGATCGAGATCTCGCGGCAGACGACGGGGCAGATTCTCGAGCAGGTGCTGCGGATGGGCGCGGGCGAGCGGATCATGCTGATGGCGCCGGTGGTGCGCGGCCGCAAGGGCGAATACCGCAAGGAGATGGAGAAGTACCTGCGGCAGGGGTTCGTGCGGGCGCGGGTGGACGGCGTGCTGCGGTCGCTCGACGAAGACCTGAAGCTCGATAAACGAAAGAACCACACGATCGAGATCGTGGTGGACCGGCTGGTGGTGAAGGCGGGGATCGAGCGGCGGCTGGAGGCGTCGATCGAGACGGCGGGGAAGCTGGCGGATGGGTTGGTGACGGTGGCGGTGGTGAACGGGGAGGAGCGGCTGTACTCGCAGAAACTGGCGTGCCCGAACTGCGGGGCGAGCGTGCCGCAACTGGAACCTCGGTCGTTTTCGTTCAACAGTCCGTTTGGCGCGTGCCCGGAGTGCAACGGCTTGGGAAGCAAGTGGAGCTTCGACCAGGTGAAGGTGATCGTCGACGCGTCGAAGCCGCTGCTCGATGGAGGGCTCGGACCCGGGGCGAGTTCGGCGCAGATGAATCATCTGCTGCGTGAGGCGGCGTCGCGGCTGAAGGTGGATCTGAGTGTGCCGTTTTCGGAACTGCCGAAGAAGGCGCGGACGGCGCTGCTGGACGGGTCGGCCGAGTTTCCGGGGATTCTGCGGATTCTGAAAGAGGCTTTCGACGAGGCGCCGCAGTCGTATCGAGACTGGCTGATGGAGTACATGTCGCCGAAGACGTGCGAGGCGTGCGGCGGGCGGCGGCTGAAGCCGTCGAGCCTGGCGGTGCGGGTGAAAGGCACGGGGATCGCGGAGGTGACGGAGGCCAGCGTCGGCGCGGCGCGGGAACTGGTGGCGGGTTGGGAGTTGAGCGAGCGCGAAAGACAGGTGGCGGCGCGGGTTGTCGAGGAGATCGCGCAGCGGCTGGAGTTTCTGGATGCAGTGGGGCTGGGTTATCTGAGCCTGGCGCGCTCGGCGGCGACGCTGTCGGGAGGCGAGTCGCAGCGGATCCGGCTAGCGACACAGATCGGGACGCAGCTTCGTGGCGTGCTGTATGTGCTGGACGAGCCTTCGATCGGTCTGCATCCGCGGGACAACGAGCGGCTGCTCGACACGCTGGCGCAGCTTCGGGACCTGGGAAACACGGTGCTGGTGGTGGAGCACGACGCCGAGACGATCGAGCGGGCCGACTATGTGCTGGACTTGGGGCCGGGCGCGGGGCGGCTGGGCGGGGAACTCGTCGCGGAGGGGACGCCGAAGCAGATCCGGAAGAATCCGCGGTCGCTGACGGGGCGGTACCTGGCGGGGACGGAGAGGATTCCTCTGCCGGAGTTGCGGCGGCCGGGGAATGGGAAGAAGCTCGTCGTGCGCGGGGCCAGGGAGCACAACCTTCGGAACCTGACGGTGGAGTTTCCGCTGGGGACGCTGCTGGTGGTGACGGGGGTTTCGGGGAGCGGGAAGTCGACTCTCATTGGCGATATCTTGTACCGGGCGGTGGCGCGGGAGATTTATGGCAGCCATGCCGAGCCGGGGGCGCATGACCGGATCGACGGGCTGGAGAATCTCGATAAGGTGATCGAGATCGACCAGTCGCCGATCGGGCGGACGCCGCGGTCGAACCCGGCGACATATACGCAAGTGTTCACGCCGGTGCGGGACTTGTACGCGATGTTGCCGGAGTCGCGCGAGCGGGGCTACAAGGCGGGGCGGTTCAGCTTCAACGTGAAGGGCGGGCGGTGCGAGGCGTGCCAGGGCGACGGGCTGAAGCGGATCGAGATGAATTTCCTGCCGGACGTGTATGTGACGTGCGATGTGTGCCGGGGACGGCGGTACAACAGCGAGACGCTGCAGGTGAAGTACAAGGGGCTGTCGATCGCGGATCTGCTGGAGTCGACGGTGGACGACGCGCTGGCGGCGATGGAGAACATTCCGCAGATTCAGGCGAAGCTGAAGACGCTGGCCGAGGTGGGGCTGGGATATGTGCATCTCGGGCAGTCGTCGACGACGCTGTCGGGCGGGGAGGCGCAGCGGATCAAGCTGGCGCGGGAGCTGAGCCGGCGGCAGACGGGGCGGACGCTGTACATTCTGGACGAGCCGACGACGGGACTGCATTTTGAAGACGTGAAGCGGCTGCTGGAGGTGCTGCAGCGGCTGGTGGATCTGGGGAACACGGTGCTGGTGATCGAGCATAACCTCGATGTGGTGAAGTCGGCGGACTGGATTCTCGATCTGGGTCCCGAGGGCGGCGAGGAAGGCGGGCAGTTGGTGGCGGCGGGGACGCCGGAGCAGGTGGCGCGGAGCCGGCGGAGCTACACGGGGCAGGCGCTCGCTAAAATTTTGGGCAACGGGGCGGGAGCCTGAGATGGACGAGCTGAGCGAGCCGGTGGTTGGCGGCGCGGAAGAGACGCCGCAACCGAAGGAGCGGGAGCCGTTCTGGGGCTACGACGACCTGGGCGTATTTCTGGGGATGGGCCTGCCGCTGCTGCTGGCGAGCCTGATGTTCGTGAGGCTGGCCGAACCGCTGGGCAAGCGGATCGGGCTGGGGCAGATGGCGTCGCTGCTGGTGGCGCAGTTTGTCTGGTACGGGCTGTGGCTGACGGCGCTGAAGGGGCTGCTGGGGCTGAGGTACCGGAGGCCATTCTGGCGGTCGCTGGCGTGGGTGCTGCCGCCGGGAGGATTGTGGCTGCCGATGCTGGGCGGTCCGCTGCTGGCGGTGGCGACCGGCGGATTGGGGGTGCTGCTACGGGCGCCGAAGGTCGAGATCGCGCCGCTTGAAGGGCTGCTGGGAAGCCCGGCGTCGATTGTGCTGCTGGTGGTGGGCGTGGCGGTGCTGGGTCCGCTGTGCGAGGAATTGGCGTTCCGGGGATTCTTGATGCCGCTGCTGATCCGCTCGCTGGGCGTGGTGGCGGGGATCGGCGTGACCGCGCTGCTGTTCGCGCTGCTTCACGGGCCGGAGTATGGATGGAGCTGGCGGCACGTGCTGCTGATCCTGGGGGCGGGCGTGGCGTTCGGCTTGGTGCGGTGGCGGAGCCGGTCAACGCTGGCCGCGGCGGTGATGCACGCCATGTATAACCTGACATTTGTGTCGGCCTTTCTGGCCGGAGGAGGAAGCGCTACGAAATGATCGAGACGATACAGTGGACCGACGCCGGCGTGGTGATGATCGACCAGACGCGGTTGCCGCGCGAGGAGCGGTACGTCACCTGCTCGACGTATGAGGAGGTGGCGGAGGCGATCCGCACGATGGTGATCCGGGGGGCGCCGGCGATCGGGGTGGCGGCGGCGATGGGCGTGGCGTTGGGGGTGTTGCGGGCCGGCGAGGAGGGACTGGACGCGGAGTTCGAGCGGATCTGCGCGACGCTCGCCGGGACGCGGCCGACGGCGGTGAACCTGTTCTGGGCGATTGACCGGATGAAGCGGCGGTTTGCAGAGTGGCGCGGGCTGGGTCTCGAGGCGCTGAAGCGGAAGATGGTCGAAGAAGCGAAGCAGGTGCGGCTCGAGGATATTGCGATCAACGAGGCGATCGGGCGGCATGGGGCGGCGTTTATTCCGGATGGTGGGGCGGTGCTGACGCATTGCAACGCGGGGGCGCTGGCGACGGCGGGGTATGGGACGGCGCTGGGGGTGATCCGGGCGGCGGTCGAGGCGGGCAAGCAAGTTTCGGTGTTTGCCGATGAGACGCGTCCTTTTCTGCAGGGGGCGCGGCTGACGGTGTGGGAACTGCAGCACGACGGGATTCCGGCGACGCTGATCACCGACAACATGGCGGGGCATTTTTTGAAGTCCGGGCGGATCGGGTGCGTGGTGGTGGGAGCGGATAGGATCGCGGCGAACGGGGATGTGGCGAACAAGATCGGGACGTATTCGGTGGCGGTGCTGGCGAAGGAGAATGCCGTTCCGTTTTATGTGGCGGCGCCGGTCTCGACGCTCGATTTGACGCTTGCTTCCGGCGATGAGATTCCGATTGAGCAGCGGGCCGCGGGCGAGGTGACGCACGTGTTCGGCGTGCCGGTGGCGCCGGAGGGGACGCAAGTGGAAAATCCGGCGTTCGACGTGACGCCGGCGCGGTATGTGACGGCGATTGTGACCGAGCAGGGCGTGGCGCGGGCGCCGTACGAGGAGTCGCTGCGTGGGATGGTGGAATCCAGTTTGACAACCTCCGGGGATGGCCGTAAGATGGGGTCATCACTGAGAAAGGAGGTGGTCCAGTTTTAATGAGTACTGGTAGTAGTTCCAACTATGGTTTAACCACGCGCGAGGTGGCCGACTCTTAGTGTTCGACCGCTCCTGACGTTCAGGCTTCGTTCAGTGGCGAGGCCGCAGCTCATGCTGATCGGCCGCCACGCGCGAAGTAGTTGAGTTACGCCGTTCTACGGCAAAAAGAAGCCCCGCTTGGCCTTTGGGTCCGGCGGGGCTTTCGTATTTTCCGGGCGGCGGGCGGGCTCACGAATCCGGTTCGGCGAGGATGTCGCCGAGGCGGTCAAGACGGCGGTCCCAGGTGGACCGGCAGTCGCGGATCCATTGTTCGAGCGCGTTGAAGCCGGCGGGGTCGAGGCGGCAGGTGCGGACGCGGCCGGTTTTTTCGCTGTGAACGAGGCCGGCGTCTTCGAGCACTTTCAGATGCTGGGTGACGGCGGTAAGAGTGATGCCGAGCGGAGCGGCGAGGCGGGAGACCGACTGCGGGCGGTCGCGAAGGCGTTCGACAATGGCGCGGCGGGTGGGATCGCCGAGGGCATGGAAGACGCGGTTGATGTCAATCGGCGAGGGAGGCATGTGGGGCGGATTCGCGGGCGAGCTCGTCCTCCAGTTCGTCGAGGAAACGACGCCAGCGTTCCTCCTGAGCTTGCAGCGGCAATGGTGGTTGGCAGGATGTGGCGTGCGAGGCGGCCATGCGGACCAGAAGCAGGGAGCGGTCGTCGCGCGGCGCACCGTCGACGGTGGTCTGGGCGAAGGCGGTGTCGAGGATCTCTTCGAGCGGTGCGTTGCAGTGGTCGCGCAGCGTTCGGCCAAGGCGATCGAGGGCAAGGTCCGGGTCGGGATCCTCGCCGGTTTCGACCATGCCGTCGGTGATGACGGCGAATACGTCTCCGGGGTCGTAACGGAAGCGCCGGCTGCGATAGACCGTGTTCGGAAAAAGGCCGAGCGGGAACTGGCTGATCGAGTGGCGAATGACGTCTCCGGTGCGGCGGCGGTAGTGGAGCAGCGGGGGATGGCCGGCCGAGATGTATTCGGCGAAGTTGGAGCCATCGAACGCCAGGGCGCCCAGGGTGGCGTACATGGACGGTTCCTTGAGCGCCGGCAGTATGGCGTTGACTGCTTCGAGGAGTTTCGGTAACGGCTGTTCGAGAAGGAGTCCAAAACGGGTAGCGGACTTGATCATGCCCATAAGGACTCCGGCGCGGAGGCCGTGGCCGGAGACATCGGCTACGTAAATGACCGCGTTCGAGCCATTGACGACGATGTCCACCAGGTCGCCGCCGACTCCGTCGAGGGGGATGGTGTGCCCGCGCGCTTCGAGTGCATCGGAGGAGTAGGCGACGGGTGGAACGAGCGTTTTCTGGAGGCCGGCCGCGAACGGGGTTGTCATGGCGGGCTACTCGGGACGGGCGACATTGGCGACGAGGCGGTCGAGTAGTTTACGCCAGCCTTCTTCCCGTATTTTGGGGCCGTCGGCGCCTTCGAAGAACGTGCTCTGGTTCGTGCAGATGAGGTCGCAGCCGCTTTCGGTGGGTAGGAGTTCGAGGGTGACGAGGGACGCGGAGATGCGCCGGTCACCGAGGTCCATGGTGGAAGCGGTGACGATACGGCGGTTGGGGACGATGTCGGCGAAGCGGCCTTCGTGTACGAGCATGATGCCGGGGAAGGGCGTGCCTTCTTTGAAGCGCACCGCGAGGCGTTCGGCGCCGCCGGGGCGGAAATCGGAGTCGAAGTCGACAATTTCGTGACTCGCGCCTCCTTCGGCGAACCAGCGGCGCTTGGCGGCCTTTTCGCTGAGGGCGGCGAAGACACGTTCGGGCGGCTTGGGGAAGCTGCGTTCGAGGGTGAAGGTGCTGTGGATGGTGGTTGGTTCGGGCATGGGGTAGTTCCTTTCGAAGTGAATTACTGAAGTATACACTTCAGTATTGTCCCGATCAAGCGTGATTGTCAAGTGGAACCTTCAGTATTGTTGACTGGGGGTTGAAGAAGTTGGGGCGTGGTAGGATAAGAGATCAGACTTCAGGAAGGAATTTCGCATGAAAGCCGGTATTCATCCCGCCTACGAGGAAGTGAACGTGATTTGCGCGTGCGGGTCGACGTTTAAGACGCGGTCGACGCACAAGGGCGATCTGAGGGTGGAAATCTGTTCGAGCTGCCATCCGTTTTTCACGGGGCGGCAGAAGCTGGTTGACACGGAGGGGCGTGTGGACCGGTTTCAGAAGAAGGTACTGCGTTCGCAGGAGTTGCGGAACCAGAAGGCTGCGAAGAAGCCGGCGCTGGTGAAGTAGCGGCTTCAGTGCCCGGCGCGGTCGCGATCGGCGCGCCACTGGTCGTATTTGACCTGTTGCTGGGGGTTGAGCAGGGCGCGGATGTCGCCGGACTGCTGTTTTTTCAGCTCATCGAGTTCGGGTTGGATCTTGCTGTGGATACGGCGGAAGCAGACCCGAGTGTTATCGAGCACGGCGTTGATCTTGTTCACCTGGTCCGGGGTGAGGTTGACCTTTTTCTGCATATCGTTGAGCATCTGGCGGCGGTATTCGTCCGCCGTAGGCGGGCGGTAGATGACCGAGGCGCTCACCGACCTCACCATATACAAACGGAGACCGAACGCCCCCACGAGGACGCCGCTTAGGAAGACGAGCGTGAGGTAGAACCCGACCGGTAGCTGCCAGCGCTTCATCGAGAGTTCGCTTCTTCCATCTCGGTATGGAGCACTCCGGCGTAGGCCCAGGAGTTGGACTCATTGCTGGCGGCGAGCGCGTCGACGTAGGAGTGATGTTTGGGCTGGACGTTGTTGCCGGGCAGGAACAGCACGGCCACCATAAGCAGCCACAAGGCGGCGGCGCCGCTCAAGAAGATGCGGCTCAGGTGGAGGAGCTGGAAGCGGGTGCATCGGCGCAAGTCGATTTTGCGCCAAAGCTCCGGCATGAACTCCGGGCTTGGTTCCGGATCCGGCAACGCCTCGCGGTAACGGGCGAATACATCATTCAAATGCTCATCCGATCGGCTCATACGATCCTGACTTCCCTATTTGCACCACAGCATAGCGTACTCATATCGAGGTACGCTGCCTCCTACGTAGTTTCCGGCGGCTGCCGGGCTTCGTAGGCCTTGAGGACTCGTTGCCGCGCCCGGAAGAGGCGAACTTTGATGACCCCTTCGGAGACGCGATAGATGACGCTTAGCTCTTTTAGCGACAAACCTTCGACTTCTTTCAACGTTAGCAAAATCCGGTCCTGCTCCGAGACGGCGGCAAGGAGCGAAACGGCCAGTTCCCGGGCCTGCGCTCTGCGGTTGTCCTCGATGTTCTGGGAACCGCTGGCGGCTGCGTCGGCCATGAGGACCTGCTGTTCGGACAGGTCGGCCATGCGCGATTCGCGGCGTCTGCGCTGGCGCCGCAGGTAATCGTAGGACGCGTTGACGGTCAAGCGATAGAGCCATGGTTCGAATACGTCCGGGGTGCGCAGTTGATCCAGGGAAAAGTATAGCCGTAGAAACGCCTCCTGCGCGACGTCTTCCACATCCTCGGGCCGCCCGATGAGGCGGCCGATGGTGCCGAGGATTCGTTTCCGGTACGCAGCGACGATTTGATTAAATGCCGCATCATCACCCGCCTGCGCCCGCTGAATCAGACTGAAGTCAATCAGCATTCAGCCAACTAAACCGGCGCACCGATGAATTTTACTTCCATTTGCTATGGCGTACCGGCCAAACATCAGGTTACTAAGGTTTGACGGCCGCCACCAGAGTCCGCGCTAAATCGGTTTCGCTGCCCCCAGGAGACCGCCATGGCAGGCGGCCACAATTGGTGTCCGCGCTTGCCCCGGCGCGGGCCGGACCAGCTTACCCTTAGGATGCGACCTGGTTCGCCCAACCGACCGCCGGGGAAAGCGGTTGGGACGTGCGAATTCCGCCCGGTGCAACCGGTTTCAACGGTAAACGAAGGCGCTGGTAGCTCTCAAGCGCCTGGATCAGCGAATCGACGGCCCGCCGGCGCTCTCGAAGATGGGCGAGTTGTAGCGTAATCCGAGAGGGGGAGGTAGGAATAAGCATGGATCTAGTAGTACCAGTACCTACAATCTAATGCAATACCCGCAGATGTGGGTAGTATACCCTAGAGGACTCCAGTGCTCAGATCATGGGCGGCCGATGTGTTAGAATCCTAAGTGCCCTTGTTTTCATGGATTTTCTCGCTTCCCTGAACCCCCAGCAGCGCGCGGCCGTCGAGCATGTCGATGGCGCATTGTTATTGTTGGCTGGGGCCGGAAGTGGGAAAACCAGGGTAATCACGCACCGGATTGCGCACCTGGTGGCGAAGTACGGAGTACCGGGTCCGGCGGTGCTGGCGGTGACGTTCACGAACAAAGCGGCCGAGGAGATGCGGCAGCGGGTGCGGATGCTGCTGAACAACCCCCCGACTTCCGACAGCCCGCTGCTTTCGACCTTTCATTCCTTTTGCGTGCGGCTGCTGCGGCGGGACGGGGCGAGCCTGGCGCAGATCCGGCCGGGGTTCACGACGCAGTTCAACATTTACGACGACGACGATCAGCTTGCGTTGCTGAAGACCGCCTACCGGGGTCTGGGGCTGAGCGAGGAGACGGTGCAGTACCGGCAGGCGCTGAGCTGGATCAGTCAACGCAAGGGCCAGCAGGAGACGCCGGACGAGGCGTATGCCAAGGCAAAGGACCAGCGGGAAGCTCGGTTGGCCCAGATATACGAGCGGTACGAGGGCGGGCTGCGGCAGGCCAATGCGCTGGACTTCGACGATCTGCTGCATGAGACGGTGCGGGTGTTGCGTCACGATGAGGAATTGCGGGAGCGGTACCGGCGGCGGTTCGAGTTTGTGATGATCGATGAGTATCAGGACACGAACCGGGCGCAGTACGACTTGATGCGGCTGCTGACAGGCGGGCACGGGAACGTGGCCGTGGTAGGGGACGAGGACCAGTCGATTTATGGTTGGCGCGGAGCCGATATCCGGAACATACTCGACTTCGAGCGGGACTATCCGGGTGCGACGGTGATCCGGCTGGAGCAGAACTACCGCTCGACGAAGACGATTCTCGAGGCGGCGAGCGCGGTGGTGGCGAACAACACCGAGCGCAAGGGAAAGTGGCTGTGGACGGAGTCGGGCGAAGGTGCGCCGGTTGGGGTATACGAGGGCCTGGACGCGGAGAATGAAGCGCTGTTCGTGGCCGATACGATCGAGAAGCTGCTGCGGGAGGATCCGTCGCGTCACGTGGCGGTGCTGTACCGCACGAACTTTCAATCGCGGCAGATTGAAGAAGCACTGCGGCGGTATGGGCGGAAGTATCTTGTCGTGGGCGGCTTCAGTTTCTACCAGCGGGCCGAAGTGAAGGACGCGCTGAGTTATCTGAAGCTGCTGGCGAGCCGGCGGGATTCGGTGGCGCTGGCGCGAGTCATCAATACGCCGGCGCGAGGCATCGGGAAGACGACAGTGGAGCAGATTGAGAAACGAGCGTCCGAGCGCGGGCTGCCGATGTGGGAGGCGATGGAAGCGCTGCTCGAGGAGCATGCGTTTCCGGCGCGGGCCGAGGCGGCGGTGGCGGCGTTCCGGAAGTTGATTGTGGAGCTGGCCGAGTTTGCCGCGGTGCAGCCGGTGGACCGGACGCTGAAGGAGACTCTTTCGCGGACGGGATACCGGAAGATGCTGGAGCAGGACACGGCGCCGGAAGCCGAGGGGAAGCTGGGCAACCTGGATGAATTGCAGACGGCGGCGGCGGAAGCGTCGGAGCGTGGCGAAGGGATCGTCGAGTTTCTCGATCACGCAGCGCTGGTGGCGGACGCCGATGGCGTGGATGAGCGCGCTCCGGTATCCCTGCTGACGATGCACAACGCCAAGGGCCTGGAGTTTCCGGTGGTGTTTATCACGGGGATGGAGGAAGGGCTGTTCCCGCACACGCGGTCGTTGAACTCGCCATCGGGGATGGAGGAAGAGCGGCGGCTGTGCTACGTGGGCATGACGCGCGCGATGGAGCGGCTGTATCTGACGTGGGCGCGGTTCCGGCGGCGGTTTGGCGGAGGGACACCCGAGCGGACACGGCCATCGCGGTTTCTGGCTGAAGTGCCGGCGAAGCTGACGACGCCGCTGCGCGAGGACGCGGGGGGAGCGCAGATCGACTTCTTCGTGGAGCGGCACGAGGTGCGGGAGACGTCGCGTAAGAACTTGTATACGGGCACGACGGTGAACTCGGTGGAGAACATTTCGCGGTTCTTTACGGATCGCGGCATGCCGGCGCCGGCCGGGATTTCAAAGCCCGCCGCTTCCGCGGCTGCGCCAGTCCCAGTTCCGGCGCAGCCGGCGCCGCAGCCGGTTCGTCCGGCCGCCTCGGCGCCGAAAGCGCGGAAGGGGATCGGTCCGGGGACCGAGATTCAGCACCCCAAGTACGGGCGCGGCACGGTGCTGCGGCGCGAGGGAGATGGCGAAGACGCCAAACTTACAGTAAACTTTCCCAGGTACGGCTTGAAAAAGCTGGTGGAAAAATACGCAGGGGTCAAAATCGAAGAATGAATACCAAAGCAATTACCGGCAAAGAAGAGCGCAAGGCGCTGAAGCGGGCCTCGCGGAAGAAAGCGGCGCCGAAGGCCAAGCGCGCGGCGGGCGTGGCGCGCGGTTCGCAGAAGACGAAAGTGAAGAAGATGGTGAAGGGCCAGCGGAAGCGTTAGTCCGCGGCGGGAGCCGGCGCAGCGTGGATACTTCCCCCATGACCGAGGGACGGCAAGCCGGAGGCAAGGGTTGAGTTCGCTGCTGCGCACCAAGAGCATCGACGATCTGATCGCCGCGTCGGAGGATCCGGCCCGGCGGCTGCGCAAAACGCTGGGGCCGTGGAGCCTGACGGCGTTGGGCGTGGGCGCGGTGATCGGGTCGGGCATCTTCACGCTGACGGGGACCGCGGCGGCTGGCAAGGTCGAGAAGATCGAGAGCGTTTTTCACGCGACGATCCTCGATCTGCTGATGAACGGCGTGCACGGGGCGACGACGCTCGGCCGTCCGGGCGCGGGACCGGCGATTACGCTGTCGTTCGCGCTGGTGGCGGTGGCGTGTTTCTTCGCGGCGCTGTGCTATGCGGAACTGGCGTCGATGATTCCGATCGCCGGCAGCGCTTATACGTACGCGTACGCCATTCTGGGCGAGATCTTCGCCTGGATCATCGGCTGGGACCTAATCCTCGAGTACGCCGTGTCGAACATGAGCGTCGCCGTCGGCTTCTCGGCGTACTTACAAGACTTAGGCGACAACATATTCGGAGTGCATTTACCGGGGGCGATCGCGTATCCGATGTATCCGGCGCCGGGCCAGCCGGAAGGGATCTTCAACATTCCCGCGCTGCTGATCACCATGCTGGTGACGTGGATTCTGGTGCGCGGCGTGAGGGAGAGCGCGGAGACGAACACGGCGATGGTGGCGATCAAGGTGCTTGCCATCGTGATCTTCTGCGCCGGCGCGGCGAGGGCGATTCATCCGTCGAACTGGCATCCGTTTGCGCCGCACGGTTTTTCGGGCGTCCTTACAGGCGCTTCGATTGTCTTCTTCACTTACATCGGATTCGATTCGGTATCGACGGCGGCGGAAGAGTGCAAGCGGCCGCAGAGGGATCTTCCCGTGGGCATCATTGCGACACTGATTTTGTGCACACTGCTGTACGGCTCGGTGTCGCTGGTGCTGACCGGCATTGCGCATTACGAAACGTTGAACACGGACTCGCCCGTGGCCGATGCGTTAAAGGCGCTGGGCTATAACCGGCTGCGTCTGGTGGTGACGGCGGGCGCGCTGATGGGGATGCTGAGCTCGCTGCTGGTGTATCAGTACGGCCAGGCGCGGGTATGGTTCGCGATGTCGCGGGACCGTCTGCTGCCGGATATGTTCAGCAAGGTCCACCGGCGCTTTCAGACGCCGCACATCAGCACGTGGATCGCGGGGTTCTTTGTGGGCGTGCCGGCGGGGATATGGGACATCGATACGTTCGCGGAGCTATCGAACATCGGCACGCTGTTCGCATTCATCGTGGTGGCGGTGGGGGTGATCGTGCTGCGCAAGAAACAGCCAGAGCGGCCGCGGACGTTTCGGGTTCCCCTGGTGCCGCTTGTGCCGCTGCTGTCGATCGCCTGTTGTTTGCTGTTGATGATGGGACTGCCGCTACTGACATGGATCCGGTTCTTTGTCTGGCTTGCGATCGGGTTAGTGATTTACTTTTTGTACGCCCGGCGGCGCACGCCGGATGCGATCGCAGGCCGGAGGGTAACGGAACCTAAGGTCACGTAGCCCATCCTCTCGCGGTCCTTACAGTCCTTCCCGCGGTTATCAGACGACCGGTTTGACAGAACTACCTTGTCAGTGTAAGTGGAACGTCACGGTTGCGTAACTTTTACGCACCGGAGCGGTGAAGTGACACGAAATTCAAGGGATTTAGCCATTGGAACGTTGGTTGCTTTAACAAGCAGCGACCACACTGCCGTGAGGCAGGCGAGGAGAAGAGGGATTATGACAATCATGAAGGCGCCCGCCCTGTTGGCGGGAGTGACGTTACTTTCGCTTGGGAACTGGGGCTGCCTGGCTACGAAGAAGCACGTGCAGCAGGCGATCGCCCCGGTGCAGAACCAGGTAAACGACGTCCAGAAGCAGACCGCCGACAACAAGCAGGCGATCGGAGATCTGGACCGTCAAGTATCGGTGGCCGATGAGAAGGCAACCGATGCAGGCAAAGCGGCGAAGGACGCGAACCTTGCGGCGGCGAAGGCGAATGACGCGGCGCTGCAGGCAGGCCAGCGGGCCGACGGCGCGAGATCAATGGCGCAGGAAACGTCCGACGCTCTGCGCGGAACCGTGGACAATCTGGACAGCTACAAGCTGGCCGATACCAAGAAAGTGTATTTCGGTTTCGGCAAGAGCAGGCTGACGTCGGACCAGCAACAGCAACTGGACGAACTGGTGAAGAGTCTCGGTCCGATGAAGGGCGTGGTGATTGAGGTGGAGGGCTACACGGACCGTGTGGGCGCCAAGAACTACAACCTCACACTGAGCCAGCAGCGGGCCGACGCGGTGGTTCGGTATCTGGCGAGCCAGAACGTACCGCTGCGGATGATCCATCAGCTTGGGGTAGGCGAAGCGGATACGGGCGGGCGGCGCGCGAACAAGGACGACCGGCGCGTGGACGTGCGGGTGTTCACGCGGCAGATGCCGGGGACCTCGACCGGCCCCGCGATGCAATCGCAGAACAGCAGCGTGAACGGCCAGACCGCCTCGCAGCAATAACGCGAAAACAACTTCGGCGCGTGCAAGCCGGCCTTTGGGCGCAGAGCCTAAAGGCCGGTTTTTTGTTGTGTGCCCAGCTATTGGACGCTCTTGAGCAAGTCGCGGCTGAGCAGGTCTGCGCGCTCGGCGAGGCTGCGGGCGGCTTCGGGGTCGGAATCGCGCGCGGCTTGGGCCTGCTTAAGGAAACTGCGGATCTGGTTTGCGGTTTCGGTCTGGGAGGGCGTCAAGTGATAGATCGAAATGACGGACAAGTTGTGGCGCGCGTGGGCGCTGCTTGCGTCGATGGCCTCGACGAGAGCGCGGCGCTGCTCGGGAGTGAGCATGGAGCCGAGTTGCAGCGGGGCGGCGGCGGGGGGCGCGGACGGGGGTGCGGGCGTTGCGGGTTGCGGCGTTGGTTTTGCCACGCTTACCGACGGCGCCTGCGTGGCGGGCTTGTGATGGGCGTGGCGATGGGTTTGGTGGGCCGGCGGAGCCTCCGTGCCGATTGGAGGCGTTTGCACCGGCGGCTGTTCGGAGGGAGCGGGTTGTTGCACAAGCGGCGGAGGTGGAAGCGGAGCGGTCTCCGAAGGCGGCTTGGGGGATGGCGTGGAAGGTACGGATACCGGCATCTTTTGCCGGCGATGGCAAGCGCCGGTGGTAAGAACCAGAGCGATGACGACCGAGATGGGGAGTGAAGAGCGCACGTTCAGAATCTTTCGGACGAAGCCGCGCGCCGCAGGAAGTCAACTGCCTGCAAGAATGGGCACCTCCGGATCGCCGGTGGGTGTTGCTTCAGGAAGACTAATCCGGAAACTGGCGCCTGGGCCTGGCTCGTCTGAAAGGTCGATTGTACCACCGTGCAGTTGAATGAGCCGGAAAGTCATAGCCAGTCCGATGCCGCTTCCACCGGTCTTGGTGGAGAAGTAGAGGTTGAAGATTTTGCCTCGGATTTCGGGTGGAATGCCGGGTCCGTTGTCGGAGATGGTGAGCGCGCATTCGCCGGAGGGGTGCTCCGAGGATATCCGTACGCGGCCTCCGGAGGGGATGGCGTCGAGCGCGTTGACGATCACGTTGATCAGGGACTGGCGCAGGAGTTCGGCGTCGCCGCGGACGGGAAGCGGGGCCGGCAGGTCGACTTCGATGTGGGCGGATTTGGCGGCGGCCTGTGGCAGGAGGAAGGCGGCGGTTTCGCGGGTGAGGGAGGCGAGGTCGAGGTCGCGGACCTGGAGATCGACCGGACGGCTGAAATCGAGGAACGTTTTCACCACGCGGTCCAGGCGGCGGACTTCGTTCAGGATGACGCCGATCTCGGGGCCGCCATCGTCGAGTTTGGTTTTGAGAACTTCCAAGTGAAGCGTGATGGCGTTGAGCGGGTTCTTGATCTCGTGCGCGACTCCGCCGGTGAGGCGGCCGATGGCGGCAAGGCGCGAGGCAAGATCGAGGTGGCGCTCGAGTTGGGTGCGGGTTTCGACGTCGGAGAGGCGGACGAGGAGGCCGGAGGGTGCGCCGGGTTCGCCGAGGAATTCGGCGTTGACGAGCAGGCGCATCGGGTGAAGGCCGGTGGCTTCGGCGGGCGAGAAAATGCGGTTTTCGATTGTGCCTTCTGACGCGCGGACCTGGGCGATGGCGGCGCCGAGCGGCGTTTCGGGCGGGAACAGTTCCTGGACCGGGCGGCCGAGCAGTTCGGAGCGCGACCGGCCGAACAGCGTCTCAGCAAGGTGGCCGGCCACGGTGAGACGTCCGGCGGTGTCGAACAGGAGCACGGTTTCCTGGAGGCGTTCGAGCATGCGGTCGAGATTGCCGCGCAAGTTGAGCGCGTCCTCGCGGGCCCCTCGCACCTGTTGGCCGAGGAGGGTGAGCTTCGACTGCACGTCGGCGAACTCCCGCGTCTCTCCTTCGGTGGGAGGGGCGGTGGGCGCGAACTGCCCGCTGCGGATTTCGTCGATGCGGCGGCTGACGCGTTCCAGCGGCCGGAGAGCGAGGTTGGGAAGAACGACGCCGAGTAGCATCGACACCAGCAGAGCGATGAAGAAGGCCAGGCCGAGGTTGTAGAAGGCCGGGCGGAGGGCGTGCCGGAGGAAGATCGAGTCGATGACGACGGACATGGTGAAGACCGGTTTGGGATCGCCCTGGACGCCGAGCGGGAGGGAGACGACGTAGTTGCGGTTGGTGCTGAACAACTCGAGCAGGCCGCTGAGGGTGTGGGAGGCGTCGACGTCGCCGGCGTCGCCGGGTGTGGGCGTGGGCAGCCCTATGGTGGAGGCGTCAGAGGCGGCAAGGATACGGCCGTCCTCACCGGCGATGGCTACGTTGGCGACCATGTCGGCATTGGCGCGGCTGCGCTGGAGCATGGCGGAGATGAGCGGATCGGTGCGGACGATTTCGGTCCAGGCCTGCTTGTAGGCGGCGGGCGTCGAGGGCGGCGCGGGGCGTTCGCTCAACGCGCGGGTGAAGCGTTCGATCATGTAGCCCTTGGCGTTGTTGGCGATGTTGCGTCCGAGGTTGGAGGCGTTGTCGAGCGAGGCGCGGGTGAAGTCGAACAGATAGAGCGCGGAAAGGCCGGTGACGACCAGGGCGACGAGAGCGACGATGGCGAGGCGCAGGCGGGCGCGCAGACTCATTAGGGATTCCCGACTAGCAGGATAGCTTTCGTACACCGCCGCGCACAACGCAGCGAGGCGCGGGCGTTCCCTGTCCGGAATTGAGCGCGCCTCGCGCTGTGCGCTCGAAAATTCCCGGTCGAATTGGCCCCATAATGAAAGCAAGACGCCGGAGGGCACGAACCGCCTGGCGCAATGAAGGATCAAGTTGCATGATGTGGCGTAACGCGGCCGCGGCGGGCCTGTTGTGGCAGGCGATGATGATAGGGCAGACGGCGAAACCGGAGCCGCCGCAGATCGGCAAGCCTCCGATTCTGAAAGAGGCGGAGTTGCGCCCGGGCATGCGCGGCGTGGCGTGGACGGTGTTTTCGGGTACCGAACCGGAGCCGGTGCCGATCGAGATTCTCGGCATCGAGAAGAACATGTGGGGTCCGGGCGAGGACGTAATCCTGGCGCGGATGGGAGGCAAGGCGGAGCGGACGAACGTCGCGGGCGGGATGTCGGGAAGCCCGGTGTACATCGACGGCAAGCTGGTGGGCGCGGTGGCGCTTCGATTGAGCATGTTTTCGCCGGACGCGATCTGCGGCATCACGCCGATCGAGCTGATGCTCGAAGTGAACGCGTTCGACCATTCGAAGCCGGTGGAGGCGAAGACGCCGCAGAAGGCGCGGGCCGCGCAGGCGGCGGCAGCGCTCGACCCGATGCTTGCTCATGTGCTTGCCTCGCCGGGGACAGGCGCGGCGGGGTTGAACCTGACGCCGATTGCGACGCCGCTGGCGTTCTCGGGATTTTCAGACAACGCGGTGCGTCTGTTCGGAGGGTTGTTCGAGCAGGCGGGGCTGACGGCGACGGTGGCGGGCGGGGCGTCGAGCCTGCCTCGGAGCGCGGCGCCGGCGCCGGACTGGAAGACGTCGCTGCGGCCGGGCCAGGCAGTGACGCTGGCGCTGGTTTCCGGCGATATGAGCGTGACGGGCATGTGCACGGTGACTTACAACGACGGCAAGCACGTGCTGGCCTGCGGGCATTCGTTTTTCAACCTGGGTCCGGCCGACATTCCGATGGCCAAGGGCGACGTGGTGACGACGCTCGCTTCCTCGTATCAGCCGAACAAGATCGGCAATGCCACCGAAGTGGTGGGAGCGCTGCGGCAGGACCGGCACAGCGCGATTCTGGGCGAGTTGGGCGCGACAGCGGAAGTGGTGCCGGTGAGCGTGAAGGTGCGGGCGTTCGACGAGTCGAACAAGCTGCGCAACGAGCGGGACCTGAAATTCAGCGTGATGGTGAACCAGAAGTGGACGCCGTACCTGATGATGCTGACGCTGTTCAACTCGATTGAAGGGCTGAACGAGTTTGCCGAGGAATCGACGTACCGGATGCGCGGGCAGATTGAGCTGGACGGGGAGCCGAACGTGAGCTTTGCGACGATGCAGGCGCCGGGCGAGATGCCGGTGCCGGCGCCGATGATGCTGGCCACGTGGTGGGGCGAGCGGTTCAACCGGCTTTATCTGAACCCGGTGGATTCGCCAAAGCTGAAAGCGGTGAGCGCGACGGTGGACCTGCTGCCGGACCGGCGGACGGCGGCGATCGACACGGCATGGCTTTCGGCGAGCGAGGCTCCGGCGGGTACGACTCTGCACGGGCGCGTATTCCTGCGGCCGTACCGCGGCGAGAGGATGGAGCGGGATTTCGCCGTGACGCTGCCGGCGGGCCTGTCGCCGGGCGATTATCAGATTCTGCTCAGCGACGCCGATACGCTCGACCGCGCGCAGAACGCCGCCCGGCTTTCGGACCGCAACATCGGCATTTCTCAGACGATTTCGTTGTTGAATCAAGAACGCGTGAACAACCGGTTGTACGTGTCGCTGATCGAGCCTTCGCCGACGCTGTATTATGCCGACAAGGCGCTGCCGGATCTGCCGCCGAGCGTGATGAACGTCATGCAGACGGGGCGGTCCGGGGCGCATCACCTGCCGGCATCGGGTGCGACATTGGTCGAGCAGGGCAGCATTCCGTTCGATCTCGTCGTGAACGGCGCTTACAGCCTGCGGATTCACGTGAAGTAAGTTTCTATCTCTATTCCATGTTCAAATTCCGTTTCCGTTCGAGCGCCTCACTGGCGTTGGGTTGTGGTGCGGTCCTGACGCTGGCGGTGACGGCGCGGGCCGTCGATACGCAGTTCTGGCAGCAGTCCGAGCAAGCCGATTTTGAGAAGGGCACGCGGAAAGGCCTCGCTCTGCGCAGCGACGGGCTGCTCATACTCGGGCCGGAGGTGAAGGAGGTCTTCGACGCGGCGCTGCCTTATCTGTGGTCGGCGGCACGGGACGGGAAGGGGAACCTGTACCTGGGCGGGGGAGGCAGCGAGGGTGGCTCGGCGCGTTTATTCGTGGTGAACGCGCAGGGCGAGGGACGAAAGCTGACAGACCTGCCGGGGATCGCGATTCAGGCGCTGGCGGCGGACGGCGGTGGACGGCTCTATGCGGCGACGTCGCCTTCGGGCAAGGTGTACCGGGTTTCGGCCGACGGACACAGCGAAGTGTTTTTCGATCCGCACGCGCGCTACATTTGGGCGCTCACTTTCGCCAAGGACGGGGCGTTGTTTGTGGCGACCGGCGACCCGGGGCGGGTGTTTCGCGTGACGCCGGACGGAAAGAGTTCCGAATTCTTTGCGACGGATGAAGCGAATGTGCGCTCGCTGGCGCTGGACGGGCGCGGGGATCTGATCGCGGGGACGGCGCCGAGCGGCCTGATCGTGCGGCTCAAGCCGGATACGGGCGCAGGGGCGGGCCAGGCGTTTGTGTTGTACGAGGCCGAGAAGACGGAGATCACGGCACTGGCGGTGGCGCCGAACGGCGATATCTATGCGGCGGCGGCCGGGGCGAAGGCTCCGGCGCGCCCGGCCGCGGGGACGCTCGCGGTTCCGGCCGCCTCGGCGGCGGTGGTAGGTGCTGTAGGACAGCCAACCCCTATAGCGCCGGGGCCGTCGCCACTGCCTCATGCGTTGGCGCCGCTCGCCGGTGGTTCGGAGGTGATCCGCATCACCGCTGACGGCGCCCCGCGCAAGGTCTTTTCCGACGCGCAGGCGATGGTCTACGCGATCGCGTTCGATAAGCAAGGCAAAGCGTTGCTGGGATCGGGGAACAAGGGCGTCATTTACCGTGTGGACACAAGCTGGCTGAGCACAGAGCTTGCTGAACTCGCGCCGACGCAGGTGACGGCATTCCTGGCGGATGGTGACGGTGGCCTTTACGCGGTGACGGGGAACATCGGCAAGGTGTACCGTGTGGGAGCGGAGACGGTTCCATCGGGGACATTCGAAAGCAGCGTGTACGACGCGGGGACGTTTACGCACTGGGGGGCGCTGTCGCTCGAGCCGACGCCGAAAGGGGCGATCGAAGTGGAGACGCGCTCGGGCAACACGGACCGTCCGGAGCAGAACTGGAGCGAGTGGCAGAAGGCGCCGCTCATTGGCGACAGCGGACGTGTAGCATCGCCGGCGGCGCGGTTTCTGCAGTACCGGCTGCGGCTCAGCCGGAGCGGGGCGGACGGCGAGGGTCCGCGTGTGTCAATGGTGACGGTGGCGTACCTGACCAAGAACCTGCCGCCCGAGGTGCAGGAGATGGAGATCACCCCGCCGAATTACAAGTTCCCGCCGCAGGTGCTGTCGATGGTCCCTACCGCCAACATTACGCTGCCGCCGTTGGGTGGACATCGCGCCGCGGCTCCGGCGCCGCTGATCGACATTTCGCCAGCAGTGACGATGAACTACGCGAAGGGTTTCCTGGGCGTGCGGTGGACGGCGCTCGACCCTAACGCAGACACGCTTGAGTACAAGGTCGAGATCCGCGGCGTCAATGAGACGGTGTGGCGGCTGCTGAAGGACAAGCTGCGCGAGAAGGAGTATAGCTTCGATTCGCGGGCGTTTCCCGATGGCGATTATGTGGTTCGTGTCACGGCGAGCGACGAGCCTTCGAACCCGGCCGGCCAGTCGCTGAGCGATATGCTGGTGAGCGACCCGTTCACGATTGACAACACACCGCCGGTGCTGTCGCGCGGCGAGGTGGTGCACGAGGCGGGCGGGACGAAGGTCCGCTGCGCGGCGCACGACGCGGCGAGCATTCTGGTGAAGGCGGAGATTTCGGCGGACGGCGGCGACTGGCGGGTGATCGAGCCCATAAGCGGGATATCGGACGCGAAGGAGGAAGAATACCTTGTGCCGGCGCCGGAAGGCCAGCACGTAGTGGCGCTGCGGGTGACCGACGACTATGACAACCAGGCAGTGATCACGCTTACGGCGCGCTGAGGGCGGAGTGGCGGAAACACTCGACGACGTGGCCGTTGATGAGGCCGGCGGCTTCGAGATACGCGTAGCAAATGGTTGAGCCGGCGAAGCGGAAGCCGCGCCGGAGCAGATCCTTGCTGAGGGCGTCAGAGAGTGTGTCGCGGGCGGTAGGCGGCGAGGAAGCGCGGCGGCGGGGCTGAACGGGGGCGCCGTCGACGAAACGCCACAAGTAGGTGTCGAAGCTGCCGAACTCGGCCTGAACCGTCAGGAATGCGTGCGCGTTCGAGATGGTGGAGGCGATTTTGAGCCGGTTGCGTACGAGGCCCGGGTTTTCGAGGAGTTTGGCGGCGCGGCGGGAATCGAAGCGGGCGACCCTGGCGGGGTCGAAGTTCGCGAAGGCCTTGCGGTAGGCTTCGCGCTTTGCGAGCACAATGGACCACGACAGGCCGGCCTGCGCGCCTTCGAGCGTAAGCAGTTCGAATAGAAGGCGGTCGTCATGGACGGGCACGCACCACTCGGTGTCGTGGTAAGCGATGTCGAGCGGGCGGCGGGGCCAGGCACAGCGAGGCGGATCCGGGGGTGGCGTCATTTACCCTCGATCATCTCGCGCCCCTTGCGGCGGGCCGCGGCGAAGGCTTTCCGGCCGCTTTTGGTGGTGCGGTAGAGGCGGCGCAGGGCGCGGCCATCGCGCTCCTGATCCGAGCGAAGATAACCTTTCTTTTCCAGGTTGTGGAGGAGCGGGTAGAGCGTTCCGGGGCTGATGCGGTAGCCGTGGCGCGCGAGTTCCTCGACGATGCGCAGGCCGAAGACCGGGGCGTCATCGGCGAGCTGGAGGACATAGAGCGGGACGAAGCCGGAACAAAGGTCGCGGTCGAGAATATCGGGTTCCGTTTCTGTTTTCGTTTTCGACATTCGATAACGGCTCCGTGAGGCCCTATTCGTGGTAAGGCCAGTAGGGACGGGCGAACAGGCCGCCGTCGATCCAAATGGTCTGGGCGGTGATAAAAGACGAGGACGGGTTGGCGAAGAAGACCACGGCGTTGGCGACGTCCTCGGGCTGGCCGACGCGTCCCACGGGTGTCGCCGCGGCCCAGGTGGCGGCGTAATCGCTGGCCTCGAGGCGCGTCCGCTCGATTTCGATGGCGCCGGGCGCCACGCAGTTCACGGTAATGCCGTAGGGGGCCAGTTCCACGGCGGCGACCTTGGTCAACATCTCGATGCCGCCCTTGCTGGCCGTGTAATCGACGAGGCCGGGGAAAGCGAGCTTGTTGCAGCCCGAGCCGATGTTGACGATGCGTCCCCACCCGCGCTCCTTCATGTGGCGGGCGGCGGACTGGGTGCAGAGAAAGCAGCCTTTGAGGTTGGTGGAGAGCACGCGGTCCCAATCGGACTCGGCGAGATCGAGCAGCGGCTTCCAGGTCTGCACGCCGGCGTTGTTGACCAGGATGTCCACCGCGGCTTCCCAGGCGGCGATCTGGCCGAACATGCGTTCAATGTCCACGGCTTTGCCGACGTCGGCCTGGACGACCCAGGCGCGCCGGCCGAGGGAGCGGACGGTGGAGGCGGTGGTTTCGGCGCCTTCACGGTCGCTGTTGAAGTTGACGATGACATCGGCGCCGGCGGAAGCGAGCGCGACGGCGATGCCCCGCCCCACTCCCTTACTCGAGCCTGTGACGAGGGCCGTGCGACTTTCGAGTGCGTTCGGTTGTGCCATGGCGGAGTTCTGCGAAGAAAACAGTTTATCAGCGTACAGCCGTTCGCTATGGTGGATTAGATTGGAATCGCGCTCCTCAACCGCGAGGGAAGAAACGCCGGGCCTCCGCTGGAGGGGCGGTAAGTGGCGCTACGCGATTCTGTGGGTCTTTCTTTCTTTGGTCTATCACTCGAATCTTCGGCCAATCGCTTCCGGGGATTCGCTGCCAGCGGCGCTGATCCCGGTTTCGATTCTTCTGGATCATTCGGTGGCGCTGGACCGGTTCGGGCCGTACCTGCGGGATCACGTGTGGTACGCGAAGTTCGTGACCCGGCAGGTGGGCGGGCGCTGGTACAGCTTTTATCCGATCGGCGGCCCCGTGCTGGCGACGCCGCTTTATCTGCCCGTGGCGTACGTGCCCTGGGTGCGGCGGCAGGATCCGGGTACCCTTGTCGCAGTGGCGCGGATCACGGAAAAGTTTGTCGCGGTGGCGCTGGCGGCGACTGTGGCCCTGCTGCTGTTGGCGTTGCTTCGCCGAATGTTGCCGGAGAGGGAAGCGTGGCTGCTGGCGCTGGTGTTCGCGTTGGGCACGGGGAACTGGTCCACAGCGAGCCAGGCGCTCTGGCAGCATACCTATGGGCAAGTGGCGATTCTCGGGTGTCTGTATGCTATCGACCGGTGGGAAGAAGGCGCAGCGAACGTGCGGTGGGAGTGGATTGCCGGATTTTGCGCGGGGTGTGCGTTGACGATCCGACCGAGCAACATTGCTTTGCTGGTGGCGCTCGGGGTGGTGCTTGGCCTGCGGCGGACGAGGCCGGGCACCTGGATACGGGTGTTGGCGCCGGTGATGGTGGCGGGGGCGCTGACGGGGGCGGGAAACCTGGCGGTGTTCGGCCGGGTCAGCGGTGGATACCAGCACGTTCTGAGCGGGCATTTTATCGAAGGGCTGGCGGGTATTTTATTCAGTCCGGCGCGCGGACTGCTGGTTTACACACCAGTGGTGATTTTTGCGTTGGCGGCGCTTTCCCGGCGGGCGCGGGTGGCAGCCGGCCGGCATGGAAGGGTGATCGTGGCGGCCGGCATTTTTTCGATCTGTCAGATCGGCGTCGTTGCGTTTTGGCCCACCTGGTGGGGCGGTTACTGCTGGGGTCCGAGGCTGCTGACGGACATTCTGGCGCCGCTGATGATCCTGGTCGCAGCGGGGTTGCCAGCGCTTCCGGGCAGCGGTTGGAGACGGGCGCTTGCTGTGGTGGCCGTCTATGGCCTGCTGATTCAGGCGATTGGGGTGTATTGTTATCCGGAGGGGCGATGGGACCGGTTGCCGGTTAGCGTCGACAGCCATCCGGGGCGGCTATGGGATTGGAGGGACAACCCTATCACGCGTACGGTGCGGGGAGGCATTGCGCGGGAGCCGTATGCGGTGGTCGAGGCGGCGGCCGGCGGGGGATGGACGGCGGCGGCGAAGAAGCTGCGCGAGTTACGGATTCAGCCTTACTAGCGGGGCCCGAAGATGAGGAAAACTTAACATAACTAAGGTAAGGTTTCTGATAGACTAGGGGTCGGCGTAGTGCCTCCGCCGGACGATGATCCCTGACATATCCGCTCCCGCGTTCTTACTCGCTGCCTCGCTTGCCAACCGGCTGGTGACTCAGTTTACCGACACGACATTTTCGGGCCTTTATCATCTGCAGCCGTTTGATTGGGCGCTGCTGGTCCCGTACTTTGGGGTTCTGGTGGTGTTATCCGTCTATGGCATGCACCGGTACAAGCTGATTCACGAGTACACGAAGTTTCGCAAGAACCTGCCGAAGGATGCTCCGGCGCGGTTTGCCGAAGGCGCACTGCCGCGCGTGACGATTCAGCTTCCGCTATTCAACGAGAGGTATGTCGTCGAGCGGCTGATCGAGCAGACGGCTAAGATCCGGTACCCGAAACACCTGCTTCAGATACAGGTGCTGGACGACTCGACCGACGAGACGCACGAGTTCACGGAGCGGTTGGTGGCCGAGTACCGCGCGCAGGGTCATCCGATTGAATACAAGCACCGGACGAATCGTCATGGTTATAAGGCCGGCGCGTTGCAAGAAGGTCTGGCAACGGCGACGGGAGAACTGGTTGCGATCTTCGACGCCGATTTTGTTCCGCCGGTGGACTTTCTCGAGCGCACGGTGCACTTTTTCCTCGATTCCAAGGTCGGCGTGGTGCAAACGCGCTGGAGCTACCTGAACCGCCATTACAACCTGTTGACCGAGGTGGAGGGGATGCTGCTCGACGCGCACTTCGTGCTCGAACACGGTGCTCGCTGCGGCGGCGATTTATTCTTCAATTTCAACGGCACGGCGGGGATCCTGCGGCGCAAGATGATCGACGACGCTGGTGGCTGGCAGCACGACACGCTCACCGAGGACTCGGACTTAAGCTACCGGGCGCAGTTGAAAGGCTGGCGGTTCGTTTACGTGCCGTCGGTGGACTGCCCGTCGGAGCTGCCGGTGGATACGTATGGATTTCAGGTACAGCAGTCGCGTTGGGCCAAGGGCCTGACGCAGGTGGCGCTGAAGCTGCTGCCGGCGATTCTGCGGTCGAAGGTTTCCTGGCGGCGGAAGATGGAGGCTTTCTTCCATCTGACGCCGAACATCTCTTACCCCCTGATGGTGGTGGTCGCGGTGCTGATGTTGCCGGTGATGATCATCCGGTTCTACATGGGATGGTTGCAGATGGTGGTGCTGGACATACCGCTGATCATTGCTTCGTTCTGGTCGATTTCGGCGTTCTATCTGATGGCGCGGCGGGAGTTGTTCCGCCAGGACTGGAAGCGGGGCGTGTTTCTGCTGCCGGCGCTGATGGCGGCCGGTGTGGCGCTGACGATCATCAATACGAAGGCGGTGCTGGAGGCGCTGTTCGGCGTACAGACGAGTTTCGCGCGGACGCCGAAATACGCGGTCAACGGGTCTGACAAGCTGAAGGTGCGGCCGGTGAAATACCGGCGGCGGAGCGGTTGGCTGCCGTACGCGGAGATCGCCGCGGGCACGTACTTCGTCTCGATGATGGCTTACGCGATCGACACGTACAACTACCTGACCCTGCCGTTCCTGCTGCTTTTTGTTGGCGGGTATTACTGGGCCGGAATTACGACGTTGTGGCAGGAATACCAGGGCCGCCTGCGATGGCAGCGGGCGCAGGCGCAGGTGCTGGAGTTGGAAGAAAGCGCCACATAATCATGGGCATAGGGCCGGCCTAGGCCCGTGGGTTCCCAGGGTTGTAGTACTTAAATTCGAGGAAAATTAGAACTTTTTCTCGATACCTCTGCAAAATTCGCTGTGCCATACTCAGTTTTCCAGAACGGGAATTCTGAGTCTTGTCGCCATGCGAATTACGCGCGTTGCCGGTCTTTTCGGGGCTGTTACGGTGGGCCTGGGGTTCGCCGGGCCGGTTGGCTTGATTCAAGATCTGGGGACGCTGGGCGGAGGCAATGCAACGGCCTATGCAATCAACGGGTTGGGGCAGGCGGCGGGTTGGAGCACGACGAGCACCGGGGGCACGCAGGCATTCCTGAGCGGATCGGGCGCGGTGTCTGGTCTTTCGACTTCTGTTACCGGGGCGGACAGTTACGCGTTTGGCATAAACGGTTCCGGAGTGGTGACGGGCACGTACTACGTGGACGGGCAAGGACATGGCGCGATCTGGAACGGGTCCACGGTGACGGACCTGGGCGCGAACACCTATGGGCAGGCGATCAACGACGCCGGAGCGGTGGTGGGGGGCAATGGGCAGGCGTTTCTGTACAGCGGCGGGTCGATGCAGATGCTGGGGTACCTGCCGGGGGGAAACTGGAGCGCGGCATACGGGATTAACGACTTGGGTGAGGTGGTCGGTTACGGGACGATCGCGCCGGGCGTTTTCCGGGCGTTTTACTGGAACGGATCGGTAATGGTTCCGCTGGGGACGCTTGGAGGAGGAACCAGTTATGCGATGGGGGTGAACGACGCCGGCGCGATCGTGGGTGGGTCGGCTACGGGGAACGGGTACATGAACGCGTTCCTGTATAGGGGCCGGTCGATGAACGGGCTGGGCACTCTTGGGGGTACGACAAGCTACGCTTACGGGGTGAACGACAACGGCTATGTGGTCGGTTATTCGACGACGGCCGATGGGTCGAGCCATGCGTTTGTGTACATGAACGGGACGATGATCGATTTGAACAGCGTGCTGGGGGTGAACTCCGGCTGGGATCTGCTGGATGCGTATGCGATCAACGGGAATAATCAGATCGCAGGGACGGGTTTATACGGCGGGGAGGAACACGCGTTCGTACTTAGCCTGCCGCGGCCGCTACTGGCCGATCCACCGGCCGCGCCATCGATGGTGCCAGAGGCGACGACCTCGATCCTGACGTTTAGCGGCGTCTGCGTGATCGGGTTGATGCAACTGTTTCGCCGCCGCCGCGCTGCCGCGCGATAGGGGAGCTTCCCCGTTCCGCCAAGAGCCTCGCGGTGCGCGATGATGAAGAGATCGAGGCTTCATCATGCAGAAACTCACATCGGTCGTCCTGCTGGCTTTTGCTCTCCCGGTATTTTGCGCGGCGCAGTCGAAGGAAAGCCAGGAGGTCCAGCCGCACGTCACCTACGACGGGAAGAAGATTGACGCTCCCAAGAACCCGGACGCGCCCGATGACTTGAATGGAAGGTCGCTGACCGGTGTGGTGCACGACCCGCAGGACAACGGCGTGCCGATGGCGGTGGTGCAGTTAAAGAATCTGCGGACCGGCAAGTTGAGGAACTATATTGCTGGCAAGGACGGGGCCTACCGGTTCGATTATCTGGACCCGAAGGTGGACTACCAGGTCTTTGCGCGGTTGAAGGGGATGCAGTCGCCGGTACGAAAGCTGAGCCGGTACGACACGCGTCCGGAGCCGTATTTCCGGCTGGTGCTTTCCGAGCCGGTGCCCGCGGCGGCGACTCCGGCGGACGCCAAGAAGTAGCTGGCCGGGGCCAGGCTATTCGCCGACAATTTTGACGAGCACCCGCTTGCGGCGGCGGCCGTCGAACTCTCCGTAGAAGATTTGCTCCCAGGGACCGAAGTCGAGTTTGCCTTCGGTGACGGCGACTACGGCTTCGCGGCCCATGATCTGGCGCTTCATGTGGGCGTCGGCGTTGTCCTCGCCGGTGCGGTTGTGCTGGTAGGCTGAGACGGGCTCATGCGGGGCGAGCCGTTCGAGCCAGTGGTCGTAATCGCGATGCAGGCCGGACTCGTCGTCGTTGATGAAGACCGAGGCGGTGATGTGCATGGCGTTCACCAGCGCCAGACCCTCGCGCACGCCGCTATCCCGGAGACACTCTTCCACCTGGGAAGTGATGTTGATGAAGGCGCGGCGCGTGGGCGCCTCAAACCACAGTTCCTTGCGATAGCCGATCATGCGATTTTGCTTACCTCGCGCCCAGCGGCGCCGCGCGGTTCAGGCGCTCGGGCGGTAGGCGATGCAGTCGATTTCGACTTTCATCTTCGGGTTCGCGAAGCGGCAGGCGACGGTGGTGCGAGCCGGCTTTGTTTCGCCGAAGAACGCGGCGTAGACCTCATTCATGGCGGCGAAATCGGCGCCGTCGGCCAGGAAGACCGAGCATTTGACGACGTCGGCCGGGGTTGCGCCGCAGCCGGCGAGGATGGCGCGGATGTTTTCCAGCACAATCTTCGTTTCGTGGCGGATGTCTCCGTAGGAGTACTGGCTGGTATTGCGGTCAATCGGGCCCTGGCCGGAGACGAAGATGAAGTCTCCGGCGCGGACAGCGGGTGAGTACGGGCCCTGAGGAGGCACGCCGCCCTCGGGGAAGACGCGTTCGATCACTTACTAGCCTTTCCTCTTGCGGCTGCGGCGGATCGGCTGGCCGTCGGGGCCGAGAGCGGCCTTGCGCGGCCGGGAAGCGACCTTCTTGGGCTTGGGCGGGGGCGGGTTCGGCTCGAGCAGCGAGGGCTGGCCTTCGACGATGGGCTGCTTTTCGTCCTCCTCTTCGGGGAATTCCGATTCCTTGGGCTCGGGCAGAGCCGGCGGATAGAACTCGGCGCCGAGGAAGACGATGAGGCCTTTCTCTTCGTCCGGTTCGATGCGGACGACGAGCTTGTCCTGGGCGTAGTTGAGGAATTCGGTGAATTCCTGGAAGCCGAAATGCTTGGTGTCGTAGTTCGGATGTTCTTCGGCGACCCAGCCGGCGAGTTCGTCGGCGAGGACGCCGTTTTCCATCTCGATGCGGTGAGTTTCGAGCACATCGCGCAGCAGCGGCAGGGATTCTTCGGGCTTCGGCGCGGGGCGCTCGTTGGCTCCCTGGCCCTTGCGCTCGATGAGGTAACGGCCGCCGGTGCCGCTGACGTTGACGTAGTCGGCGCGTTTCAAGCGTTCGACGAAATCCGAGAAGCTGCTGGCGCCGTAGGCTTTCTCACTGAAAGCGGAGTCGAGCTGCAGCATGGTGGATTTGAGCAGACCAAGTTGAGGCTGGACGTTGCGGCGTTCGAGGACCTGCAGGGCGCGCTCGACGAGCGGCATCGCCTGAGCGAGGTCGAGCGGCGCGGGCCGCGGGGGCTTCTGGCCGCCACCGTGCTGTTTCTGCGGCGGCTGGCCGTGGGGTGCGCCGCCTCCGCCGCCCTGGGCAGCGGCCCGGGCTTCGTGGCGCTGCTCGCGGGGCGGGCGTTCCACCCTTTCCGGTTTTTCCGGTCTCTCCGGTTCCGACAGCAGGGACTCGTAGCTGATGAATTCGTTGCAGTTCTGCTGCAGGATGGTGCTGGTGAAGGCGCGGCCGCCCACGACGTAGACGGTTTTGCCGTAGCCCTTGAGCTTGTTCACCAGCGGGATGAAATCGCTGTCGCCGCTGACGATGGCGAAGGCGTTCACGTTGGTATGAGTGAAGGCCATCTCCAGGGCGTCGAGGGCGAGGTTGATGTCGGCGCCGTTCTTGTCGCCGCGCGGCGAGGGGATGCGCTGCACCATCTGCACCGCGTTCTCGGCCATCTGCCGGGTGGCGCCTTCCTGGCGCGCCCAGTTGGCGTAGGCGTATTTGGCGACGATGTCGCCGCGCTCCTTGAGCGCATCGAGCGCGATGGCGACGTCAAACTCGCGCCGCAGCGTCGATTTCAGGCCGATTTCGATGTTGTCGTAATCTACGAAAACGGCGATGTTATTTTTCTCTTGCACTTCTTCTCCTATGTACACCGAGGGTGTCCCGGATCCTTATTTTCCGGAGCATTCCTCGCTCGGGCTTAACTTGAGCCCGGTATTGCTTCTTTCGATTGAGAGCGGGCGATTGAAGCCCCCCTGCCACATTCCGGCCGCTTCACGCCGTCTGGCGCACCTGCGACCGGATAAATTCCACGATCTCCTGGAGCGATGCGCCGGGCTGAAACACAGCGGCCACTCCTTGTTTTTTCAATTCGTCCGCGTCGCCGTCCGGAATGATCCCCCCAACGACCACAATCACGTCCTCCATGCGCCGCTGGCGCAGTAATTCCATGATACGCGGGACGATGGCGTTGTGGGCGCCGGACAGGATCGACAATCCGATTACCTGTACGTCTTCTTGCAGCGCGGCGTTCACGATCATTTCGGGCGTCTGCCGGAGCCCGGTATAAATAACCTCCATGCCGGCGTCCCGAAGGGCGCGGGCGATGACCTTGGCTCCCCGATCGTGCCCGTCCAGGCCCGGCTTTGCCACCAGAACCCGGATGCGTTGGTCCATTTCGTTCGTCTTATCTGCATTATAGAACGGCGGAGGGGGTTTGCGGAGCGCGGGCGCACTCGAGGGAGCGAGAATTCGAGACAATACTCGGCATGAAGATCGTGATCGCCGAACCGCTGGCCGCGGCGGGAGTGAAGCTACTGGAGGCCCAGTCCGGCTGGGAAGTGGTGCAATCGAACCCGCGGGAGTACATGCACCACCTGGCGGAGGCGGACGGGCTGATTGTGCGGGGCTCGATTCGTTTGAGCGGCGCGCTGATTGGGCAGGCGCCGCGGCTGCGTGTGGTGGGGCGGGCCGGGGTGACGGTGGAAAACATCGACCTGGCGGCGGCGACGGCGGCGGGCGTGCTGGTGATGAACACGCCGGGCGGCAACGCGGTGTCGGTGGCCGAGCACACTCTGGCGCTCATGCTGAGCCTGGCGCGGTCGATTCCTTTGGCCAACGCGTCGACGAAGGCGGGCAAGTGGGAGCGGCGGAAGTTCACCGGCATCGAGTTACGAGGCAAGACGCTGGGCGTGCTGGGGCTGGGAACGATCGGCCGGGAGGTGGTACGGCGGGTGCGGCCGTTCGAGATGCGCATCCTGGCCACGGACCCGTATGCGCACACGGGCGCCGCGTCGGACCTGGGCATTGAGCTGGTGCCGCTTGAAACACTTTATGCCGAGAGCGATTTCTTGACGCTTCATGTGGCGCTGACGCCGGAGACGCACCGCATGCTTTCGACCGAGGCCTTCGCGCGGATGAAGACGGGGGTGCGGATCATCAACTGCGCGCGCGGCGAACTGATCGACGAGTTGGCGCTGGAGGCGGCGCTGCAGTTCGGCAAGGTAGCCGGGGCGGCGCTGGACGTGTTCCAGTCGGAGCCGCCGGAGGGCAGCCCGCTGCTCAAGCGCGACAACGTCATCGCGACGCCGCACATCGGCGGAGCGACGGAGGAAGCGCAGGAAGTGACGGGCGTGCGGATTGCGGCGCAGATCGTCGACTACCTGAAGAACGGAATTGCATTGAACGCGGTGAACATGCCGGCGCTGACGCGCGAGCAGCACCGGACGCTCGGGCCGTGGGTGGACCTGGGCGAGAGGCTCGGAAGGCTGGCGTCGTACCTGGCTCACGGGAACCCGCAGGCTGTGCGGATTCATTACTTTGGCAAGCTGAGCGACCAGGACACGCACTTGATTCGCAACTCGGTGCTCGCCGGGGTGCTGGCGCGCGCGCTGCATCATCGGGCCAACGCGATTAACGCGATGCAGTTGGCGCACGAGCGAGGGCTGGATATTTCCGAGACGCACGACCAGCGAAGCGCGCATACGGACTCGATCCGGCTGGAGTTGGCGGCGAGCGCGGGGCCGACGCGCGTGGACGGAGCGGTGGTGTTCGGCAGGCCGCGTTTGATCCGCGTGGACGATATTCCGTGCGAGGCGCCGCTTGAGGGTAACGTCACATTCCTGCGAAACCAGGATGTGCCGGGCGTGATCGGCCACGTTGGGCGTGTGCTGGGCGAGCAGGGCGTGAACATCGCCTCGTTCGCGCTAGGACGGCGCGACGCAATGGGGGAAGCGGTTTCGGTGGTGGTGTCGGATCAGCCGGTGAGCGAGGCGACGCTCGAGCGCGTGCTCGAGAATTCCGCGGTGACCGAAGCGCGGTTTATCGCGTTCCCACGGTAGCGGCGGAGCTTACGACGCCGACGAGCGAATCGGCGCAGCCGTAGTAGACGAACCAGCGATTCCTGAACCAGACGAGGCCCTCGGCGAAAGTGGTTCCGGCGGCATACTGGCCGCTCTTTTCGAATGGTTCGGTCGGCTTGAGAACCGGGTGATCGAGGCGGGCGAGCAGGTGCGCGGGGCCGGAGGCGGTGAACAGGGCCTCGCCGGCCGAGTAGGCGGCGGGTTCGAGCGAGGGGTCGCCCGCGTGCCCGGCGTTCTTGCCGTTATAGAGGACTACGATGCCGCCTGAGGTGAGAACGGGCGGCGGCCCGGTTTCCGGGAAATCGCTATCGAAGCGGCCGGGGCGGGGTTTGAGGACGGCGACGGGGTTGCCCGAATGGTCCTCGACGGGCCTCCAGTGGATTAAGTCCTTCGAGGTGGCCAGCCGGATGGTTCCTTCGCCCCAGTACATCCAGTAGGCGCCCTGGATGCGCGCTGCGATCAGGCGGCCGTGTTCCGGACGGCAGACGATGCCGGCGGACTTGTATTTGAAATCCGCATACTTACTTCCGGCGGAGGCGAACAGCGGGCCGTACTTGGTCCAGGTGTGCAGGTCCTTGGATGAGGCGACGGCGGCGCGCCAGATTTTGCCGTTCCACTGCGTGTACGTGAGATAGTAAGTGCCGTCTTCGGCTTCGACGATGCGCGGGTCTTCGCAGCCGCCGGGCCATTCGCGATCACGCTGGGAGTCGGGAGCGGGATAGAACACGGGCGTGGGTTCGCGGTCGAAGTGGAGGCCGTCGGTGCTCGAGGCGAGGCCGAGACGCGAGGTGTGGCCGCCGATGGACATGTCGCCGGACGAGTCTTCGGCGCGGTAGAGCACGTAGACGCGGCCGTTGCGAACGACGGCGGCGGGGTTGAACGTGTGGAGCGCTTCCCAGTGGACCGGGGCGCGGCGGATCGGACACTCGAAGACCGATGCCGGGCGCGGCGAAATGACCGGGTTGGCTCCCCGCGGGCGAGTGAAGGGGCCTAGGGTCCAATCCGCGGCAAAGCAGGCCGAGGCGAGCGAGAGAACCGCGGCCGTGATGTGGAAAGCGCTCACGACGGCCAGCCGTTGCGCGGCTCTTCGAAAGCGACCACGGCAAGAGGGGGCAGCGTGATGACCATGCTGTGGTCGCGGCCGTGGTGCGGAACGGGTTCGGCGAACGCGACGCCGCCATTGCCGATATTTGAGCCTCCGTAGGAAGCCGCATCGGAGTTGAACACTTCGCGCCACATGCCGGGCGCCGGCACGCCGACGCGATAGCCGCCGCGGGGCACGGGCGTGAAGTTGCAACAGAACAAAAGTGCCGGGCTGCCGTGGACGGGACGGCGGAGGAACGAGATCGTCGACTGTTCGTAGTCGCGGATGTCGACCCATTCGAAGCCGGACCAGTGATAGTCGACTTCATAGAGCGCGGGACGCGAGCGGTAGAAGTGGTTCAGGTCTCCCACGAAGTGCTGGAGCTTGCGGTGCAGTTCGTGCTCGAGCAGGTCCCAGCGCACGCTGGCTTCGCAGTACCATTCGTCCCACTGGCCGACTTCGGCGCCCATGAACAGGAGTTTCTTGCCGGGGTGGGCGTACATATAAGTGAGAAACGCGCGGGTGTTGGCGAACTTCTGCCAGCCGTCGCCGGGCATTTTGTCGATGAGCGAGCGTTTGCCGTGCACGACTTCGTCGTGAGAAACAGGCAGCAGGAAGTTCTCCGAGAAGGCGTAGAGCATGCTGAAGGTGATGTCGTTCTGGTGGTACTTGCGATAGACCGGATCGGTGGAGAAGTACCGCAGCATGTCGTGCATCCAGCCCATGTTCCACTTCATGGTGAATCCGAGGCCGTTCAGGTAAGTGGGCTTGGAGACGCCGGGGAAGGCGGTGGATTCTTCCGCGATGGTGACGACACCGGGCACCTGGTGGGCGAGCTCGTTCACGCGGCGGAGGCAATCGATGGCTTCCAGGTTTTCGTTCCCGCCGTATTGATTCGGGATCCACTCGCCGGGCTCGCGCGAGTAATCGAGATAAATCATGGAGGCGACGGCGTCGACTCTCAGGCCGTCGATGTGATATTGCTTCAGCCAGAACAGGGCGTTGGAGACGAGAAACGTCCGGACCTCGTTGCGGCCGTAGTTGAAGATGAGCGTACCCCACTCGCGATGCTCGCCTTTGCGTGGGTCCTCGTGTTCGTAGAGAGCGGTGCCGTCGAAGTAGGCCAAGCCGTGGGCATCTTTCGGGAAGTGGCCGGGCACCCAATCGACGATGACGCCTAAGCCGGCCTGATGGCAAGCATCGATAAAGAACTTGAAATCGGCGGGCGTGCCGAAGCGCGCGGTTGGGGTGTAGAACCCGGTGACCTGGTAGCCCCAGGAGCCGGAGTACGGATGCTCCATGATGGGCATGAGTTCGATGTGGGTGAAGCCCATGCGCTTGGCGTAGGGGACGAGCGTGCGGGCGAGTTCGCGATAGCCGAGAGGCTGGTCGCCGGGGGCGCGAAGCCAGGAGCCCAGGTGAACTTCGTAGACGGAGAAGGGCTCGTTGAGGTAATTCCTCTGCGCGCGTTCCTCCATCCATTTCGCGTCGTGCCATTCGTAGTCGTCGAGCAGGGCGACGATGGAGGCGGTGCGCGGCGGGACTTCGGAAGCGAAGGCATAGGGGTCGGCCTTCTGCACTTCGTGGCCGTGGAATTTCGACTTGACGTGATATTTGTAGCGATGGCCGGGCTGGACGGCGGGAAGGAAGATTTCCCAGATGCCGCCGTCGCGGAGGCGCATGGGGTGGCGGCGGCGGTCCCAGTCGTTGAAATCGCCGACGACGGAGACGACGAGCGCGTTGGGGGCCCAGACGGCGAAGCGGACACCGCTGGCGCCGTCTACCTTCATGGGGTGGGCGCCGAGGGTGCGGTAGCTCTCGTTATTTGAGCCTTCGCCGTGGAGGTGGAGTTCGAAGCTGGTGAGGAGCGCGCCGAATCGATAGGGGTCCTCGATGGTTTCGATGGCGCCGTCGTCGCGGGACTGGCGGAGATGATAGTGGCCGGGTGAATCGGGGAGCGTGGCCAGGAACACACCGGCGCCGTCGATTTTCATGGCCGGCGTCAAGTGGCCGCCGACTACGACCCAGGCCTCGGTGGCGCGAGGCAGGAACGCCCTCACCTCCCAGGAGCCGTCGTCGCGCTGGTGGGGGCCGAGCACGGCGAAGGCATCCGAGCAGTATCCATGGACCACGGAGTCAAGTTGGCGCCCGTTCATCGTGGATATTATGGCAGCAATGGGCTTTGCTAAGAGTGACGCACAACAGGCCGCCTCCCAGGCTACTGGGGCCGGGCTTCCCGAGGAAACGATCCGCGGGCAGCGGCTTGTGCGCCTGCTAGAAATCCCCAAGGCGGAATTGCACGTGCACCTGGAAGGATCGATTGAGCCGGAGACACTACGGGAGATCGACCCTTCGCTGAGCCTGGCTGAGATTGAGGCGTACACGAAATACGACGATTTCGCGGGGTTTTTGCGGGCTTATGTTTGGGTGAACAAGCGACTGGAGACGCCGGAGCACTACGCGGTGGCGCTGCGGCGGCTGGCTTCGACGCTGGCGGCACAAGGCGTGGTGTATGCGGAGATTACGCTGTCGGCGGGCGTGATTTTGTGGAAAGGGCAGGATCTGGAGGCGATATACGGCGCGTTGTGGGAGGAGTCGCAGCGGGCGCCGATTGAGATCCGGTGGATTCTGGATGCGATCCGGCAGTTCGGCGCGGAGGCGGCCCGGCCCGTGGTGGAGTTTGCGGCGCGGGCGCGGGAGCGCGGCGTAGTAGCGTTTGGCATCGGGGGAGACGAGGTGCGTGGTCCGGCGCGGGAGTTTGCCGAAGTGTTTCGCGAGGCGCGCGAGGCCGGGTTGCGGCTCACGTGCCATGCGGGAGAGACGGCGGGCCCGGAGTCGGTTCGCGAGGCGCTGGCCATCGGAGCGGAGCGGATCGGGCATGGCATTGCCGCGATCGAGGATGAGGCGCTGATGGTGGAGTTGCGGGAGCGGGCGATTCCGCTCGAGGTCTGCGTCACAAGCAATGTCCGCACGGGCGTGGTGGCGACGGCGGCGGCGCATCCGCTTCGCAGATTGTATGAGGCGGGCGTGCCGGTTCTGATCAACACGGACGATCCGGCGCTGTTCGGTTGCACGCTGATGGGTGAGTATGAACTCGCGGCGACGTTGGGGTTCAGCGAGACAGAGTTGGAGGAACTGGCCGAGGCCAGCTTGCGCCATGCCTTTGCTGAACCGTCCCGGCGCGCCGGGGGTTAGCGATTCGGACCGAGCTGGGTCATCTGATTCATGATCTGCCGCTCCTCGGGGGTGTACTGGTTTTGAAATTCGCGGCTTGAGATGCGCTTGCGGCGGTCCGCGGGCGTCATCGAGCGGAGATTGCGCATCTCCTCGCGTAGCGCCTGGCGGCGGTCCGGAGGTAGCTGGGCGAAACCGTGGAAGCCCTGGCGGATGGCGTTCTGCTGTTCGGGGGGCAATTGCCGGAAGCGATCGTAGGTTCGCTGCAGCCGTTGCTGTTCCTTCGGCGGGAGGTTTTCGTAGTTGTTCAGGCGGCGCTCGATGTTGGCGCGCTGCCGCTGCGGCAGGCTGTTGAGGAACCGCTGGCGTTCCTCGGGGGACATGCGGCGGAGTTGTTCGAGCGGGGCGGGGCCGAGTTGCTGGCGAAGTGGACTGTTGCGTGGTCCGCGCGGCCCACGCTCGGCAGGTGGGGGCTGGTTGTGGCGGCCCCACGCCAGGCTGGGGGCCGGTAAGAGCACAACTGCGAGAACCGCCGCGGCCCATGAGACTACTCGCACCGGTTCTCCTTTCTCAAGCTCAGGACTGCCCGTTGCTCGCCTCCGTCGCGGGCGCCGTCAATTGACGCAGCATGTCGAGGTCGTCGAGGTTCTGCTCGATCTGGCTGGGGTCGAGCTTCTGGTTGACGGTGGCGGTGGCCGGGGCGGGCTGCACCGGGGCCGGAGCCGGGTGCGGCGTCCGCATAATGAGCATCACGGCGAGGGCAGCGCAGGCGGCGGCCACGGGAGCGGCGGTGCTCAGGCGGAAGGAGGCGCCGTGGTGCAGCAAAGACTGCCACCAGGGACTGCGTTCCTCGGCGGCGATCCGGGCGTAGAGCCTTTCGTCGAAATTCGTGGGAATCTCCGGCGCGGCCAGCACGTCGAGGGCGGACCAGACGCGCTTCTGTTCGGCGGCGATACGCCAGCAATCGGTGCAAGCGGCGAGGTGGCGCTCGAAGGCGGCGTGCTCCGAGGCGCTCATGAGCCCGGCGGCATAGGAGAGGAACAGTTCCGAGCCGCGGCGGTCTTTCGCCGGACAGGACATCGGGGTTTCCATTTTGGGCGTCTCCTTCATACCATGTGCGCCAGCCGGGCGCGAAGCGTCTCGTAGGCCCGGAACAACAAAGATTTTACCGCCGATTCGGAGCAGTTCAGCGCCTTGGCGATCTGAGCGTATCCCATTTCCCGATACTTGTGCATCATCACGGCGGCGCGCTGTTTCGGCGGAAGCGCTTCGATGGCGCGCCGTACCTCGGCCAGGCGGGTCTGGCGGATCATTTCCTCTTCGCGGGTGAGCGATGTATCGGCGACCTGGACGTGCGTGCCGTCCGCGTTGGGTTGATCCAGGCTGTCCTGCGAGCGCTCGTTGCGGCGGTCGCGCAGCCAGTTGATCGCGAGGTGGCTGGCGATGCGGAACAGCCAGGTGGTGAATTTCGCCGTTGGTTCGTAGCTGAGGCGGGCCTTGTAAACGCGGAGAAACACTTCCTGCGCCAATTCTTCGCTGACGGCCTGGTTCTGCACCATGCGGTAGAGGAAGTGGATGACCGGGCGGCGGTGCTTTTCGAGGAGGAGGGCGAAACTGACATCGTCGCCTTCGCGGACCCGGAGCATCAGGTCGGCATCGCGCTCGATACAGGCGGCGGCAGCCGTCATATCTGTATCAACCCGGTCGTCCGGAAAAGGTTGCGGTGTCAGGAACGGCATAGTCGCCGGCGGGGAAGGCCGGTTATCCGATTGTCATTCTTCCTTGAGGGATCTCTCCATTAGTTCGCCGACGGCGCGGGCGGCGGGGATCTCGCCGCGGAGGATGCGGTCGACCTGGGTGGCGATGGGGAGGCTCACGTGGGAGCGGCGGCCCAACTCGACGGCGGAGGCGGCTGTATCGACTCCTTCCGCGACCATGGCCATGGAGCCGGTGATGTCGGTGGCGGTGCGTCCGCGGGCGAGTTCGAAGCCGACGCGGCGGTTGCGGCTGAGTTCGCCGGTGCAGGTGAGGACGAGGTCGCCGAGGCCGGCGAGTCCGGCGAGCGTGCGGGGTTGGCCGCCGAGGGCGCCGGCGAGGCGGGTGATTTCGGCGAGTCCCCGGGTGATGAGGGCGGCGGTCGAGTTGGCGCCGAGTTCGAGGCCCTGGCAGAGCCCGGCGGCGATGGCGATGACGTTCTTGAGCGAGGCGCCGATTTCGACGCCGATGGGGTCGGGATTGGTGTAGAGGCGGAAGGTGGGTCCCGAGAACCCGCGCTGGACGGCGGAGGCGAGAGCGGGGTCGGTAGAAGCGACGACGAGCGCAGTGGGCCGGCCGAGGGCGACTTCGCGGGCGAAGGTTGGGCCGGAGAGGACGGCGGGAGCGCCCGCGCCCAGAGACGCGACCACTTCGGAAACGCGCAGCAGGGAGCCTTGCTCGAGGCCCTTGGTGGCGCTGACGAGGTGCGCGCCAGGGGCTACGTGCGGGAGGGCGCGGCTCCAGACGGCGCGGGCGAATTTCGAAGGCATCACGCCGAGCACGGCGCCGGCATCTTCGAGCGCTGTTTCCAGGCTGTGGGTGGCGGCGACGTTCGAGGGGATGCGGAAGCCCGGGAGGAAGGCCGTGTTCTCGCGCGTGGCTTCGATCGAGACGGCGAGGTCTTCCTCATGTGCCCAAAGCGCGATGCGATCAAAGCGCGGGGCAAGCACCACCGCGAGGCCGGTGCCCCAACTTCCGGCGCCGAGAATGGCGAGTTTCCGCATCAGCGCTTGCCGCCCAAGTGCAGGACGTTCTCGGTTCCGGCGCGGAGCCGGGCGATGTTCGATTTGTGGCGGTAGATGATGAAAGCGCCGGCGACGGCGGCGGCCGCGGTCAACTCAACCGGCGGATGGAGGATGAGCCAGACGGCGAAGGGGAAGCTGCCCGCGGCGATGAGGGAGCCGAGCGAGATGTGGCGGCTGTAAGCGACCACGGCGACAAAGAGAATGAGCGTGGCGAGCACGGGCAGAGGCGCCAGATACAGAAACGCGCCCAGGAAACTTGCCACCGCCTTGCCGCCTCTGAAATGCAACAGGAGAGGATAAGCGTGGCCCGCCATGACGGCGAGCGCGGCGAGGCTGGTCCACAAGACGGCGCCGTGCGTGAGCCATGCGCCGAGCCACACGGCGGCGAAGCCCTTGGCGATGTCGAGCAGCAGCGTGACGACGCCAGCGGCGCGACCGGTGGTGCGCAGGACATTCGTGGCGCCGATGTTGCCGCTGCCGAGCGTACGCACGTCGCGTCCGGTGGCAAAGCGGACCAAGTAATAACCGAAGGGGATGCCGCCGAGAAAGTACGCGGCGGCGAGGGCGAGCAAGGGCATCATGCGGTCGGCGCTGTTGCCTCTTGAGTATAATCGGAACCGCACGCCGCGGCGGAACTTAGCGCGAACGAATGCGCGGCGGGACGAAGGAGATCAGGGCGAATGGCGGATGCGATCGGCATCGGCATGGTCGGGTACAAGTTCATGGGGAAGGCGCACAGCAACGCGTGGCGCCAGGTGACTCCGTTTTTTGAGCCGGCGCTGCGGCCGGAACTGAAGGTTGTCTGCGGCCGGGACCGCGAGAAGGTGGAGAAGATGGCGCGGCGGTGGGGTTGGGAGCGCGTGGTGACGGACTGGCGGCAGGTGGTGGAAGCGCCGGACGTACAGATTGTCGACATCTGCTCGCCGAACAACACGCACTGCGAAATTGCGGTGGCGGCGCTCGAAGCCGGCAAGATCGTCTCCTGCGAGAAGCCGCTGGCGCGAGATACCGCCGAGGCGGAAAAGATGGCCGAAGCCGCGCGGCGCAGCGGGAAGATCAACACCGTCTGGTTCAACTACCGGCGCGTGCCGGCGATCGCGTTCGCCAAGCAGTTGATCGAGGAAGGGCGAATCGGGCGCGTGTTCCACTTCCGCGCGCTGTATCTGCAGGACTGGACACTCGATGCCTCGGTGCCGCTGCTGTGGCGCATGGACAAAGACGTGGCCGGCTCCGGTGTTACGGGCGACCTGCTGGCGCACATCGTCGACATCTCCAACTTCCTGATGGACCAGAGCATTACATCCGTGGCTGGGACCAGCCGCGTGTTTGTGGGTGAGCGCGAACGGCCCGAAGGCGGACGGGCGAAGGTGGAGATCGAGGACGCGGCGGTTTTTGTCTGCCAGTATTCGGGCGGCGCGATCGGGCATTTTGAAGCCACGCGTTTTGCCAACGGGCGTAAGAACGCCAACACGTTCGAGATAAACGGCGAGTTCGGCAGCCTGTATTTCAACCTGGAAGACATGAGCCGGCTGTGGTATTTCGATTCGCTCGAGCCCAAACATGTGCAGGGCTGGCGCGAGTTGCGGGTGTGGGAAGAGTGCCATCCGTACATGAAGCACTGGTGGGTGCCTGGGTGCGCGATCGGCTATGAACACACGTTCACGAACCAGGCGGCGGATCTACTGGAGGCGATTCACCTGGGCAAGCCGATGCAGCCGGATTTCGACGACGGCCTGCGCTGCCAGAGAGTGTGTGACGCGGTGTTGGAGGCATGTGGTTCGCAGGGCTGGGTGAACGTAAAATCCGGAGAAGGAGCGGTGAACGCATGAAAATTTCGCTCGGGAGCTGGGCGTTTTCTTTTGGACCGTACTCGGACAATCCGATTCTGTTCGACCGAACGGCGCGGCGTCTGGCCGAAGCCGGCTACGATGGCATTGAGATCTGCGGTTTTCCGCCGCATGTGACGCTCGACGCTTGTCCGACATCGGCCAAGCGGGCCGAGTTGAGCCGGTTTCTGGACGATCTGGGGCTGGGGCGTTCGGGCTACGCGGCGGACCTCGCGCCGGCGAATCCGCTTAATCGTGAGAACGAACAAAAATACCTGGATTTGTTTCAGCGGAATATCGAGCTGTGCTCGGATCTGCGCATTCCGGCGATCCGCGTAGACACGGTGGCCGGGCCGAACGCGGTAACCGTGGAGGAGACGCCGGCGGCGCTGAGCCGCATTGCTTCGCTGTGGCACAAGGCGGCGGGATTGGCGCAGAAGGCGGGCATCCGCATGGTGTGGGAGTTCGAGCCGGGCTTCTTGTTTAACAAGCCCTCCGAGATTCTCTCGATGCACCAGCAGGCGGACCATCCGAATTTCCGAATCATGTTCGACGTGTGCCACGCCTACATGTGCGGGGTGATGGCGGCGCGGCAGCAGGGCGCGCGCGAGACGCTCGCGGGCGGCGTGGACGAGTTTCTCCGAATGCTCGATGGACGCATCGGGGCGATCCACTTGATCGACAGCGACGGCACGCTGCATCATGACGAAACCAGCACGCACCGGCCGTTCGGTGAAGGCGTGATCGACTTTCAGGCGCTGACTCCGAAGTTGCTGGCGGTGCCGGGTATCGAGTGGTGGTGCATCGACCTGTGCTTCTGGGCGGGCTCGTGGGAACTGGTGGATTCAAGCCTCGCGTTCGTGCGGAATCTACTGCAGCCGATGGCGGCGGGGAGTTAAGCGGTCTGGCGATGGGTACGGCGGAAAATCGCGGGTTTGTTGTGCTGGCCTCTTCCGGGCCCGGGGTGCTGCATCAGCTTACGGGGGTGATCGCGGCGCATTCGGGCGATATCGGGTCGGTGGAGATCATCGAGGAGAAGGCGGAGGGCGCGCGGGTATACTTCGAGATCCGTCTGCCGGAAGGGGAGTCGACGGCGCTCGACGCCGCGCTGCGCGCGCTGCCGATCGTGCGCGAGGTGACCGCGGTCGAGACGCTGCAGAAGATCTACGGCAAGCGGGTGATCATCGTTGGCGGCGGCGCGCAGGTGGGACAGGTGGCTATCGGCGCGATCTCTGAGGCGGACCGGCACAACATCCGCGGGGAGCACATCTCGGTGGACACGATTCCGCTGGTAGGTGAGCAGGCGTTGGCGGCGGCGGTGCGGGCGGTGGCTCGCCTGCCGCGCGCCCGCGCTCTGGTGCTGGCCGGGTCGCTGATGGGCGGCGAAATTGAGAAAGCGGTGCGCGAAGTGCGCGCGCAAGGGCTTCTGGTGGTGAGCCTGAACATGGCGGGCAGCGTTCCCGAGGCAGCGGATCTCGTAGTGACCGACCCGCTGCAAGCCGGCGTGATGACGGTGATGGCGGTGGCTGACACGGCGAAATTCACCATAGAGCGGCTGAAGCGGCGCGTGTTTTGAGCCTCAGGCGCGAAACCAGGCGGAGAGCGCAGTTACCTGCGGCCCCAGGCAAAATCGAGGGACGGACTGCAGTTGGCGGCCTTGAGCATGACGTGGGTTGTTCCGCCGGTTTTGCTCCTCACGAACGGCAAGATCGCGCCTTGATAGTGTCCAACCGAGTCCGCGGTAATCGCAGTCCCGTGCGTTTCCGAGTAGGACTCTGTGAGGAGGGTCGCCTGCTCATCGTTGGCCAGGCCGTAGGCTTCAATGAGGACAAGTTCGGCGCGTGGCGTCAACAGGACCGCGTCCAGCAGGCAGCCGCTCTCTTCGGCCTCAATCGGGTCGGGAACGACGGTGGCGTAGGCCTTCCAGTTGTCGCCGGAGACGAGGGCGATGCGGAACGGTTCACCGGGAGCGGGAACGAACGTGAGGCTGATCGGGTCGTCGGGCTTGTCGGGGCGTCCGCAGGTGCCGGGTTTCCCGGCGCATACGGCGAGACCGGAGGCATTCAGCGTTACGCCGCTGAGGGACACCGTTGGAATGGTTTGGGTGACGGGCAACTCCAGGATCGAATAGATCGCGTCGGCCCGCAGGCCGTGCGCATAGATCCGGTATTTTACGAATCGCCCTTGGCGGGCGATTTCTCTCAATTCGAGCGAGGCGTGCGGCGAGTTCTGTTGCGGCCCCCACTCCTTGTACATACTGACGAGGCGATTGGCGATCTCGGAGGCGTCCTCATGCCGTGTGGGTGAAGCGCGCTGGGCGACCAGCGGGACCGACATCGCGACAAACCCGAGCGCACGAAGAAGGCGCCGCGATGGAGCGCGTCCGGACATGAGCGGAGTGTACCACTCACGATGGGCCCGGCGTGGTGGCGTGCCGCCTCAGTTCCGGCCGCAGATTTCAGGGGTGCGGCACATGCCGGAAGGGCAGGCGGGAAGGTTTTGTTTGCCCGACGAAGAGCCCGAGTGGGCGGCGAAGGAGGAGAATTCTTTCTTCAGATGGTCATGGCCGCAGGACGGGCAGGCGACGCCGTCTTGGTTTGCGCGCACGAGCTTCTCGAATTTCGTTCCGCAGTCCTCGCAAAGATATTCGTAAATGGGCATGTCCTTGTGCTCCTTGAGGCCTTAACTGAACTCGATTTTATCAGGCCTCGCGTGTGCCCCGGCGGAGTCCGGAGAGATAGGCTTCGAGAAGGATGAGTAGCAGCAGGAAGCAGGACGCGAGGGTGCCGAGGAACGGAAGCGCGAGCACGGAGCCGATGCCCCAGGCTTCGGCGAAGTAGCCGAGCAGCCAGGGGGCGAGCATGGCGCCGCTCATGGACAGCCAGAAGATGCCGCGCAAACGGAACGGGTGGGCGTCGGAGAAGCGGTGGCCGATCTTTTCGGCGACGAGGGGGTAGGTGACCGAATAGCCCGCGCCAAGGCAGACGACGCCTACGGTGGCGCCGGACAGGTTGTCGGTTTGGCTAAGCAGGAAATAACCGAAGAGTTCCACGAGGACGCTCAAGCCGAGAAGCCGGCCATGATGGAGACGGTCGAGCGTGGACTGGGCGATGATGCGGCCGGAGAAGAGAACGAGCCAGAAGCAGGCGAGCATGAGGATGGCGGCCTGGGGGCTGGCGCCGAGGCGGCGGATGAGAAACAGCGGAAGCCAGCCGGCGATGGACCACTCGCTGGCGAACTGGAAGAACATGAGCAGGCTGAGCAGGATGGTGATTGGGGTTTGGAGGTCACGGAGAGTCTGGCGGCGCGCCGGTGCGGAGAACGGCATGCTGGGATAGTCCGTGCGGTGGAACAGCCAGAGTCCGAGCGCCGGGCCGGCGGCGAGCAGCAAGGGCACGCCCGGGCCGCGGAGCAAATAGAACGTCTGCGAAACCATGAGCGCGGTGATGAAGCAGCCGAGGCCGAACATGGCGCCGGCGAGATTGAGGGTGGCGGCGCGGTCGCGTTGGTAGAGCGGGCCGACGGCTTCGAATAGGCCGTTGTTGAGCAGTGAGGCGCCCATTCCCGCCAGGAAGAGTCCGGCGAGACGCCACAAGGCCGGGGCGGGTGGCGAGGCGAAGGCGAGAAGGACGAAGGCGGCGAGGCCGAGGGACGAGCCCGCGGTGAGCCAGAAGCGGACGCTGCGCCAGGGGCTCCAGCCCGAGGCCATGCGGAGTCCCGCGACGAGGCCGAGGCCCATGGCGAAGAAGTACTTGCCGACCTCGGTGAAGTCCTGCGTGAGCTGAGCCTGCCAAACGGGGAGAATGGCGCCGGGGAACGAGAACAGGAGGCCGGAGACGAAGAAGCCGGTCAACGCGCGCCGGGCGAATCGCGGAGCGGCGGGGGTGTCTTCGTGGCCGGTCCCGCTCGGGACTGGGTGGACCGCACTCACCCCGCTATTCTACCGCCTGGGGAGCGGATCGCACGGCGGGAAAAGTCCGGCGTGGATCACCCGGCGCGGGGCTTGTGATACCCTTTTGGAGGACTGTTTCGAGCCCTTCCTTCCCTCCAGGCCCTCAACGTTGGAATCGTGGAAAGCGGGTCTTCGAGCGGCAACGAGCAGCATGAATTTCCGTTCTATCTTCAGTCTGTTTTCCTCCGATCTGGCCATCGACCTTGGCACGGCGAACACGCTGGTTTTCGCGCGCGGCAAGGGCATCGTCGTGAACGAGCCCTCGATTGTGGCGATTAATAAGAACACCGGCGACGTGGAAGCGGTGGGCAAGGAAGCCAAGGACATGCTTGGCCGCACGCCGGGCAACATCGTCGCCATCCGGCCGATGAAGGACGGCGTGATCGCCGACTTCAAGGTGACCGAGCGGATGTTGAATTACTTCATCCTGAAGGCGCACGGGCGCAAAATGCTGGTGCATCCGCGGATCGTCATCGGCGTACCGAGCGAGATCACGCAAGTGGAAAAGCGCGCGGTGATCGATTCGGCCTATCGCGCCAAGGCGAGCGAAGTGCACCTGGTGGAGCAGGCGATGGTGGCCGCGATCGGCGCCGGCCTGCCGATCACGGAACCTTCGGGCAACATGGTGGTGGACATCGGAGGCGGCACCACCGACGTCGCGGTGATTTCGCTGTCGGGCATCGTCTACTCGCGCAGCGTGCGCGTGGCGGGCAACGAGATGGACGACGCCATCATGCAGTATCTGAAGCGCAAGTACAACCTGCTGGTGGGTGAGCGGACGGCGGAGGCGATCAAGATCCAGATCGGTTCGGCGTATCCGCTGGATGCGCCGATGACGATGGAGATCAAGGGACGCAACCTGATCGAGGGCGTACCGAAAACGATCACGATCGACGACACCGAGATCCGCGAGGCGTTGTCGGAGTGCATCGCGACGATCATGAACGCGATTCGCGTGGCGCTCGAGCGCACCCCGCCGGAGTTGAGCGCCGACATCAGCGACCGCGGCATCGTGCTGACGGGCGGCGGCGCAATGATCAAGAACCTGGACCGCCGCATCCGCGAGGAGACCGGCCTGCCGGTGTCAATCGCCGAAGACCCGCTGGCGAGCGTCGTGCTCGGGACGGGCAAGATGCTGACGGACTTCAAGCTGCTGCGGCGAATCGCGATCGAGTAGGGGGAACCGGGGAGAGGAATGGAGCGGGAGACGGCATTCGAACCCGCGACATCAACCTTGGCAAGGTTGCACTCTACCAGCTGAGTTACTCCCGCCTATGCCAATCCCGATTCTCCCGCAACCGGGATGCCGAGTCAAGTCGGGTTGGCATGCCATGCTAGGATGAGCGCGATGCCTGGGCGAACCATCTACACCGTATTAGCGGAATCGGCGCAGACGTGGCCCGGAATGGCCGCTCTGCAGCAGCCGATCGGGCACGGAAAGTACACAACGTACACGTTCGCCGACTTCGAGGTGGCCGCGCGGGAGATCGCCTGCGGGTTGCATGCGCTCGGTGTAGCGGCGGGCGAGAACGTCGCCCTTTATTCGGAGACGCGCGCGGAATTTTACCTGGCCGACCTGGGCGTCATGTCCGCGGGCGCGGTGGCGGCGGCGCTGTACACGAGTTATCCGCTGCCGGACCAGGTGCGCAATCTGCAGGCTGCGAAGGTGCGCTTCGTTTTCGTCGAAGACGCCGCCTCGCGCGACGCGTTGCTCAAGGCGGGGGACGGCGCGCTCGCGCATGTGCGCTGGATCCTGCTGACCGGCGAGGCGCCAGAGGCGTTGACGCTAGGCGGCGTGTGGCGCCTGGGTCGAGAGGCGATGGCCCAGGATGCCGGATATTTCGATCGCATCCGGGATGCGATTCATCCGGAGCAGGCGGCGATTCTGTACCTGACCAGCGGCGCCACGGGCGAGCCGAAGATGGGGCTGACGTCGCACGCGGCGATCGTCTCTAACATCGACATGGGCCCATCGGCGCTGGCCCTGAACGCGGGCGACTCGACGCTGGTGTTTCTGCCTTCGGCGCACATCGCGCAGCGTGTCGTGCTCGAACTGCTGACCATGCGAATGGGCGTAACAGTGTGGTTTTCGGAGAGCCTTTCCCGGCTGCCGGCCGAGATCCGCTCGGTGCGGCCGAATTTCTTCCTGGCTCCGCCGAGGGTGTGGGAGCGGATGTACGCGAGCATTGGCGCGGAAGTGCGGAAGAAGGGCGCGGCAAGCCAG
>JAJYCN010000156.1 GCA_021778335.1 Acidobacteriota bacterium | reverse complement strand
CGGGGATACTCATTGACGCTCTGATCAGCAAGGGGGCGGACGAGCCGTACCGGATGTTCACTTCGCGGGCTGAGTTCCGGTTGCATCTGCGGATCGACAACGCCGACGAGCGCCTGACGCCGCTGGGACGGCGGGTTGGGCTGGTGACCGACGCGCGTTGGGCGCTGTATGAGAAAAAGCAGGGGCAGAAGGCTCGGCTGCTGCGGTTGTTCGAAACGCGGCGCTTGGATCCGTCCTTCGCCTCGGATGCGCCTGGCGTTGAGGACCGGCCTCGGATTTCGGTGTGGCTTCGGCGCCCGGAGGCATCGCTCGGGATGCTTCGGGAGTGGGTTGTGTCGGAGTTGGGCGAGGAGCCGGCAGAGGGAGTGCTCGCAACGGTTGAGACCGAGTTGAAGTACGCGGGTTACATCGCGCAGCAGAGCCGGCAGATCGAGCGTTTGAAATCGGCCGAGGGACGGACGATTCCGTTGGGGTTCGAGTATGGGGCGATTCCGGGGCTTTCTACCGAAGTGCGGCAGAAGCTGGAGCGGGTCCGCCCGGCGACGCTGGGACAGGCGGGCCGGATCCCGGGCGTGACCCCTGCGGCGATCTCGGTGCTGGACGTTTATCTGAGCCTGGGCTCCCGCGCGGTCGTGCCGTGAGCGAGTTTTCTACTGAACTAGAAAGTACTTGGGCGGAGAGTGGGTTGCCGGCGCTGAGCCTGGAGCGGGCGGGGCGGCTTGAGTCGCACTGGAATCTGCTTTCTCGTTGGAACGCGAAGATGAACCTGACGGCGGCGCGGTTGCTGCAGGAGGCGGTTCGGGTTCACTACTGCGAGTCGCTGCTGGCTGTGCGTTTGTTGGGGGAGTTGGCGGAGGGTAAGCGTCTGGTGGATTTGGGTTCCGGGGCGGGATTTCCCGGGGTTCCGCTGGCGGCGTGGTATTCCCGCTGTGATATCACGCTGGTGGACTCGAATCAACGAAAGGCGGCGTTCTTGCGTGAGTCGACGCGGGAGTTCGGGAACGTCCGGGTGATTGGGGCGCGGATCGAGGATTTGGAAGGGCAATGGGACTGGATTGTGTCGCGTGCGGTCCGGGCCGAAGATATTCTTCCCGCGATGCCTCGGTTGGGTTCGGCGGTGGTGTTGTTTCCGAGCGCGCAGGATCTGCCGGGGCTGCTGGCGCGGTCCGAATTTCGTTGGTCGGAGGCGATTTCGTCGCCCTGGAGTCCCGGTCATCGGATCGTGGCCGGTCAGTGGAGCTGATCCGCACCTCGAGGTTCCACGTGGAACATCGCACAACGATCCCAACCTCTGTCACTCCATGTTCCACGTGGAACATCTGCTACCGATCTGTGATACGGTAAGACGCAGGGACGCCTCCCGCCGGATCGAGACAACCTTGGGAAAGATCATCGCCGTCGCCAACCAGAAGGGAGGCGTCGGCAAAACCACCACCGCGATTAACCTCGCCGCCTCCCTCGCCGCCAACGACCTCCGAATCCTGCTAATCGATTCGGACCCCCAGGGGAACGCCACTACCGGCCTCGGAATCGCCAAAAACACCGGAAAACCAACCCTTTATGATGTGTTAACCAACGATGTCCCAGCCACCGAGGCCGTGGTCCACACCGAGCTCGACGGCCTCGACCTGCTCCCCGCCGACAAAAACCTCGTCGCCGCCAACCTGGAACTCGTCGACACCGAGAACCGCGAGTTCCGGCTCAAAGAACGAATCGCCCCGCTCCGCGACCAATACCACTTCCTGCTCGTCGACTGCCCGCCCGCGCTCGACCTGCTGACGCTGAACGCCTTCGTCGCCGCCGATTCGCTCCTCGTTCCGATCCAGTGCGAGTTCTTCGCCCTCGAAGGCGTCTCGCAACTGCTCGACACCGTCGACCGTGTCCGCCAGTCCTTCGGCAACCCCCTCCCCATCGAGGGCGTTCTGCTCACCATGTTCGACGACCGCACCAACCTCACCCGCCAGGTCGCCGACGACCTGCGCGAATTCTTCGCCGACGAAGTGTTCCAAACCGTGATCCCCCGCAGCATCCGCCTCGCCGAAGCCCCCAGCCACGGTAAACCCATCCTGACCTACGACGTACGCTCCCGCGGCGCCGAAAGCTACATCCAACTCGCGAAGGAAATTCTCGCCCATGAGCAAGCCCAACGACAAGCCCAATAAGGCGCTCGGCAAAGGTCTCGCCGCGCTGCTGCCGAACCGGCCCTCGCACACGCCAAAAGCCGCCCAGCCGCACGCCCAACCCACCACTCCCCCGGCCGAAGACGCGCCGAAACCTACCCACGGCATGGTTATTCAGCTCCGCGTCGACTTAATCGACCCGAGCGCTGTCCAACCGCGCAGCATCTTCGACCCCGCCAAACTCCAGGAACTCGTCGACTCGGTCCGCGCCAATGGCATCATCCAGCCGATTCTCGTCCGGCCAAACGGCGACCGCTACCAACTCATCGCTGGCGAGCGCCGCCTCCGCGCCGTAAAGATCGTCGGCCACAATTTCATCCCAGCCATCATCCAGGAGCATTTCGAAAATCAACTCCTCGAGGTCGCGCTCATCGAAAACATCCAGCGCGAGGATCTGAACCCAATCGAGATCGCCCACGCCTTCGATCAACTTCACCGCCATCATGGCTTCAACCATGACGAGATCGCCCGCCGGACCGGCAAGGACCGCGCCACGGTTACGAACACCCTCCGCCTGTTGAAACTGCCCAGCGAGGTTCAGCTTCTGCTCGCCGAGCGCCGACTCTCCATGGGCCACGCCCGCGCCCTGCTTGGAATCGACGACGAACAGCAACTCGTTAATCTGGCGCATAAATCCGCCAGCCAGGGTCACTCCGTCCGGCAACTCGAGAGAATAGTAAGAGATATTACATCAAAGGCGACAGAGGACGAGCTGCATTCGCCCAAGACCGAGAAACCGCAGGACCCGAACGTGAAAGCGGCGGCGACCGCCATGCAAGAGACTCTGGGAACCCGCGTCCGGATCGTCGAGAAGAGCGACCAACGCGGACGGATCGAAATCGAGTATTACTCGCAGGACGACCTCGACCGGATTTATAACTTGATCGTAGGGGAGAAATAGGCAGCAAACGCTGCGCGGTGGTGCCGGCGGCAGGACTCGAACCTGCGACCTACGGATTATGAGACCGTCGCTCTAACCACCTGAGCTACACCGGCTTGTACTCACCAGCGTATCGAGCCGCGGCGAAGGCTGTCAACCGCGCTTTGAGCCACGGGAATCCTGTATGACATTTCTACTTTGCCTTGACACCACGGGAATCCTGTATTGACACCAATTCCACATTAGGGTATCTTAATGATGGGCTGCGGCAAAGATTAACAGGTTTCCTTCTCCTTGTCACGAGCTGCGGCCCAGAAAGAAGGTGCTTATCGCTGTTCCGAGTTGCCAGGGCGGCTACAGACCTTCTGGACTTCGGTATCACGCGTCGCATAGACTGCGGTGAGCTGAAAACTCACAGGCACGCAGCGCCTAAGCTGCAAGGACCCTCCGGCGTGTCAGCCGAGCAGGGGCTTGCGGTCGCCCTGACATTCCAACCCGGACAGTGAAAGCGCCTTCGGTCGAAGGTTCTCTTTCCTCCATTCTCCCGCGCCGTTGGTGTCCAAGGTGTTCGAGCGCCTCAGTAGGAGGCCCGGCCTGCGCGGATTGCTGATTCTTCGATCGCGGTCCGGAGGAGCGACTCGACAGACGGCCGTGGCTTAATGCGCAGGAAGATCTGATAGGAAAACAGGCCTTTCGACACATGGATCAGCACACGGTTTAAGCCCAGCATCGCCCGGCTGAGCCAGTTGTCGCCCAGAGCGAGCGGGTACGGCCCAGGGATACCGCGGGTTTCGAGAATATCGAAGCCGGCTTGTGAGACCGCGCGGCGAAATGAGGCAAAGGTGAAAAGCCGTCTGTGGGTCAGATCGAGAATGCCGCGCCTACCGTAGTTGAACTGGCCGAACAGCATCATGAATCTGGTGATGAAAAACGCCACGTTCGCCGTGCTGATGATTACTACGGCCTTTGGGTTCAATGCAAGTGTGCGACGCAACGAATCCAGAAACTCTTCGGGACGGTTCAGATGCTCAATGACGTCGAGGAACAGAACCTGGTCGTATCCGTTCCAGTCAAGGTCGGGCAAGCCCGTGTTCAAGAACTGCGCAATGACCTCGTCGAGGTTCGAGTCCAACCCGATCGGCGGGAGATCCAATTCGGTGACAACGCAGCGCTTCTCCTCCCTCAGGCGCGCTCCCACATATCCCCCGGAGCACCCGAGATCTAGGACCCGGGAACCTTCCGGTACCCGGGAGATGCTCACGGTGTCGGAGCTGTAGAAGTCCATCTTTGAAAAATAGTTGGACGCTACGGGAGGCGAACAATCGAACTTACAGTCATAGAAGATCCCCAGCGTCTGCATCCGGGCCTTCATCGCGGCCATAACCACGTGGAAGGCGTACTGGATACCGTTCACATAGCAAATCTCGTCGCCATAGTAGGTCGGAATGGGCAGCTCGACGATCGGGAGACACGCGGTGAGCAGTTGAATGATGATCTCCGTGTCGAAGTGGAAGTCGTTGGAGTTTTTTTCGAACGGGATCATCGAAAGGGCACGCGTAGAGTAGATCCGATAACCGGAGTGGAACTCGCTCAGATTGGCGTTGAGGAGTTTGTTTTCGACCCAGGTCAGGAGGCGGTTGGCGGCGAACTTGTAGAGCGGCATCCCGCCACGCCGGGCCTCCCCGGGATTCATCATGCGGGAGCCGAAGACGGCGGCGGCGCCGTCGCGGGAAGGCGCGAGCAGGTCCGGCAGACATTCCGGCGCGTACTGGCCGTCACCGTGGAGCAAGGCCACCAGATCGAAGCCCTCCTGAATGGCGTAGTGATAGCCGAGCTTCTGGTTGCCTCCGTAGCCCTGATTGACGGGGTTGTGAAGCACGCGCATCGGAAACGGCAGATCGCCGGCGAGGCTGGCGCGGTGGCCGTGGTCAAAAGTCGCGTCGCGGGACGCGTCGTCGACTACCAACACCTCGGTGTCGTATCTGTCCTGGAGATCGGCGGGGATCCGGCCTAATACGCGAACCAGCGTCTTCTCCGCGTTGTAGGCGACGATGAAAATCAGAAGCCGGGGCTTGGCTGCCATGGTCAAACGCGGTGGCGCATCACCTGAACGCCGGGTACGGTGACCCGGCGTCGAGCTAAGCATAACACGGCGGTCAAGCGCATAAGCGGAAGCTGTGTTTGACTCCCAATGTCCCCTGCCGTAGATTCGTTGTAGTGGCTGAGCCGGTTGTCGAATTTCGTTGCGTCTCCAAGGCCTATCCCGTGTACTGTCATCCGGGCGACCGGCTGAAGGAGTTGCTCACCCTCGGGCGGGCGTCGTTCCACGAGAAGTTCTGGGCGCTGCGCGAGGTGAGCTTCGCGGTGGAACGCGGGGAAACCTTCTGCATTTTGGGCGAGAACGGGTCCGGGAAGAGCACGCTGCTGCAGGTGGCTGCCGGCATCGCGCCGGTAACCTCGGGCGAGGTGCGCGTGGGCGGCCGCGTGGCGGCGCTGCTCGAGCTTGGCGCGGGATTCAACCCGGAATTCACCGGGCGCGACAACGTGTATCTCAATGCCGCGATCCTCGGATTTTCGCGCGCCGAGATCGATCGGCGGTTTCCGATGATCGAGCAGTTCGCCGAGATCGGCTCGTTCGTCGACCAGCCCGTGAAAACTTACTCGAGCGGCATGCTGGTGCGCCTGGCGTTTTCCGTGGCCATCCACGTGGACCCCGAAATCCTGCTGGTTGACGAGGCGCTCGCGGTTGGCGACGTTTACTTCCGGCAGCGGTGCATGCGGCGGATACATGAGCTGCGGGCGCGGGGTGTCACCATCCTTCTTGTTTCGCACGCTACCTCCGACGTGAAGGCGCTGGGCGACCGCGCCATGTGGCTCGATGCCGGACGCGTACGCGAGATCGGGTCGACGGAAGCGGTGGTGAGCAAGTATCTGGCCGCGATGCTCGAAAAAGACACCGCCTACGAGCGCGCGCACCCGCGGACCTTGGCGGCCGGACCGGAGTTAACCGGGGCGCGGCGAGTGGCGCCGGAGATCGTGGAACACATCCCCAATATCGACCGCCGCTTCGGCGACGGGCGCGCCGAGATTCTCGGCATCGCGATCCTGGACGAACACGGCGCGGCGCTGGGGGCGCTCGAGCCGGACACAACGGCGGTGGTGCGCATCAGCGTGCGCGCGCGCGGCGACCTCGCCCAGCCCAACGCCGGCTTCATGATGCGCAATCACCTCGGGCAGGATTTCGCGGGCACGAACACGACACGCGAAGGCGCCCCGCTTGCGCCGATGCGCGCCGGCGACGTTGTGACGGTGGACTTTCACGTCGACCTGCCGGCGCTTTATCCTTCTTCTTTCTCGTTCTCGCCCGCCGTGGCGGACGGGCCGCTGGAGCGCTACACGATGTGCGACTGGATCGACAACGCGATCGTGCTTGAAATGATGCGCGGCGCCGAGGCGATTTACGGGTATCTGCATCTTCCCTGCCGCGTCGCGGTGAATCAGCGGTTGTCGCCCGCGCCGCTTGCGCCGGAGCCGGCGCTTGGCTGAAACGGAGTTTACCGGCGAGCGGGTGATTCCGGGCCGCGTGGAAGACGATCTGTGGAGCGAGCACGTCTCGCGGTACGCGTTCGCGGCTTCGCTCGGCGTGAGCGGCGACGCGCTCGACATCGGCTGCGGCGCCGGATACGGGACCGCGATTCTGGCGGCGGGTTCGCGGAGCGCGGCGGGCGTGGACCTCGCCACGGACGCGATCGGCTACGCGCGGGGCCATTACGCCCGGCCCAACCTGCGGTTCGCGGCCGCCTCCTGCCTGGCGCTGCCGTTCGCTTCCGCGCGATTCGAACTGGTTGTGGCGTTCGAAGTGATCGAACATCTTTCGGAATACCGCCGGATGCTCGAGGAGGCCGCGCGAGTGTTGGCGCCGGGCGGAGTGTTCGTCGTTTCGACGCCAAACCGCGACTACTACGCCGAGACGCGGGCCGCGGCGGGCCCGAATCCGTTCCACGCGCGCGAGTTCGACGCGGCGGAATTCCGGGCGGCGCTCGAAGAACGGTTCTCTCACGTACGGCTTATTGCGCAAAACCATTCCGAGGCATTTTTGTTTTCGCGATGTGAAGACGGCGGAACCGAGGCGCGCGGAAGAATCGAGACTAGAGAGAGCAAACTCGAGGAGACGCATTTCTTCGTCGCGCTGTGCTCGCGGGAAGAGAAGCCCGCGCCGGCTCCGTTTGTTTTCGTGCCCCGCGCGGCAAATCTGCTGCGGGAGCGCGACCATCAATTGCAGGCGCTCGAAACGCGGCTGACCGAGGCGCAGAAGAGCGCGGCGGAGAACATCGCGCGCCTGGAAACCGAGATCGCGGAACGGAACCGGTGGGCGGAGCGGCTCGATGCAGAGCTGAAGGAAGCGAGGGAAAAGATCGAGCGCCGCGAGCGCGAGACCGAGGAGATGGCCGCGGGATATGACGCGAAGATCGCCGCGATTGAGGCGGATCTGAAACAGAAGACGAACTGGGCGCGCGAAACCGAGCGGCGGCTGATGGCCGAAATGGCGGACTTGCACCGCAGCTATCAGGCGCTGCTCGACGAGGCGAACGCGACGATCGAGGAACGGACCAGGTGGGCGCAGAGCGAACAGAAGCAGAGGGAGCATCTGGACGCGGTGATTGCGATGGTGCAGCAGTCGCGGTGGGTGAGAGCCGGCCGGCGGCTGCGCGTGGGTCCCGACCTGACGCAGCTCTGAGGACGCATTGAAGAAGACGCTCGCCATCGTTGGGACCATCCTGCGCGCCCTGTTGATCACGGCCGCCGCGCCGCCGGCCGCCCTGGCCGGAGCGCTTGTGCTTGCTCTCGCGGATGCGGCGTTCTGGCTCAAGAAGCGGCCGAAGCTCAAGCCGGACACGCGGCCCGAAGGGCGCGGCGCGAGCATCGTGATTCCGAACTGGAATGGGCGGGACCTGCTCGAAAAGTATTTGCCGACGGTGGTCGCCGCGGCCGGCGTGGATGCGGCGCATGAAGTGATCGTGGTCGACAATGGGTCGGCTGACGGCAGCGCGGAGTTCGTGCGCGAGCGGTTTCCCGCCGTGAGGCTGATCGCGCTCGAGAAGAACCTCGGCTTCGGCGGAGGGTCGAATACGGGCGTGAAGGCGGCGCGCAATGAGATCGTGGTGCTGCTGAACTCGGACATGCGCGTGGAGCCGGATTTTCTGGCGCCGCTGGTGGAGGGCTTCGCCGACGAGCGCGTGTTCGCGGTTTCGTGCCAGATATTTTTTAGCGATCCGGCGAAGCGGCGAGAGGAGACCGGTCTCACCGAGGGCTGGTGGGAGAACGGCGGGTTGCGAGTGACCCATCACATCGACGAGGAACTGAAGGAGCCATATCCTTGCTTTTACGGCGGCGGCGGATCGTGCGCGTTCCACCGCGACAAGTTCCTCGAAATCGGCGGATTCGATGAGCTATTGCGGCCGTTTTACCTGGAAGATACGGACCTCGGCTATATGGCCTGGAAACGCGGGTGGAAGGTGCTGTATGAGCCGCGCAGTGTGGTGTATCACGAGCACCGAGGCACGATCGGGAAGAAGTTTCGCGAGGACGAGATCCGCGCGGTTCTGAAGAAGAACTACCTGCTGTTCGCGTGGAAGAACATTCACGAGTGGAGAAAGCTGGCCGAACACTTCTTCTACGCGGCGGCGGGGGCGGTGTGGGGGGCGTGGTCGGGAGCGGCGTTCGCGCGGGCCGATATGCGGGCGCTGATGCGGGCTCTGGGGCAGGCGCCGGAGGCGATGCGTTCGCGGATGCGGGCGCGGGGCCTGGCAGCCGTGAGCGACACGGAGGCGTTCCGGCGGCCGCTGGGCGGCTATTTCCGGGACCGGTTCGAAACACTGCCCGCGAAGGTGGACCGGCCGAAGGTATTGTTTTTTTCGCCGTACCGGATCGCACCGCCAACGCATGGCGGCGGAGTCTTCATGTACCAGACGGTGCGGGAACTGGCGAAGCTGGCCGACGTGCATTTGTTGGTTATGCTCGACCACGAACGGGAGCGGGCGCCACATGCGGATTTGGCCTCCGGGGTGCGGTCGGCCGAGTTTATCGTGCGTCGCGCGCCGGGGCGGTATGAAGTGGGGCCGCTCTTGCCGCACGCGGTGCGCGAGTTTCGAAACCGGGACGTCGCCTGGCGGATGCACCGCAAGATCTTCAGCGAACGGATCGACGTGGTGCAGCTCGAATATACTCATCTGGCGCAGTATGCCTGTGAGTTCAAACAAATACCCTGTATTTTGTTTGAACACGACGTTTACTTCCAGTCGGTGGGCCGTGGATTGAGCCAGATCGGCGGAATCGCCGCGCGGGCGGCGGCGTTTTACGAGTATCTGCGCGCGCTGCGGTATGAGTTGCGGATGCTTACGCGGATGGACCGTGTGCAGGTGTGCAGCGCGGCGAACGCGAAGTACTTACTCGGCTTCCGGCCCGGGTTACGGGATCGGATCGACGACGGGCTCCGCGCCGGGATCGACACCGGGAGTTATTCCTACACGGACGTTGGCCGGGAGTCCGACACGATGCTGTTCCTCGGCAGCTTCCGGCACGTGCCGAACCAGGAGGGGCTGCGCTGGTTCGCGCAAGAAGTGCTGCCGAGGATTCTGGCCAGGCGGCCGGGAGCAAGGCTGGTGATTGTGGGCGCGGAGCCGCCGCCGCGCCACGCTCTGCCGCCAGGTGAAGCGATTGAGTTGCGCGGATTTGTGGAGGATGTGCGCGAGCCGCTTGCGCGCTATGCCTTGTTCGTGTGCCCGATTCTGCGCGGGTCGGGGATGCGGGTGAAGTTACTTGAAGCTTTCGCGGCGGGGATTCCGGTGGTATCGACGCCGCTGGGCGCAGAGGGCCTGGCGGACCGGGACGGCCAACTCTGCGCGCTGGCGGCGGACGCCGAAAGTTTCGCCCGGCACGTGGTGGAGTTACTGGAAGACCCAGACAAGGCGCGGGCGCTCGCTGCCAGGGCCCGGGCAGAAGTGGTGGAACACCGGGACATGAAGGCCATCACGAAGAAGCTTAACGAGAGTTACAAGGCGGCGATCTCTGGGAAACGCGATCGCTGAGAGCTATACTCATACACATTTGGAGGCCCCTATGCGACGATTCGCCGGCTTGGTGATGATGTGTGTTTGCGCGGCTTGGCTGCGCGGGGAGGATAAGCTGCTGCTGCCGCAGCGGCCGGCGCTTAACGCGACGCAGATTGTGTTTTCCTATGCGGGGGATTTGTGGAGCGTGCCGCGCGGGGGAGGAAAGGCGGAACGGCTTACGACAGCCGTAGGTGTCGAGACGGATCCCGTGTTCTCGCCTGATGGGAACACGATCGCGTTTACGGGCGAATACGACGGCAATGTGGACGTGTATGTCATGCCGGCGGCCGGTGGCGTGCCGAAGCGGCTGACGTGGCATCCGGGCGCCGACGCGGCGGTGGGCTGGACAGTGGACGGCAAGAACATCCTGTTCCGGTCGCCACGGAATAACCCGGCCGATGGGGACCGGTTGTTCACGATGCCGGCTACCGGCGGGTTTCCGGTGGAGTTACCCCTGCCGATAGCAGAGGAGGGAAGTTACTCGCCGGACGGGCGCAGCCTGGCTTACGTGCCGCTGTTTCAGTGGGAGGCGGCGTGGAAACGATATCACGGCGGACAGACGAAGAAGATCTGGATCGCGAAACTCGAAGATTCAAGTGTCACGCCGATTCCGCGGGTGAACTCCAACGACTTCAACCCGATGTGGATCGGTGATGACATTTACTTTCTTTCGGACCGCAAGGGCCCGGTGACATTGTATCTTTACGCGACCAAAACAAGGAGCGTGCGGCAGGTGGTGGAGAACTACGGATTCGACTTCAAGTCGGCGAGCGCAGGGCCGGGCGCGATCGTATATGAGCAGTTCGGCTCGTTGCATTTGTATGACTTGAAGAAGGGCAAGACGAGCGATGTCCACATCGAGCTGAGCGGGGATTTTCCCGAGGCGCGGCCGCACTTTGAAAAAGTGGCGACCAAGTTACAGGACGCGACGCTTTCGCCGACTGGGGCGCGGGCGGCGTTTGCAGCTCGCGGGGACATTCTCACCGTGCCGGGTGAGAAGGGCGATCCGCGGAATCTGACGAACACGGTCGCGGTGCATGAACGAGGGCCGCAGTGGTCGCCGGATGGGCAGAACGTGGCTTACTTCTCGGATGAGTCGGGCGAGTGGGCGATTCACATCGAACCGCAGAACGGCTTGGGAGCAGTGACGAAGATCGTTCCGGGCAAGGCGGCGTATTACGATTCGATCCGCTGGTCGCCGGATGGTAAGAAGATCGCGTATGTCGACAACCATCTGGGCCTGTGGTACATGGCGCTGGACAACAAGACTCCGGCTCATGTGGATACGGACTATTACCGGGATGGGAACATGGTTCCTTCGTGGTCTCCGGATAGTAAGTGGCTGGCGTACTCGAAGCAGCTCCCGAGCTACATGAGCGCGATCCACTTATATTCGCTGGCCGATGCCAGGTCGACGCAGATTACCGATGGGATGAGCCAGGCGACGAATCCGGTGTTCGACAAGAACGGGAAATATCTGTACTTCATGGCGAGCACGGATTCCGGCATGTCGATGCAGCCCGATATCCACAGCGAGGCGGCGCCGGTGACGCGAAGTCTGTATGTGGTGGTGCTTTCCAAGGACGAAGCTTCGCCGCTGAAGCCGGAGAGCGACGAGGAGAAGCCGAAGGAGGAAAAGAAGCCCGAGACGAAGAACGGGAAGGACGCGGAGAAGAGCGAGGTAAAGGACACGCGGATCGATCTCGACGGGATCGGACAGAGGGTTCTGGCGCTGCCGGTGGACGCGCGGCGGTATGTCGACTTGTTGCCAGGCAACGCGGATGAGATTTACTTTGTCGAAGCACCCGCTGGAATGCGCGAAGGCCCACCTGCGTTCACGGTGCATCGCTTTGACGTGTCGAAGCGGAAGGGAGATGTCCCTGTGACCGGCGTGCGGAGTTTCACGGTAAGCGAGGACGGGAAGAAACTGCTTTATCAGAAGGGAGAGCAGTGGTTCCTGGTGGAAGCCAAGCCGATTCCCGAGCATCCCGGCGCGGCGCCTCCGGCGGGTCCGCCTGGCGAGCCGCTGAAGACGCAGGATATAGAGGTTAAGGTAGATCCGCGAGCCGAATGGCGCGAGATGTATCACGAAGTTTGGCGGAACGAGCAGCAATTCTTCTACGATCCGAACCTGCACGGGCTGGACGCGGCGGCTACGTCGAAGCTATATGAGCCGTATCTGGATGCGGTGGCTTCGCGGCAGGACTTGAACTACCTGTTCACCGAGATGCTGGGCGAGATGACGGTAGGACATATGTTCATCGCCGGGGGCGACACGCCCGACGTGAAGCGGGTTCCGGTGGGCATGCTCGGGGCGGATTACAAAATCGAGAACAACCGCTACCGCTTCGACAGGGTTTACGACGGGGAAAACTGGAACCCGGATTTGAAAGCTCCGCTGACGCAGCCCGGCGTCCATGTGACGGCGGGCGAGTATCTGCTGGCGGTGAACGGCCGGGATTTAACGGCGGCGGAGAACATTTATAGTTACTTCGAGGCAACGGCGGGGAAGGAAACGGTGCTGCGGGTGGGGCCGGATGCATCGGGCGCGAATTCGCGGGAAGTGACTGTAGTCCCGGTCCCGAGCGAGGCACGGCTTCGGAATCGCGCATGGATCGAAGATAACCGGCGGCTGGCGGATAAGCTAACCAACGGGCGCGTGGCGTACGTGTATATGCCGGACACGGCTCGGGGCGGCGATCTCAGCTTCAATCCGTACTTCTTCGCG
>JAJYCN010000410.1 GCA_021778335.1 Acidobacteriota bacterium | reverse complement strand
TCTCCTTCGAGAACCACGGAGGCTCGCCGCACACCCGGAACTTCGGGCCCGACGAATGCCTTCAACCGCTCGAGCTGAGATGGATCCCCCACATGAAGGCATAACAGCTCAGCCCGGAACAAGTGCGCCAGTTTCGAGCCGTACCGCGCGGCCCATGCGCAGCGTGGCGAAAAATCGATCGGTACCAGAATCTTTGCAATCGAAATCATGCCGTCGGCCTCCTTATGGCCGGCCTTCCGCCGCATCCCGGCCGAACACACATTTCCGCCTCTCCCACATCCCGTGCCAACTTTTTTCAGTGCACGGCTGTGGCCGAACCTCATAAGTTACGGATTGGCCGCAGGATTGCCCATCTCCAAGCGGGGCGCTTTGATATGGGTGTGGCCGTCCAAAGGAGGCCGGAAACCGCGACTGAGGCGCTGTTTCGTATCCGCGGGGTGACGAAGGTGTACCACATGGGCGAGGTGGAAGTTCACGCTCTCCGCGGTGTCGATCTCGACCTCTACGCGGGCGAGTTTATCGTAATCCTCGGACCGTCTGGCAGCGGTAAGTCCACGCTTCTGAACATCCTCGGCGGGCTTGATGTCCCAACCAGTGGCGAGGTTCACTATCGCGACAACAACCTTACGGCGGCGGGGGACGCCGCACTCACCCGGTTCCGCCGCGAACATGCCGGCTTCGTATTTCAGTTTTATAACCTGATCCCCAGTCTCACCGCCCTCGAAAACGTAGCCCTGGTGACCGAGATCGCCGAAGATCCGATGGACCCCGCCGAGGCTCTGCGCCTGGTGGGGCTTGGTGACCGCCTGCAGCACTTCCCGGCGCAACTGTCGGGAGGCGAGCAGCAGCGCGTCGCGATCGCCCGGGCGGTGGCCAAGCGTCCGGAGGTCCTGCTTTGCGACGAGCCGACGGGCGCGCTTGACTACGCAACCGGAAAACTCGTCCTGGAGGCCCTCAATCACGTCAATCGGGAACTCGGCACGATTGTGGTCATCATTACCCACAACGCTGCAATCGCCGGCATGGCGGGGCGCGTGGTGCGGGTCAGCAGCGGAGAGATCGCGGCGATTGAACGCAACCGCACGCGCCTGTCCGCGGCGCAGCTCGCCTGGTAACTCAAATGAGCGCCCTCCACGCCAAGCTATTTCGCGACTTAGTCCACCTCCGCGGCCAGCCACTGGCCATCACGATTGTGCTGGCCTGCGGCATCTCCACTTACGTGACCATGCGTTCTTCGTACCAGTCCCTCGAACTGGCGCAGTCTAGTTACTACTCCCGGTACCGCTTCGCCGACGTGTTCAGCCACGTCAAACGCGCGCCGGATCCGGTGGCGGCGGCCATTGGTGAAATCCCCGGCGTCGCCGCAGTGCAGACCCGGATCGTGATGGATGTCACGCTCGACGTGCCCGGGCTCGACGAACCAGCTACGGGCCGGTTGGTTTCCATTCCGGAGCGCCGCGCGCCGATGCTGAACGATCTATTCCTTCGCCAGGGCCGCTACATAGAACCGGGCCAGCGCGGAGAAGTCATCGCGAGCGAGGCGTTCGCGGCGGCGAACCAACTGTCGGTAGGCGATTCGATCGAAGCCGTGCTGAACGGCCGGTGGGAGAGGCTGCGCATCGTCGGCATCGGCCTTTCGCCCGAATACATCTACGAAATCCGCCCCTCCGAGGTATTCCCCGACAACCGCCGCTTCGGCGTGCTGTGGATGAGCCGCGACGTTCTCGGCCCGGCGTTCAACATGAAGGACGCCTTCAACGACGTCGCCCTGTCGCTCAGCCATGGCGCGCGGGAGGCTGAAGTCATCTCGCGGCTGGACCACTTACTCGACCGCTACGGCAGCCTGGGAGCCTACGGCCGCGCGGATCAGATCTCGTTCCGTTTCCTCACCGACGAGTTAGGCGAGCTGCGTGCTTACGGCATCATCCTGCCCACGGTATTTCTTTTGATCGTCGCGTTCCTTCTCAATGTTCTGCTATCCCGGCTTGTCGCCACGCAGCGCGGCCAGATCGCCGTGCTGAAAGCTTTCGGCTACACGCACCTGGAAATCGCCATTCACTATCTGGAACTCTCCCTCGTCGCCGTATTACTCGGATCACTCGCCGGTGTCGCGTCCGGGCTGTGGCTCGGCTCCGGCATGATGAACATTTACGAACGGTACTTTCACTTCCCCGCGCTTCCGCTCCAGATAGACGCCGCGCTGATTCTCACCGCCGCCACGATCGCTGCTGCGTCGGCCTGCTTAGGCGCCATCGCGGCCGTCCGGGGCGCGGCTTCCCTGCCCCCCGCCGAAGCGATGCGCCCGGAGCCGCCAGCGACCTCCCACGCCGGCATCATTGAGCGCCTGGGGCTCCGCGCCGTGCTCGGCCCGGCTTCGCGGATGATCGTCCGCGACCTCGCCCGCCGCCGCTGGCGCGCCTTCTTCTCCGCGCTGGCCGTCGCTCTCGCCGTCGCGAGTGTGGTTTCGGGCCGGTACGCCATCGACGCAGTGAACCATCTGGTTCGGGTGCAGTTTTACCAAGTCCAACGCGAGGATGTCACCGTAGTTTTCCAGGAGTCCCGGCCGTCGCGGATCCGGCACGAACTCGCCCAACTGCCCGGTGTGCTCCGGGTCGAGCCATACCGCGAAGTGCCGGTGCGTCTTCGCCTTGGGCATCGCTCTCGTCTTGTGTCGATTCT
>JAJYCN010000155.1 GCA_021778335.1 Acidobacteriota bacterium | reverse complement strand
AAAGTCATGCTCCGGGGCCGCATGCGAGTGAACGAGGTCCTCAACCAGGGTCTGAAGGTACACGTCGAGCGCAAGACCTTTCGCCTTCGCTTGCTCGGCTAACAGCGCTTCCACTTCTGGTTTAAGTTCCAACCTCACGCTCATGGGAAGCCACCCTCCGCTTCGATCCGATTATGCCATGCCCGTCGGCTGTTCCGGCGCGCGTTAGCTCGTCTCGACCCGGTCGGGCCGGGCGTGTAGCGCCTCTCTGGTCGAGTGTCAAGCCTCAGAATCGGCCTCCTTCTTGCCGTATTTCCACAAAAATTTGTCGATGGCCTTGAAGCTGACGGAAGAAAGGCCATAAGCGTCGCGAAGAACGGTGATAAGCCGACGGAATTCCGAGTATCGCCAATGCTCCTCGCCTGTATAGAAAAACTCCGCAAAGCTCGGGTGGTGTCTAAGTTGCCAGACGTACCAATCCACGCGAGAGTCGAATATCGGGTAGGACTCCGGCTTGTGCCAGCTGCAGTATTTCGCCGCAAACGAGAAGTAGTGGCGGTTCTTCTTGCCCAAAACCCTAACATCGGCAATAGCATCTACGATTTCCGGCGAACCGGCGGCTAAGGCGGAGTCCACGCGCTCGCCCATCTGATGAATATGGCTCGCAACGTCCAGTATGTTGGAACGCGTCTTGGTGTACATCGGGATCTGTGTAGAATACAGCGAGTTCAGCGCCACCGCCTTGAGGAGGACGTGGGAAAAATCGCGGTTTTCCGGATAGTGATGAAATAATTCCGCAAGCGCCCGCTCCACATCCTGATTCTCACGGTCAAATTCTTCGCACGCGGTCCTTACAAGTTCAGCCGTCGAGGCAATTAGCAATTTCGACGTTTCCTTTCTTTGGGCAAGTCCGAGGATGAACTGGCTTCTACGTTACCGCAACTTACCTCTAACCCAAATCCCGAGCCTCCCCCGAAACACCTGCTTTCGATGCCAGGCCAGGAACTCCCCGCGCGGGATGGCCCCTTCAGCCCCGGCGTGCGAGGGCTGGCGCCGTGGAGAGCCAGGAACAGATTCTCCAATCCAATATTGCCGTGAACCCTCACCAACACCAGAATCCAAAGGTCCTCGGAAACGGTCACCGCCCCTTGGTCAAACGCCTGATGGTGGATGCTTCAGCACGCCAGGCCGTAATCCGCCGTGTCCGGCCCGCCGTACTGGCGCCAGCGGATGTGAGCTTCCAATCCCAAGTCCGAGTTGTCCAGCCGCACGCCATATCCGCCGAACGCGCACCGATGATCCCAGGCCGACACGAGGGTCGCACGGAACTCGCCGTTGCCCCGGTCGGCTCTGGCCGTGGATTCAAGATCGATGCCGGTCGCCGCCGCAATGCTATCGAATCCGATCAACCGGTCCTCGCCGGCTTGCAACTGGCCCAGCGCGCAGAGAATGAGGAGCGGCTTATGCGGCTCCCGTTCCTCGCCCCGCCGCCATACATTCAGGTCCTCAAACGGTTTCAGCAGCCAGCCGGTCCTGGTCGAGGCCGCCCCCTTCCTCACCCCCGCAAAGCCTGCACCACCAGCACCCCGCCCACGCAAGCCAGCCCGGCGTACACGTACCGCAGAAACCCCGCGCCCTCCAGCCGATGATTCAGCACCCGCCCCAGCAGAATGGCCGGCGCCACCGCCGGCAGCGAGATCAAGTAATAGTGCGTCACCGCCGGCGCCCATAACCCCTTCGCCCAATAGCCCGCCATCCCGAGCAGGCTCGCCGGCAAAAAATAACCCTGCAGCGTCGCGCGGAAATGCTGCGCCGTCCACCGCCGCATCGCCCCGTAAATCACCAGCGGCGGACCGTTCATCCCGTACGCCCCGCCCAGCACCCCCGCCAGTAGTCCGCAGCCCATCAGCCACCCCAGATGGTCGCGCCGCAACTCCGGCGGCTTCCGCCCCAACAGCGCATACACCGCGAAGGCAACAATCAGCAGCCCCAGCGCCACGCGCGCCGCTGTCTGATGACTGCTCGCCAGCAACTCGAGTCCCAACGGAATACCGAACAGCGTCGCAAACATCAGCCAACCCATGCTCCGCACGTGGATCTTGCGCCAATCCTGCGCCACCACAAAACCGGCAATGGTAATCGAAAGCAACACCGCCACCGGCGCCGCAATCCCCAGCGGCAGGCGCAGCGCCAGCAGCGGCACCGCAAACAGCGCCTCGCCGAAGCCGAACGAGGACCGGATCAACGACGCCACGAACACCACCGCCAGTACGTACACGGTTGCATGCTCCATCGACACGCCCATTCTATTACGCCCCTCCGGAGCGCCTTCATGCCACACTATCTCCGTGCCGTCCTTCCCGCTTCGCTTCCAGGACCCTGCCCGCTTCTCCGCCCTTCGCGACGCCTTGCAATCGGCCGGCTACACCGAGCCCGCCCTCTGTTCCCGCCTCGGCATCGCCCGTCTCTCGGAACTCCGCGCCGTCGGCGAAGGACGCGACCCCGAACCCCTTGGCTCGGCTTCGAGCGTCCTCACCCACCTCCTGCTCGACCGTGAATCCGCCCCTTCGGACCTCATCAGCCGCCGCCTTGGCCCCGCGGCGTTCTCCCTCCTCGAAGAGTTTGGCCTGCTTCGTCCGCATCCCACCGAACCCGGCCACGTCCTGGCCACCGCCATGCTCTACCCCGTCCACGGCGTCTACGTCGCCAGCGATCGCGACTGGGAACCCGAAACCGGCCGCGGCCGCCTCCCTCTGGCCGATGCCGTCTTCCTCGCCATTACGCCTGACGCATACCGCTTCCTCGATTCCCTGCCCACGTCCCCCTGCGGCAGCTTTCTCGATCTCTGCGCCGGCGCCGGTGTCGCCGGACTCCTCGCCGCCACTAACGCCCGCTCCGTCTGGGCCTGCGACATCGCGCCCCGCGCCGTCGAATACTCCCGCTGGAACGCACTGCTCAACGGGATCGAACATTTCCAGGCCGCCGCCGGCGATCTCTACGACCCCGTCTCCGGCCTTCAGTTCGACCGCATCGCCGCCCACCCCCCATTCCTGCCGGCTGCCCGGGATGCCTATGTCTTCCGCGACGCCGGTCCCGACGGCGAACGCGTCACCCGCCGCATCATCCAGGGCCTGCCCTCGGCCCTCGCTCCCGGCGGCCACTGCTACCTCACCGCCACCTTCGCCGAGTCGGGCCCCACACCCGTCGAGCAGCGTCTCCGCGCCCTGCTGGGACCCGCCGGCAACGATCTCGACATCTTCCTCGCCGTCCGCCGGCGCTTTACCCCCGCCGAACAACTGGCCCTGACCACGGCGGAAGATGTGCGCGCCGGTTTCCTCGCCGCCGAGGCCGCAGGCGTCGAAGCGTTCCTCTACTCAACCCTCGTCTTACAACGCCGCACCTCGGGCCGCGCCGTCTTCACCCAGCGCCGCGACATCCCCACACTCACCGGCCCGGTCCTGGAATGGATCGTCCGATGGGAGGCTCTGCGCCGCGAGCCAGGATTCGACAACAATCTTCTCGATCAGGTCCTCACCGTCAGCCCCCACGTCCGGCTGATGGTCAACCACTCCTTCCAGGCAGGCCAGTGGACCCCGGTCACGGCCAAACTCACCACGCATCACCCCGTTCCCGCCGAAATGGCCTGTCCCCCCTGGCTCGACCAAACCCTCCGCCTCCTCGACGGCCGCCGCCCGGCCCGCGAGGTCTTCCGCACTCTTCGCGAACAAGGCGCTATCCCCGAAACCGCCTCCGACGCCGAGTTCGTCCAACTCGCCACCACGCTTCTCTCGGCCGGTTTGGCCCAGATCCCCACGCACCCGCTCCCGCCCGCCTGACGCCTCAACCATATTTACTTCCGCCGCCCATCCTGCTTTAATTGATTACGCTGTCACCAGAAGTCCACACCAATCGGAAGGGACTAACATCGCATGTGGAAAGAATTTAAGGCGTTCATCGCGCGCGGCAGCGTTCTGGATCTCGCCGTCGGCATCGTCATTGGCGCAGCCTTCGGCGCCATCGTCGGCTCTTTCGTGAAAGACATCCTGATGCCGCCGATCGGCATGCTGCTGAGCGGCGTCGACTTCAGCAACCTCTACGTCGTGCTCAAGGGCGACGTCCCGGCCGGCGAAACTCTGGCCCAGGCCAAGGCAATAAAGGGCGTTGTAACACTGAATTACGGGACGTTCCTCAACGAGATTATCAACTTCCTGATCATCGCCTTCGCCGTGTTCCTGGTCGTCAAGGGCGCCAACAAAATCCTGCCCAAACCGGTGCCCCCGCCCGAGTCGGCCAAAACCAAGGACTGTCCGTTCTGCTGCAGCGCCATCGCCCTCGCCGCGACCCGCTGCCCGAACTGCACCTCGACCCTCTAGCCCAGCCCGAGCCGCGCCCGCAAGGAAGCGATCCTTGACCCATGCGACTCCCTCCGGGCCGAGCCCATACGGTCGCGCCGTCCCACCTAAAGTAATTCCCCGCTCGTCCGATATAAGCCTAGGAGATTCGCCTATGTTCCGATCCATTCTCATCTGCCCGGACTCCAACCTGCGCCGGCAATGCCGCGACGAGCTGGCCCGCACGCCACTGGTCGAAATCGCCCGCGAGTTGGATTACTATCCCGAGCAGTTGGATCTGGTTCGAATCCTTCGCGCTCATGCCCCGAAAATCGTCTTCCTCAGCGTCGAGGGGCTAAGCGAAGCCCTCGCCGTCACCGCCGAAATTGAACGCTCCGCCCCCGGCACTCAGATCGTCGGTCTCGGTAAAAACACGGAGCCGGACGTGCTTCTGCAATGCATGCGCGCCGGTATCCGCGAATTCGCCGCGGCTCCCCTCCAGATCGCCGCGCTCGAAGAGTCGCTCCTCCGCCTGAGCGAAAGCCTCGACGCCCGCCCCGCTAACACGCCGCAAGCCACCGGCAAGGTCTTCGCCTTCCTCCCCGCTAAAGGAGGCGTCGGCTCAACCACCGTCGCCGTCAACATCGCCGCCGCCATCTCCAAGGACGATCCCGGCTCCGTTCTGCTCGCCGATCTCGACACCTCCGGCGGCCTCATCCGCTTCCTTCTCAAGGCCAACGGCTCCGGCGACGCCAAGGAAGCGCTCGACCGCGCCACCCAACTCGATGAGCAACTCTGGTCTCACCTCATTTCCCGCACCGGCGCCTTCGATGTCCTGCCCTCCGGCGGAATCCATCCCGGCTTGGTCTACGACGCCTTTCAGGTACACGCCTTCATCGAGTTCGCCCGCCGGAACTACAACACCATCTGCCTCGACCTTTCCGGCCGTCTCGAAGCCCTCGAAATGGAACTGCTCGCCGAAGCGAACAGGATCTTCATCGTCTCCACCCCCGAAGCCCCCTCGCTTCACATGGGGCGCGAGAAATTGAAATATCTCGAACAATTTCAGTTGTCCCAACGCGCCCAGGTCATCCTCAACCGCACGCCGCGCCGCCTCGTCCTAAGCGCGGCGGAGCTGGAACGTATCCTCGGAAAACCCGTCTTCGCCAGCCTCGCCAACGACTACGCGGCCGTCCAGAGGGCCCTCCACGACGCCACCTTTGTCGCCCCCGACACCGAACTCGGAAAAGGCCTCCGCGCGCTCGCCAACCACCTTGCCGAGCGGAACACCAAAGCGCCCGCCGAGCACCGCAAACGCCTCATCGAATACTTCTCCGTCCGCTCCCCGCGTTTCCCCACCGCCGGCACGCTCGAAAAACCCGCCGTCTGACTTCGGTCCCCTTTTTGCTACCCTCGTCGTCGTAGAGCGTCGTCGGGCAAGGAGGGTTCACCATGCCGGCTACGATCGCCAGTCCGGACCTGCTCCAGACTATCCAGGCCGCCCAGGCGGCCGCATCCGAAGGCAAGACGAAGCGGGTCGCCATCAACGGCACACAGGTGCAAATCCCCTATCCGTTCCCTTCGCCCGGCGATTGGCGCGACTGTTGGATCTACTTCCTCATGCTCGACCGCTTCGCCAATCCCTCCGCTGGGCCCCGCGGCCCCGCCTGGAATCAGGCGTTCTCCCACCGCCACGGCGGCACCTTCCGCGGCGTCCAGTCCCAACTCCCCTATCTCGCGGAGTTGGGCGTCAAAGCGATCTGGCTTTCCCCCGTGCTGAAGAACTCCCGCCCGGATTTCAATTACAACTACCACGGCTACGAGACGCAGGATTTCTTGAACGTCGACGAGCGCTTCGCGAGTGACGGCACGCGCCCCACCGCCGAGCGCGAACTCAGCGAACTGATCGACGAAGCCCACGCCCGCGGCCTCTACATCATCGTGGATATCGTGCTCAACCACGCCGGCCGCATCTTCGACTATCTCCGCAACGGCAGCGTGGTCTCGATGTTCTCCGACCCCGGCGTCATGGACGCGCCCCTGGGCAGCGAACCACCCATCGAGTGGCTCAACGGCCTCGGCGTTCCCCGCGCGGACTGGCGCGACCAACTGCCCCCTCCCGCCTCGCTCACCGCCGACGACGCTGTCTGGCCCGCCGACCTCCAGAACCCCGCCTTCTTCCGCCGCCGCGGCTCCAAACTCACCGACGCCCCGGACGCCTCCGGTTTCGTCCGCGGCGATTTCGGCGACATGCGCCAACTCGTCGCCGAATACGACTCCACCGTCCCCGGCCAGGAAACTCTCCGCGCCGAGTACGGCATCGCGCCGGTCATGTCCATCCTCATCCGCGCCTACCAATACCTGATCGCGCGCTATGACATCGACGGCTACCGCATCGACACCGTGAAATACGTCTTTCCCGGGGCCGTCCGCAACTTCGGCAACGCCATGCGCGAATTCGGACTCAGCGCCGGCAAGAAAAACTTCTTCACCTTCGGCGAAATCTACGACAACGAACAGATCATCGCCGGCTTCGTCGGCCGCCCCACCTCCGGCGGCGAGGGCTTCGGCATCGACGCCGCTCTTGATTTCCCCCTGTTCTACAAACTCCCCGCCGTTGCTAAGGGCTTCGCCCCGGTTGAAACCCTCCGCGCCGTCTTCGAAACCCGCAAGGCCGCCGAACTCGGCCGCCTCAGCTCCCACGGCGAGGCCGGCCGCTACTTTGTCAGCTTCCTCGACAACCACGACCAGCATGAGCGCATCCAGCACCCCTCCACGCCGCCCGAACAAGTGACTCTCGCCCTCGCGCTCCTGTTCTCCCTTCAGGGCGTTCCCTGTGTCTACTACGGCACCGAACAGGGCCTCGCCGGAACCGTCGCCCCCGACGGCTCGCCCGATCTAAACTCGAACGAGTCCACCCGCGAAGCGCTCTGGGGCAAGCCTTCGGCCTTCGATCCCGCCCACCCCAAGTTCGCCGCCATCCGCGCACTTTCCTCCCTGCGCCAGGACGAACCGGCCCTCTCCTACGGCCGCCTCTACTTCCGCGAAGTCTCCGGCAACGGCGCCGGCTTCGGCCACTCGAACGGCGCCGGCGGTATCGTCGCCTTCTCCCGCATCCTCGTCGATCGCGAAATCCTCGTCGCCGCCAACACTTCCTCCACGAAACCTTTCTCCGGCGCCGTCCTCGTCGATCGCGACCTCAACGCCACGCCGCGCCAGATGCGCGTCGCCTTCAGCAACCGCGGCACTTCCGGAACGGGCACGGTTCAGCAAATTGCCGCCGCCCGCTTCTATGCCGGAGGCGCCGTCTCCACCGGCCCGGCCGCCGCGCTCCCCGTCGTACTGGCGCCCGGCGAAGTCCAGATCCTCGCGCCGTTATAGCCTTTCTCTATCGGATCGGCCGGCGGCCGCCGCCTTGATAATCCGTCCATTTCGCCAGGACCGGTTCGTTGCCCCGGCCCTCGCTGATGTTGGCCGATCGTCTCCCGCGCATCGCCACCGCATTTCTCGGGGGCCGTATTAAGATCGAGCGGGCAGCAGAGCCACCGGCGGAGCGGATCGAGGCGAAGAACCGGGGGCAGTGAAGCGGATTGCGTTGGCTCAAAAGCCGACCAGTGAAAGGGGTTGCCGTGTTGCGGCGACTTGTTATACACTCTCTCCAACTGTAGTGCCTAATCGGAGGAAAAGTTGAAAAAGAAAGTTCGTAATCGCCCGCTAGCCGGTGTGGCAACGGCGCTGGCGTTGTTTCTCGGAGTTGCTTCCCAGCAGGCGAAGGCGGGCGCTGTTACCTACGCGGCTACGTGGTCCGGCGCCCCAAGCGGCAACACGGCCTCGGCCACGGGCCTGATCACACTGGATACGGCAACCCTCCCGAATCCCGGGAGCTATTTCAGCACTGTCGCTCTACCATCGTTCCTGCTGGACCTCACAATCACCGTGTCGGGCGCAGGCGCAGGGGATGGAACGTTCACCCTGAGCGATTTCCAGGGCATGTACTGGGATACCGGCGGCGGAACACTGGACTTGACGACGCAACTCGTTGGCCAGCCAATCGGCGGCGGGAACACGTGGGGCCCCGGCGGCGCCGGCGATTTCAATTTTTTTAATTCCGCTCCTGGGGCGCCCAACGGCGTTGACGTCTTCCTTCTGGCGACCCTCGGCGGTAACGGCGATGTTATGCAGCTCACCAGCCTGGCTCCGACAACTACTCCCGAGCCGGGAAGTTTCTCTCTGATCCTCATCGGGGCGTCGACAATGGCCGGATTCGCCGGCCGCCGGATCCAGCTTAACCGCCGGTAAGGGGAACATTCGTCCCTTATCGTCAAAGGGACTCCCCGTGACCAAGCTCCAGGTACAGTTCGGCCCCATCGGCATCTACCTGTTCGATCAAGTCCTCCGCGGCCGCATCGCGCCCGGCATGCGCATCCTCGACATGGGCTGCGGCCCCGGCCGCAACCTCGTCTACCTCCTGCGCGAGGGCTACGAAGTCTTCGCCGCCGACTCAGAGCCTGCCGCGATCCACGCCGTCCGCACCGTCGCCGCCTCTCTCGCCCCGGCTCTGCCTGCTTCGAACCTCCACCGCGAGCCCATCGAAGCCACGTCCTTCCCGGACGCCTTCTCCGACGTCGTTCTGTCGAGCGCCGTGCTCCACTTCGCCCGCGACGACGCGCACTTCCGCGCCATGCTCGAAGGTTCCTGGCGCGTGCTGAAGCCCGGCGGCCTTTTCTTCTGCCGGCTGGCTTCCACCATCGGAATCGAAACGCAGGTCAAGCCTCTCGAAGGCCGCCGGTTCCTCTTACCCGACGGCTCCGAGCGCTATCTTGTCGACGAAGCGATGTTAGTCGCTCTTACCCGCGAGCTTCGCGGCCAGTTACTCGATCCGCTCAAAACCACCGTGGTCCAGAACCAGCGCTCCATGACCACCTGGGTCTTGCGCAAACTCGCCTAACTCTTGATCGTCCGCGAAGCTTCGTCCCAGTAAACTGGCTTACTGCGGAAGTAAGACTGGTTCGCCATGTGGCACGCGATCGCGGCATGGTTGCCGAACACCGCATCCTCGGTCACCGGCTTCCGCGACTTCACCGCCTGGAAGAAGTTCCACAAGTGCGGCGAAACGTCGTCCCAGTCGTGCCCGCGGTAGACCGTGCTCTCGGTCATCGGCTCGTGGCCTAGCTTCGGATCGTGCTTCTCGTGCCACTCGCGATCGTACTGCTCGCGCATCTCGCGCGGGAACCCGCCGGCGTAGTAACTCGGCGCCGTGTCCACGCCCGCCTGCGGCGAGTAAGTCAGCTCGAACTCGCCCGCGTCCAGAAGTCCCTTCGGACCCATGAACCGGGCCAGTTCCGGCGTCTCGGTCCCCAGCCCCAGACGCACATAAACCGGGATGCCGTGATAGTCGAACAGCACCGTGTGGATGTCCGGCATGTTCCGCCCGTCCTTCCAGCGGAAGATGCCGCCGAGGGCCTGCGCCGACCGCGGCGCCTCGTTCCAACCAAGCGTAAACATCATCCCGCTGATGAGGTGCACCATCAGGTCGCCGCCCACTCCCGTCCCGTATTCCCGAAAGCACCGCCACCGCGCGAACTTATACTTATCGAACGGAATCTTCGGCGCATCGTTCTGCCACGTCTCCCAGTCGATCGTCTGCGGCGAGGCGTCGAACGGCGGCGGATAAATCCACGCCCCGGTCGGATCGTTGCGCCCGAGCGAAAGCTCGATATTCTCCACCTCGCCGATCGCGCCGTTGTGGTACATCTCCCGCGCCCGCGCGCATAGCGCCGAACTCACCCGCTGCGACCCGATCTGCACAATGCGGTTGTTGCGCTGTGCCGCATCCACCATCTCGAAGCCCTGCTCGGCGGCGTGCGACATCGGCTTCTCGCAATAAATGTCCTTGCCCGCGTTGCAGGCGTCCACGACCACCCGCTTATGCCAGTGGTCGGGCACCGCCGCCACAATGCAGTCGATGTCCTTCCGTTCCAGCAGGTCGTGGTACCGCCGCGAAACCGGCAGGTCGGACTTTCCCGTAATCTGCCGGGCCAGCAGGTGCCGGCCGTCGTACAGATCGGCCGCGCCCACGCACTCCACCCCCGGCAGTTGGATTGAAGCGCCCAGCAGACCCGAACCTTGCATTCCGATGCCAATCATCCCAAAGCGAACCCGGTCGCTCGGCGCCATTGCCTGCGGCGCCCCTCCACCGACCGGCGAAGGGTCGAGCATCACCTCCTTGGCGGCCACCAGCGAACCGGCGGCAAAAGCCCCGGCCTGCAAAAATCCACGGCGTGGTATTCGGTTCATAGTTTCGATTGAGATTGTATCCCTTTTGAACCCACACCCTTTCCCCCGTCCCTCACTCCACCCGCAGCCATCCTTTAAGACTCCGCCCCACCATCTCTTCGAGCTTCCCTATGTCCTCCCTGTAGAAATCGACCAGCGTCGCCCGGTCCCGCGCTCCCATCCGCACTGTCCCCGGCGCCCGTGTCAACGCCTTCCGCACAACCGGCCGCGCCTTTGGCGGCATAAGCCGCGCCGCCCGATCCCACACGCCGCTCCGCTTCATCCACCCCACGTCGGCGAACCGCGGAGGCTCCGCCTCGTTATGCCGGCGCGTGAAATCCGCGGGAACATCGTCGCTGACTCCCACGAACCGGCAGATCTCCGCAAACACCTCCGCCGGCCGTTCGCGAAAATCATCGTAGAATCCGATCCACACGTTCTTCCCGAAACGCTCCCGGTATCGCCCAACCTGCCCCGCATACAACCCAAGCTCGAGAAACGGAAAATGAACCGAAATCTTACCTGACTTCTCGCGCAGGTTCCGCTCAATCTGTTCCCGGAAACTCCACCGCACGGACCCGTTACTTACTCCCTGCAGATATTCCGAAAACGCCCGCTCCGCCGGATCGCGCAGCAGGATAAGTATCTTCGCCCGCGGTATCTTCTCGGCAATAAGCTCCGCCGCCGTGGCCGACCACAAGTAACATACGCTCGCCTCACCCGCCGCCTTCCTGTCGCCCGCTCCGGCAAACAGCCGTAAGTAGTCCTCCCACTCCCTGACAATTCCCCCGGCCCGTTTCCCCAACACCGGCGCATCCAAATACTTCCGCAGACTCCGCCGCTCCCGCTCCATCCGGCGCCGCAGCCCCGCCTCGAAGTTCTCCTCCCGAACCTCCAGCGCGAAGTAATTCGGCTCCTTCACCGGACTCATCCACACCTCCGGATGAGCGTCCAGAAGCCGCCACAGCGCCGTCGTCCCCGCCTTCGGCGCCCCAACGAGAAAAAACTCTGGCACCCTCGCCATCGCAGCCAACTACGGGAATCCTATCACGCGGTCCTCCGTCGACGCGATGGCTGGAGTCTCCTCCGCTATCGCCGAAGGCAAGAATTCCGAACTCGCAAATCCGGCTTGTATACGGAAACCGGAGATGCCTCCGGAAACCTCGTGGCGTTTCTCGTGTTATGCCTTCTCGGCCCTACTTGCAAGATCAGGATTTCCGGCCGCCCCCAGCCTCCGGAATTGGCTTTCAGAGCGGCCCCTGGCCGAATTCGCCAGCGATGCAGCCGACGACTCGGACTTGCCGGCCTTCTACGCCAAGTACGCCGGGCAAAGGCGCCGCCACCCTCCTTGCCGTCCGCCGATGATGACCGTCAGCGCGAGGACGCGGAGGTAGCGATTGGCGGCGCGTGTCCGGACAGCGTGCACTTACCGCGCGTGGACCTGGTCCACAGAGAACTGGGCCCCTTGCCCATGGCACACCGCACAGCTTTCGCCGAGCCCGGTAGCTGTGTTCACTACCGCGTGCGCCGCGGCGCTCTTCTCTGTATGACATGCCAGACAGGCGGCCGTCTCCGGCTGTGTCAGAGTAATATAATCGCGCGGCGTCACCACGGGCAGCAGGTTGGCTGCAAGCGGGAGCTCTTCCGAGCCACCAACATGGCACTTCTCGCAATCGCGCCGGTCGCCCGGAAAGGTTACCCCGTTGAAGTTATTCACTGACCCTTGATACCCATAAACGGTGTAGTCGGTAGTCAACTGGTTGCCCGTGTGGACCTTGTGAATCATCGTCCGGAAGTCAATCGCCTGGGGAGGATTCTTGGAGGCAGGCCTCTCCGAGCTATCCGTGGCATTGGGATTGTGGCACAGAACGCACATCTCGATCTGGTTCCGGTTCCCTCCGTGCTCCGACAGGCTGCTGTGGCAACTGTTGCAATTCTGCAACGTGACCACCGTGCGCCTCGGCTGGACGGCACCGCCGTCCACCGAAAACGACACGAGCTTATTCACCCCGCCTTGATTCTGGGTCATCTGCAGGTCGGTGCCGGGATTCAGCGTATAGGTCTTTGTTCCTTCGATCCCGATCGTCCACGTTCCCGTGGCGTTCTTCGGAATCTCGTATTTGAACGTATAGATATACGCCCCTCCGTCTTGCACGGCGCCGCTCGCGTCCTCCGTGACCGCTTGCGCATAATCGGCGGACGGTCCCGCCAGAACCAGGGCCACATGGCTCATCGACGGCGGAGGAATCGGGTTTCCGGCGTTGTCCTTGATCGAAAATGTCGCCACGGGATTGCCCCCCGCGGCGGTGTTGTCTACTCGCAGCAGATCGAAATTCACGCCGCCCAGCT
>JAJYCN010000409.1 GCA_021778335.1 Acidobacteriota bacterium | reverse complement strand
TCCGATCTCCGCCGGTAGTATTTCAGAGCCTCCGTCCGCCCCGGCTTCTCGTTTAGCGACGTCATCGGCAGCCCGCCGATCTCCAACAACTCCGGCGTCGTGAAAAACACCATATTCGTCGGATAGTTGTACAGCGAGTTGACCACGCAACCCTTGTCGAGAATCAGCGCCTTCAACCCCACCCGCCCGATCTCAATCCCGCACGCAAGCCCCGTCGGCCCAGCGCCGATGATTACAACGTCATAAGAAACGGCCATGTCGAATGAGAAGCTCCCGACCGGAGCACCGAATATCTCTCAGTGTATCGTAGGGCACCCGCGCGCCATGCCCCCGCCCACTGTGAGATCCTGACCCACATAGCCCCACGGATTTAGCGCCGCCTCGATGGAGTCCACTTCCCACGCCGCCAACCTCGATTGTCTCCGCGCGTTCGCCGTCTTGGCGGTCGCGGCTGACCACGGTTACGCGTGGCACCTGACTCTGCATCCGGAAACCCATGGCCTGCCTATGGTAGGGAACGTCGGGCACGCGGGTGTCCTCGCTTTCTTCGTGCACACCAGCCTCGTTCTGATGTGGTCACTCCAACGAATCAATCCGGAAGGCCGCGCGCTGGCCTTTTACGTCCGTCGCGCGTTCCGGATCTATCCCCTCTCGGTGCTCATCGTAATCGCGGCCCTGCTCCTCAAGATACCCGCCGCACCCGAACTCGGCGTCCATTTTCACGCCTTCCCGCCCATCGCCGTCGCGGCGAATCTGCTGCTCGTTCAGAACGTCATCGGCCGCGTGCAACTGCTCAACCCTCTCTGGAGCCTTCCCTACGAGGTCGACATGTACGTGGTCCTGCCGTTCCTGTTCTTGTTGGCGCTGAAGCCGAAATCGGGCCGCGTCATCTTCATCCTCTGGCTAGCCTTCGTCGCCGCCGGAACCGGGGTTTTCATCCTCACCGGCCACGCCAACATGTTCGCCTACATCCCCTGCTTCCTCGGGGGCATCTTCGCCTTCGCCGTGCGCTCGGCTCGCCGTGCGGTCCTTCCGGCGCCCATTTGGCCCCTCGCGCTCCTGGCTTGGTTCTTGGGGATTTCGTACCTCGTGCGAAGTCCCTCACTCGACATTCTCGTTCAGGGAAGCTTCTGCCTAGCGCTAGGCGCCGCCATCCCCCTATTCCAGGAATCCCGCGCCCGCGCCTTCAACGCCATCACCGCCGCAATCGCCAAGTACTCCTACGGAGTCTACCTCTGCCACCTCCCCGTCCTCTGGGCCCTCCATCGCGTCTGGACCCCACAACACGAGTTCCTCGGCTACTTCCTCTGGGCCTGCGGCACCGCCCTCACCTCGTTCCTCCTGTTCCACCTCGCCGAGGACCCCATGATCCGCCTCGGAAAACGTCTCGCCGCCTCCCTGCGCCCACTCCGCACAACGGTCCCCGCCGAAGTCTAAAGCGCCGCCTCGATCGACGAATAAATCTGATCCAGCGCCCCCGCCAGCGCCGCCGGATCCTTCCCGCCCGCCTCCGCCATGTCCGGACGCCCGCCGCCCTTGCCGCCCACCGCCTGCGCCAGCGCCCCGGCGAGTTTCCCCGCATGCACGCGCCCCGTCAGATCCTTCGTCACCGCCGTCACAATCGACACGCTCGCATCCTCGGTCGAAGCCAGCACCACCACCGCCGTCTTCCACTTCGCCCGCAGCGAATCCGCCAGCGCCCGCAACTGCGCCCGGTCCATCCCCGGAGCCTCCGCCGCCAGCACCTTCACTCCCTTCAACGTCCTCGCCGACTGCTCCAGTTGCCCCGCCCGCGCCTGCGCCAGCCGGGCCTTCAACTGCTCGAGCTGCTTCTCGAGTGCCTTATTCTCCTCGAGCAATTTCTCAATCTGCGGCGCCGGATCCGCATGACCGCTCGAACCCACCAGCGACGAAACCCGCCCCAGCGACTGCAGCGCCTCCTGGAACCGTTCCAGCGCTACGCCGCCCGTGATCGCCTCAATCCGCCGCACCCCCGCCGAAATCCCACCCTCACTGACGATCTTGCAAACCCCGATGTCGCCCGTCTGATCGACGTGCGTCCCGCCGCAAAGCTCGCGGCTGAAATCCTCGATCGTCACCACGCGCACTTTCTCACCGTACTTTTCTCCGAACAGCGCCATCGCCCCGGTCTTCAGCGCGTCCTCGAGTTCCATCACACTGGTCCGCACCGCGACGTTTTCTAGAATCTCCCGGTTCGCCAGCAGCTCAATCTGCGCCAACTCATCCACATGCACCGGAGCGTAATGCGTAAAATCAAACCGCAGCCGGTTCGGATCCACCACGCTGCCCGCCTGCTTCACGTGGCCGCCCAGCACCCGCCGCAGCGCCGCATGAAGCAGGTGCGTCGCCGTGTGGTTCCGCATGATCGCCTCGCGCCGCGGCCCATCCACGCGCGCAATCAGCTTTTCCCCGCCATTCAGCGGCGCCAGCAGCTTCACCTTATGTAGAATCGCGCCCGGCGCCGGCTTGTACGTATCTTCCACCTCCGCCGCCGGCTCACCCGTCGAAGCAAACACCAGCAAGCCTCGGTCGCCCACCTGGCCGCCCGACTCGGCGTAAAACGGAGTCGCATCCAACAGCAGCTCCACCCGCCCGTCCTGCTCGATCACGCGCTCCAGCCGCACCGGCGCTTCCAGCGTCTCCCGCCCGACGAACTCCGTCGCGGGCAGCGTCCG
>JAJYCN010000154.1 GCA_021778335.1 Acidobacteriota bacterium | reverse complement strand
GACTGCATTTCGATGCAAACCATGCGGCAGGAGGGGCTCGCCGACGTGCTGACCAACGACCGGCATTTCGAGCAGGAAGGATTCCGCGCCCTGTTCCGCGAGGCTTGAAGGTCAAATCGCGGCGCCGCCGGCGATTCCGATCGTCTTGACAGCCTTCCGCCCACGGTGCTCCGATGAGTACATGTTCCGCCGCCTGATCGCCGCCGCCTCGCTTCTTGCCGCCTCCTGCCTAGCCGCCGACCGCCCCGCCATCGTCGGCGTCGCCCACATCGGCCTGAAAACCGCCGACCTCGCCGCCTCCAAACAGTTCTACGGCCACGTGCTCGGCTTCGCCGACGCCTTCTCGCTCGACAAACCCACCGGCGGCCTCATGCTGACCTACTTCAAGGTCAACGACCACCAGTACATCGAGATCTTCCCCACCCTTTCCAGCCCCACCGAGGATCGCCTCTCCCACATCGCCTTCGAAACCACCGACGCCCGGCAACTCCGCGACTACCTCGACCAGCACGGCGTCAAAGTCCCCGCCACCCTCAAGCCCGGCCTCGACGGCAACCTCAGCTTCATGGTCAAAGACCCCGACGGCCACAACGTCGAGTTCGTCCAGTACATGCCGGGCTCGCTCCACTCCCGCAACTTCGGCAAGTTTCTCCCCGCCACCCGCATCTCCCATCGCATCATCCACGTCGGCGTCACCGTTCGCGACCAGGCCGCCGCCGACAAGTTCTACCGCGACATCCTCGGCTTCCGCGAAACCTGGCACGGCGGCATGACCGACACCCGCACCGATTGGGTCGACATGCGCGTCCCCGACGGTACCGACTGGCTGGAATACATGCTCAATGTCAACAACCCGTCGCCCAAATCCCTGGGCGTCATGCACCACCTCGCGCTCGGCGTGCCCGACATCCAGGCGGCTTACAAGGAAGTTCTCGCCCGCGGCATGACCCCGCCCTCCGGACCGAAAATCGGCCGCGACGGCAAGTGGCAGCTCAACCTCTACGACCCCGACCTCACCCGCGCCGAACTGATGGAGCCTCACCCCGTCCAGACCCCTTGTTGCTCGCCAATGTTAAGCAAATAACATTGCGTCTGCGCATCTAGTATTTGCGTGTTATGGCGCAGCCCGCACACGAGCCATCGGGCATCGGGCGAATTCTTCTCGCCTTATCAAAAACTTCCCGCGAATCCGGGATCGGAACCCGAATTGCCTCGCTCACCACGTGACTACCGATCTCGTGAAGCCGCAATCCCATCACGCTGCCCGCGGTCACGCTCCGCGCGACTACTCCCTGACCCCGTTGAACGTTTACTGGGAGACCACGCAGGCCTGCGCCCTCGCCTGCCGCCACTGCCGCGCCTCGGCCATGCCCGAAGCCGATCCGCAGGAGTTGAGCTTCGAGGACGGCGTTCGTATGCTTCACGAGATCAAGGGCTTCGGCGATCCCCTGCCCCACCTCATCCTCACCGGCGGCGACCCGCTCGCTAAGGCCCGTCTGTTCGACCTGGTGGACGAGGCCCATAGCCTCGGCATCGAGATGTCCATCACGCCGGCCGCGACGCCCGCTCTCACGCGCGACGTAGTAGAAAAACTGAAAGAGCACGGCGTCAGCGGCCTGGGCCTGAGCCTCGACGGTTCCTGCCCGGAGCGCCACGACGCCATCCGCGGCGTCCCCGGCACCTTCGACCGCACCCGCGACGCCATGCGCTGGGCCGCCGAGTTCGAAATGCCGCTGCAGATCAACACGCTAGTATCGGCGGAAACCGTCGACGATCTGCCGGCCATCTACCGCTTCCTCTCCGGCGAAACGGTTTCCCGCTGGAGCCTGTTTTTCTTAATCACCGTCGGCCGCGGCAAGGTGCTGCAGCCGCTGTCTCCCGAAGAAGGCGTCGCACTCATGGAGTGGATCCACGGTGTCGCGCGCACAGCACCGTTCACAGTCGCCACCACCGAAGCCCCGTCCTACCGCCGCGTCGCGGTCGAACGCATGCGCGCCGAAGGGTTCACCGGTGAGCAGATCGCCCGCAGCGCCACTGGACGCGGCTTCGGCATCCGCGACGGCCACGGCATCGTCTTCGTGAGCCACCGCGGCGACATCTGCCCCGCCGGCTTCCTCCCGCTCTCGGCCGGCAACATCAAGACCCACGAGCTCGCCGATGTCTACCGCTCCGCGCCGCTGTTCGAAGTGCTGCACGATCCGTCGCACTTTCAGGGCGCCTGCGGCGAGTGCCGCTATCGCTCGCTCTGCGGCGGTTCCCGCTCCCGTGCCTACGCCGCCACCGGCGACCCTTTCGGCTCGGACCCTCTCTGCCCGCAGGACGTGAACTGACCCGATTCTACGGCCGCTTGCGATAAAGCTCGTAAAGCTCGGTCTGCCGGGTGGTCATGTCCACCTCCCTGCCGGCGATGAACACCTTCTTCACGCTCGTGCGCGTCTCCAGCGGATCCCCGTCCGTCAGGATCAGGTCCGCCACCTTGCCGGTCTCGATCGAGCCCAACTTGTCCGCAACGCCCCAGATCTTCGCCGCGTTGATCGTGACCGCGCGCAGCGCCTCGTCCTTCGGCAGGCCGAACGCCGCCGCCATCGACGCCTGATAGGGGAGATTGCGCGCCTCGTGCTCGACTTCGCCCGGAAACGTGCCCAAGGCGAACAGGATGCCGGCCTTGTAGAACTCGTTCGGCAGCGCGTACGCCTGGTCGTAGGGCATATCTTCCTCAAGCGGCATCGCGAGCGTCGGCCCAAGAATCACCGAAGCCCCCGCCGTCTTAATCTCGGGACCCAGTTTCCCCAACTCCTGGCATCCGGCCAGGATAACTTTGACCTTCTCTTCCCGCGCGAATGCGAGCGCCGCCTTCATCTCCCGCTCTCTCTGGGCCACAATCAGCACCGGCGTTTTCCCATCAAGCACGGGAATCATCGCCTCATATCGCAGGTGGCGTTCGAGTCCCGCCTCGGGCCCTTTCTTCGCCGTCTCGTACCGCCGCGCCTGCTCGAAGAAATCCTTCAACCGCCGGATCTTTTCGTCGTAGGCCCGCTGAGTCTCGCGGAACGGCGCGGGCGCGCCCGGCGCCGCGAAAAACGGCCGCCGCGGAGCGCGCAGCGTGGGGAATATGATCTCCATCGCCGCGTCCGGCTGGATATCCATCTGCTCCCACGTCCAGCCGTCCAGATGAATCAGCGCTGCCTGCCCCGCAATCATTTCCGGGCCGGTTTCCGTCGCCGGCAGCGTGATCGCACTTGTGACGCCGTTCACCCGCGTCACGGGAATGTGCTCGCTCGCCGGGTTCACCGCCACCAGCGCCTGCAATTGCGGGTCGAACTCTCCCAACTCGTTCGTGTCGTTCGTTTCGCGCACCGCGGCGATCTCGCTCAGCCCCAGGTCCGTCGCCGAGTTAATCATCCCCGGATACACGTGCAGACCCTTACCGTCGATCCGCCGCGCTCCGCGCGCGTTCACGTGCGCGCCCACCGCGACAATCTTCCCGTCTTTGACAAGCACGCTCCCGTCCGGGATGTCCGGCGCCGTCACCGGATGAATCGTCGCGTGCTCGATCACGAATCCCGCATCGTCCGCCGCCCACGCGGCGATCGAAGCCACAAGCAAAATTAACGCCGCGCGTTTCATTCGCGCACCTCCGGGCCCGTCCGCCGCGGCCCGCTCTGCGCCGCCTTCATGCGCTGCTTATCCAACTCGAACAGCCGCTCCTTCTCCTTCTCGCGCGCCGGCCGTTGCGCCAGGTCATTCGCGCGGTCGAAATACACCTGCCCATCGATGATCGTTTTCACCACCTTCGAGTAGTTCGACAACGGATGCCCGTCGAAAATCGCCAGGTCGGCGTCCTTGCCCACTTCAATCGAGCCCACGCGCGAGTCGATCTCGAGTTGCTTCGCCGGATTGATCGTAATCATGGAGAGCGCTTCGGTTTCGCTCATGCCGCCGTACTTCATCACCTTCGCCGCTTCGTCGTTTAGATGCCTCATCAGTTGTTCGGAATCCGAGTTCAGGCTCACGAGCACACCCTTCCGCGCCATGATCGCGGCGTTGTACGGAATCGCGTCGTTGGCCTCTTCCTTGTACCCGTACCAGTCGCTGAACGTCGAGGCGCCCGTGCCGTGCGCCGCGATCTCGCCGGCCACCTTGTAGCCTTCCAGCACGTGCTGCAGCGTGCGGATCTTGAAGCCATAATCGTCGGCGATCTTCAGCAGCATCAGGATCTCGTCGGCCCGGTAACAGTGCGCGTGCACCAGCCGCTTCCCTTCGAGCACTTCCACCAACGGATCGAGTTTCAGGTCCTGCCGCGGCGGAATCGCCTTCTCGCCCCGCGCCACGGCCGCGCGATAGTCGTTCCACTTCGCCTGATAGATCTTGGCTTCGTTGAAAGCTTCGCGAATCGTATCCGCCACGCCCATCCGCGTCGCCGGATACCGCAGGTTCGTGCTGCGAAAAACCGACGGATTCCCCTGCCGCTTCGGGTTCTCTCCGAGAGCGAACTTGATCCCCGGCGGCGCCCCTGCAAACGGCAACTCCGGCGCGGTCTTGCCCCACCGCATCTTGATCACCACCGTCTTCCCGCCGATCGCGTTCGCGCTGCCGTGCAGAATGTTCGCCGTCGTTACGCCCCCGGCGAGCGCGTCGTAGATGTGGATGTCTTCCGGATTCAGCGTGTCCGGAATCCCCACCATCGACGACACCGACACACTGCCTTCGTTCACCGCCTCCGTCGCGATGTGCGAATGGCAGTCAATGATGCCCGGCATCACGTACAGTCCCGCCGCATCCATCGCCGTCGCGCCCGCCGGCGTGTCCACCGTCTCGCCCACTTCCGCGATCTTGCCGTCGCGAATCAGAATCGAACCCTTCTGAATCGTGCCCTTCGTCACCGTGAGGATCGTCGCGTTGCGGATCACCATCGTCTCCGCCCGCGCCGAAAGCCCAGCAAAGCCTATCAACCCCACCGCCACTGCCAGCGCTCTCATTTCGCCACCTCCGGCGCGCGTCCGCGTCCATTGGCCGCGGGCGGCGGCATCTCAGGCTCCGGTTCGTATTTCTTCCCGTCCACAAGCACGAACTTCACCTTGGTCTTCTCCTCGAACCAATCCCCGTCCGTAACCGTCAAGTTCGCGATCTTACCCGTCTCGATTGTCCCCAGCCTGTCCGCCACGCCATAAATCGCGGCCGGCTCGATCGTCATCGCGCGAACCGCGCCCGCCCGGCTCAAGCCCGCGTCGAGCGCCCGCTTCATCGCCCGCACCAGCGCCGTCCGCGTCGTCAACCCTCCCGAATAAAACGCGAACGGCACGCCCGCCTTCTGCAGCACTGCCGCCGTTGACGGCGCATTCCGCCGAACTTCCAGCGTTCGAAGCGTCACGTACGCGTTCGGGTCGCCGTCGCGCTCCGCCTCCGGCCACTTCAGGTTGACGAGCACGCCTACATTCGCGCCTTTCAACAAATCGCCCGCGCGATATCCTTCCGCCATCCCGTACAGCACCGTCTTCCGGCCCAGTTCCTTGCCGAACCGCATCATGCGGTCGATCTCCACCAGCCTTGCAGCCGGCAGCAGAATGCGCGGCGGTTCGAGCACGCCCTCGATCGCCCGGTCGTAGGCCGGCCGCGGCGCCCCCGCCTGATGCTGGTCGTACGCCGTCCGCACCGTCTTGTAGTAGCCTGCGTCCAGATAAAGCTGGCGGATGTAGGCGATCACGCCCATCAGCGATCCGGGATAACCGCCAAAGCCGTGCGTCTGCGTGGTGATGTACTCAGCCGCCGGCGTGTCTACCACCATATCCCCCGCCCGTTCGCCGCCTAAGTCGATCACGGCGCCCTGACCGGCGACGATGCCCTGCATCGGAAACGAAACCGCGGTGGTGAACCCCGCGCTGCGTAACTCGTGTACATGCGGCCCGTCGGGCCGTACCAGATCCGCTGCCCGCAGCCAGCTTTCCGTCGCAGGCCGGTCCTCCGGCCCGCGCGCAGGCGGCGGCGCGGGAGCAGCGCCCGCCCCGGGCGGCGGCCCTGCCGGAGCAGCGGGCCGCGCCGCCGGGATTCCCGCATCGTCGAGCGCATCGACGAACCCCGGATACACCGTCAGCCCCTGGCCGTCGATCACCCACGCCCCTTGCGGAATCGCCACGTTCGGGCCCACGGCTTCAATTACGCCGTCGCGCACAACCACCGTGGCTTGCGCCATGTCGGGACCGCTCACCGGAACGACATGCGCGCCCCGGATCGCGATCAACGAAGGCACGCCGGCCAGTGCCAGCGCAGGAGCGAAGAACCACATCAGCAGACGGGTCATAGAGATCTTGCTATGGCGTAGACTGTACCAGAGAAGTTACTTCGCCGTCGACGAAGCTTCCCTTTATTCTCTGTGCGGAGTAAGTGCCGTGACTCCCAATGTAAGTCGCCGCCGTAGAGGGATGTCCCGTCTGAACATCGGACCTGGGCTCATCGCCTCGGCCGCCGATTAGCGGCTGGCCGCCGTCCAGGTGGGGGTGGGCACTCCCAACGGGGTCGGTGGAGGGTCCCAGCGAATCGCGAACGTGACCCCACGTTGCTCGTTTACCGCGGCGGTCCTGGCGCGATCCAGATCGTCCACCGAAATCTCGCCCGGTGCTCCATCGCTCGCGATGAATCGCAGCCCGGTGCCGCCGTCGAGCCAATAATCTTTCACCACGTACACCGTGCCGTCCTTCAAGATCAATATCGCCAGATCGCTCGCCGCGGCCGTTGCCTGCCCGTTCGCTCCCGAAGACTGAGTCTGCCGGAACGCCGCCAGACGGACCGTGGTTGGCGCCAGGGGCGCAGGCTCATTCAGAACCCGGCGCGGTACCGTCAATTGGCGTGGGAGGTCGCTGTTGGGCTTAAGCCCGCTGGACGACAAGGCCGCCCGCGAGGGGGTTTCACCGGGGACGATCACATCCTCCATCAGCTTCACGGTCATGCGGGTCTCTTGTCTCAGAGCGGGCCGGGGGCCGCGCTCGGGCAGCGTCGCCACCTTCCAAGGCCACAGGGGAGGAAACAGCCACTCCACGGCGTCACGGGTCGCATGCCCCGACCCGTGGATCCGTCCTTTCTTGCCCACTCGCAGCCCTTTCACATTCACCACCTTCGCCGAAATTGGAATCACCGTGTCTGGCCATGCAACCAGACGGTCAAACCTCAACTCCATCCACCCTTTTCCTATGAAGTGTCCCGGCTCCCGGTCGTCCTCAAGACGCCCGGCCAGGTAAACACCGTAAGGAATCGCTGAGCGGCCAAACACTCCGATCGAGCTGGCATAACAGAGGAGAGGATCGCCGATTTCCGCCGTGCCGGACGAAAAATCCGGCTCAGAAACCGTACACTCAACCAGGGTGCCCGCCGGTACGACGGTATCTCCTTGGACCTTAGCGGCAGTCAGGAAAAAGACGGGAAGCAATGCGATCGGAAATAAATCGCGCAAGCCACGCATATCACACCTCCACGTGCAGCGCTTCTGATTAACTCGCCGTCGAGATGTGAATCGCTTCCGGCGGGATATTGTCGCCGGCGCGACAAACACATCTTTCGCGCCACGCGACCAACATTATGCGCCTTGGAATGCACCCCGTCAATCCGCCGGAGTGGGCCGGAGAAACACGAGCAAAAAGATAAGCAAAGAGGGCCAAGCGCGAAGCCTGCCTCCTAGTCCCGGGCCTTTCACGGCAACGTCACGGTATAGACGCTCAGCCCCTGCGATGTCGGCGCCAGCAGATACTCGGTGGTCCCGTTGGTCAGCACGAGGATGCTGCTCAGCCCCCACGCCGTCGTCACCGGGTACACCACCGGGCTCGAAAGCGTCCTCGCGTCCACGATCATGAGCGTCGCCGGCCCGTTCAGGTCCGTCGCGGGAGGCTGAGTCACCAGCGCGAAGAACTGCCCGCCCAGGCCCTGCAGGAAGTAAGTCCCGTTGGTCTGGATGTTTGTTACCGTCGTGCCGATCGACGTGATGTTTTCGAAATCCGCCGCCGTGTCCGTGTTAGTCATATACGCCGTCGTCAGCGTCAGGTCACCGGTGTAGGCGAAGTTCGCCGCCCCGGTCGCGGGGTCGGTAATCCCCGGATTGCGGATGTTGGCCGTGTTCCCCGCGATCAGCAGCAGGTTCGGTTCGCCGGGCAGCGCGAACTGATACCCGAAGCCCGTAAACACCGCGGCGGAGCTGGTTACTAACTGCACTACCGGCGTAGGTAGCGAGATGTTCGACAGATCCACCACGGTAAGCAAAGCGTTACCCGCCGTCGTGTTCAGCGCCGTCGTCCCGCAGATGTACGCCGCGATCGGGCTGTAAAGCTGGTTCTGCGGCACCACAAGCCCGTTCGGTTTCGGGCTCGATTCCGAACTCGCCGGGTATCCCGCCGTCAGGTTCAGGAACGAAAGAACCGCCGGATAAGTCGGGCTGTTGAACGCAAAGGTGAATAGGTCGCCGTACTGCGCCGTAATATTCAGCTTGTTGTCGAACATGTACCAGTTCGTTGTCGAAACCGAATACGGCCCGGTAAAGCTAAGGCTGGTCACGTTCTGCAGCGCAATGCCCGAGCTCGGATTGCTGTAGAGCGGCGGCTGGGCCATGAACACCGGCTGCAACGGCGACGCCAGGCTGTAGACGAGATAAGATGCGACCCCGGAGATCTGGATCGCGTCCACGAGGATGGGCAAGCCGGTCGAGTTGTTCAACGCGCAGATCCCTCCCCCGCCGAGCAGCGCCGAATCGCCGAACTCGCCCACATAGGAAAACGAAGTTAGGTCGACAAGCGAGATCCGCTGCGGTGAGCAGACGTAAGCCAGCGTGTCGAGCACATTCAAGCTGCTCGTCTGGCCGTTGGCGAATGGCGCTCGCGAGGTCAGCGACAGCACCGAAGTGGGCGGAGTCCCCGAGCCCGAAACGGCAAGTTGCGCCGAGGCGCTCACCAGTCCTCCGACGGTAACCGTGAGCGGATACGTCCCCGCCGCCAGCGTCGACGGCACCTCGAGGTTGGCCTGCGCCAGTCCGGCGAATCCGGGCGACAGCCCCAGAAAACTCACCTTCGCGCTCACCCCGCCGATGCTGGCGGAATACTTCGCCGTCGCCTGCGCCAGTGGAGTTGCCGGCGCCGCCGCTCCATCGGCCACCGGATTGTCCACCGGCCCGATCCCCGTCAGATACACGCTCACCGTCGACCCCGCCGCCGCCGGATTCTTCGACGTGATCGCCTGGTAACCGGTACTCTGCGCCGCCGCGTTGTTCGATCTGTCCTGGAAAATCCCCGGTGCCTCCGGCGTAACCGTGAAGAGGAATGCCGTGCTCGAACCTCCCGACGACGAGCTGACAATCAATGAAGACGTCCCTGCCCCGAGCGCCCGCGGCACCTGAAAATTGATCTGCGCCGGGCTCGCATAGAGCAGCGGCACGGCCGCGCCGTCGATCAGCACCCGCGCTCCGCCCAGCGTCGTAGGCAAGGGAAGTCCACTCGCCGAAGCGGTCGAGTTCGCCAGACTCGACCCGAAAATCGTAGCCAGCGACCCTGGCGCCACCCTGGGCCCATAACTGGCCGCGTCCGTCACCGAGAAAACGGTGATCTGGCCGTAAACACCCGCCGCGGAAGCGGCGATCCATAAAACAATCGAAGTGACTCTCAAATAAACATGACGCAAAGAGTTGAAGAATGGTTGAAACGCGGGCATTCGTTCCCGGATCGGTCCGGATGGCGCTGGTCTGATTTTACGGGAATTACCCGGTCCTGCCTTGGGAGGCTCTAGGCTGCCGGTGGCAATCGATTCAGCGCACTGGCGATCGCTTCCAGTAGTTGCCTCGCCTGAAAGGGCTTCGCCAGATATCCATCCATCCCGGCCGCCAGACAACGCTCGCGGTATTCGCCGGTTGCGTGGGCCGTAAGCGCCACGATCGGCAGGCGGCGGCCCAAAACGCGCTCGTGCTGCCGGATCGATGCCGTCAGGCCGAATCCGTCCAGACCCGGCATCTGCAGATCCACCAGCGCCACGTCGAACGGCGCCGTCCCGTTGGCATACGCCTCGAACGCTACCTGTCCATCCGAAGCCGCCAGCACGCGGTGTCCTTCGGCCTCCAGCAGTCGCACAATCAGACGCTGGTTTACCGGGTTGTCCTCGGCCAGCAAAACGCGCAGAGGCTTGCTGGTCCAGATCGGCGCCGCATGAGCGCGTGCCGGCACGGCCGGACTGGCCGTCTCCTGAACTGGCACCACGCCGAACTTCGCCGTGAATTCAAAGCAACTTCCGTGCCCGGCGTCGCTCTCCACCCGGATCCCACCGTCCATCCGCTTCACCAGTTCCGCAGCGATCGACAGCCCCAAGCCCGTCCCCGAGTGACGCCGCGTCAGGGATCCGTCGGCTTGCACGAATGGCTCGAAAATCAAATTGAGTTTGTCCGCCGCGATGCCGATGCCGGTGTCGCGGACCGAGAAACCAAGCACCACCCAATCGGCCCCACTCGACTTCACCACCGCGCGAACGCGCACCGAACCCGCTTCCGTAAACTTCACCGCGTTTCCAACGAGGTTGAGAAGCACCTGGCGCAGACGCACCGGGTCGCCCAGCAATGTCGAGGGGACATCCGGATCCACCTCGCTTGAAAACTCGATTCCCTTCCGCGCCGCCCGCACCGCGAGCGTGCCCAATGCCGTCTTCATTTGCTCGCGCAGATCGAATGCCGACGCGTGAATCTCAAACCGCCCGGACTCGATTTTGGCGAAGTCCAGAACATCGTTCACCACCGAAAGCTGATTCTCCGCCGACGTCCGCGCCAGGTTCAGAAACTCGCGCTGTTCCGGCGTCATCTCCGAACTAAGCACCAGTTCGAGCATCCCCAGAATGCCGTTCAGTGGCGTCCTCAACTCGTGGCTCACGTTGGCCAGAAACTCGCTCTTCGTCCGGTTCGCGCTCTCGGCGGCCTCTTTCGCCGTCCGCATCGCCTCTTCGGCGTTCTTGCGGAGAGTGTTGTCGCGCATCACCACCACACCCGCCACCGGATCGCCCCCGCCGATCGACACCGGGCGCGCATTGCACAGCAGCCATCTTCCCTCCGGATGCGCCCCGTTGGAGACGTAAATCTCCATATCGTCCACGCTCTCCCCGCGCGCGGCCCGGCAACTCGGCAATTCGTCGTCCCGCAGCGGCGTGCGCCGGTCCGGGTGGTACAGTCCCATCGCGCGCGCCCGCTGCCCTACCTCCCGCTCCACCGCGAACCCACACAGCCGGTCCGCCGCCTCGTTCACCAGCAGAAGCTTTCCGAAGCGGTCCGCCACCAGCACGCCGTCGCCGATGTGCCCCAGAATCGCCTTGAGCAGCGCGCTCTGGTTTTGAAGCCGCTCCTCCGCCGCTTTCCTCGCCGAGATGTCGCGCACGAACGCATTGAAGCTCCATTCCGAGCGGGTCTGAATTGCGGTAATCGACAGCTCGATCGGAAACCGCGTCCCGTCCTGGCGAAGCGCCGTTACCTCCACCCTCCGGTTCAGCATCGGTCCGCCACCCGTCTCGGGAAACCGCGCGAGGCCCGCCTCGTGCAGTGGCCTCGCCTCCGGCGGAATGATCGTCTCCGTCAGCGGCCGGCCCAGCACTTCCTCCTTCGACCAGCCGAAGATCCGCTCCGCCTGCGCGTTCCAACGCGTCACCCGGCCCGCGGCATCCGTCTCAATCACCGCGTCGAGCGCATTTTCCATGATCAGCCGCGTCCGCTCATCGTGGCTGCGCTGCGTGTCCTCGGCCCGCTTCCGCTCGATGAACTGTCCCAGCCTCGCCGCAACGCTCTCCAGCAGCCGCCGCAATCCTTCATCGAGCGGCCGGCAGTTCTTGCAGAACACCGCCATCGCCGCCCAGTCGCTCGCGCCCGCCGACACCGGGAGCATCGCTCCCGACCGCAGACCCAGCCTCACCAGCCCCTTGGCGAACTCCGGCTCCTGCGAGAAATCGGTCACCCACACCGGAGCCCGCGTCGCAATGGCCTTCTCGAGAAACCGATCCGACGGCGACAACGCCGTATACGGATCCACCGCCGGAAACCCCTCGCTCGCCCAGAAGTACGCGCAGCCGAACTGGTCCCCACGCACCGGCGCCAACCATCCGGCCGCATACTCGAAGCCCAGCCGCTCTCCCAGGGCGCGCAGCACGCGTGGCGCCGCCTCCGGCACCGTCGCCGCCTCGGCCAGAATCGCCGTCACCTCCCGCTCGCACTCCTCGCGCCGCTTCGTCCGCCGCTGCTCGGTGACGTCAATCGCCGCCACCAGCACCGCCTTGCGGCCTTCCTCCACCTCCATCGTTTCCGTCCGAATCTCGACGTCGATCAGCCGCCCGTCCCTCAGCCGGTGACGCCAGTCGCCCAAATGCTGCACGCCCGCGCCGAGAGTCCGAAGCGCCTCCTTGAGACGCTCCCGCTCTTCCTCCGGCCGGATGTCCAGCACCGTCATCCGCAGAAACTCTTCCCTCGAGTAGCCGTACTTGGCGACCGCCGCGTCGTTCACTTCGATGTAGCCCAGCGTCTCGACGTCGTACAGAAACATCGGCAACGGGCTGTTCTCAAATAACAGCCGGTACCTTCGCTCGTGCTCGCGGTGCCGCTCTTTCTCCGCGCACAGCGCCGCCGCGGCTTCCTTGTGCGCCGTGATATCGGTGGCCACGGCCGAAAGCCGCCCTACCTTTAGCCCGCCCTCCCGCCACGGAACGAGGCGAAGCGAGATCCACCCCACGCCTCCCCCGGGCCTCGTAATCCGGCACTCCAGCAACTGAGTATCGCCTGCCGCCGCCGCCGCGACCGCTTCCCGCACCCGCCCGCGTTCCTCCGGAACGAACGTGTTGATCCACAACTCGCCATTCCCGATCACCGCCGACCGCGAGGTCTGCCAGATCTTCTCGAACGCCGGACTCGCATACACTGCCCGCCCTGCGCCAACGTCGTACACCACGAGGGCGTCGTGAAAATGCCACACCAGATCGCCCATCTGCCGTTCGACGCTGTCGAGCAGGGGGTCGCCTCCCTCCGGGGTTGCGCTCGCCGCAAGCGCCTTCCACAGAGGTTCCAGGTCCGGTTCGCCATCCTCGAATCGGATCGGCGAACCTCCTCTCCGCCCCTCCAGTCCGCTCTCGGCAAGCAAAAACACCCGCGCGCCGTCGCCGCCTGATGCCCCGAACAAATCTGCAAGCACCTGTTCTTTCCCGACA
>JAJYCN010000153.1 GCA_021778335.1 Acidobacteriota bacterium | reverse complement strand
GGCGTGAGGGGGTGGATCCCGGAGCGATTACGGTGACTGGGAATACGGGGATCGACGCGGTGCTGCATGTGCGCGACGGTTTGGAGAGCGGGCGGCTGAAGGGGCGGGAATGGCCGGAACTCGATGGGTCGCGGAAGATGATTCTGGTGACCGCGCACCGGCGGGAGAGTTTCGGCGAGGGGTTTGAGCGGATCTGCGAGGCGGTGTTGCGGCTGTCGGAGCGCGAAGGCGTGACGATTGTGTTTCCGGTGCATCCGAATCCGAACGTACGAGATCCGGTGGAACGGTGGTTGCGGGGGCGGGCGGATATTGTGCTGATTGAGCCGCTCGATTACGTGCCGTTTGTCGACCTGATGCGGCGGGCGTATTTGATTGTGACGGATTCGGGCGGGATTCAGGAGGAGGCGCCTTCGCTGGGCAAGCCGGTGCTGGTGCTGCGGGAGAAGACGGAGCGGCCGGAGGCGGTGGAGGCGGGGACGGTGAGGCTGGTGGGGACGGACGTCGAGCGGATTGTGAACGAGGCGGCGAGGCTCATCGAAGACGAGCGGACGTACGAGGCGATGTCAGCCGTTCACAACCCATACGGAGATGGCCGGGCGAGCGCCCGGATATCGGACGTAATTTGCTCATTTGTAACCAAATAACGAATTTCTGAAAAGCGGATTTTGAGGGCTTTTTGCGAGGCTTTCCGCGCGGGAATCCGGAGGGCGCCGGGTAAACTTTTCGCAGGAAGGAGAAACGTGCTCATAAGAACCGACATTGACCCGAACCGGCGGAATGTCCGACCCCCCTTCGGGGAGGATCTGGCCGAGGCGCTGGCGCGGAAAGTGGTTGGCCAGCCGGCGGCGGTGACGAGCATTGTGCCGTATCTGACGATGCACAAGGCGGGTCTTGCTCCGGAGGGGCGGCCGGTGGGGGTGTTCCTGCTGCTTGGTCCTACGGGGACGGGGAAGACGCGGACGGTAGAGGCGCTGGCGGAACTGATCCATGGCAGCGCGAAGAACATGATCAAGGTGGATTGCGGGGAGTTTCAGATGGAGCACGAGGTGGCGAAGCTGGTGGGCGCGCCTCCGGGCTACCTGGGACACCGGGAGACGCAGCCGATGCTGACGCAGCAGAAGATCAACGGGGTGGCGAGCGAGCGGAGCGACCTGTCGTTGATCCTTTTCGATGAGATTGAGAAGGCGGCGCCGTCGATGACTCGGATGTTGCTGGGGATTCTGGACAAGGCTCAGTTGCGGCTCGGGGATAACAACACGGTGAACTTCGAGCGGACGATGATTTTTCTGACGAGTAACCTGGGGGCGCAGGCGATGCAGAAGCAGATGGGGACGCCGTTCGGGTTTGAGGCGGTGGTGCATGAGACGGAAGAGCAGCGGTGCACGGCGAAGCGACTGGAGCAGATTGGGCTCGCGGCGGTGAGGCGGCGGTTCAGTCCGGAGTTTGTGAACCGGATTGATAAGGTGGTGACTTACAAGCCGCTGACGAACGACGACCTGGCGAAGATACTCGATCACTTACTGGTGGAGTTTCAGCGGCTGATCGACAACCGGCTGGGCGTCCGGGGCTTTGTTCTGAGCCTGACGCCGCGGGGGCGGAAGTGGCTGCTGAAGAAGGGGGCGAGCCAGGAATATGGCGCGCGGGAATTGAAGCGGACGATTCACCGGCACGTGATTCAGCCGCTGGCGGCGAGCGTGGCGAAGGGGACGGTCCGGCCGGGGACGATCGTGCGGATGGACCCGCGGGAAGACAAGCTGGTGATTCTGCCGCAGGCGGCGTGAGCAGCTAGCGCTGGCTAGCGCCGCCAGGTTGCGGTGGAGGTGACGGTGGTGTCGCCGGGCAGTTGAAGGCGCAGTTCGATGCGGACTTCGCCGGAGGAGGGTTGGTAAACGGTGTTGCCGGAGCGCAGTTCGTCCGGCGACAGGTCGACGGTCTTGGTGGAGGAACCGTCGACTATGACGAGGCTTGCCGAACGGGCCTGGGAAACGAGCGGCGAAGTACGGTCCCATTCGATCTGGATACTTGAGCCGCGTGTTTTGGCGGTAATTGTGAGTTGATAAGCGGTGGCCGAAGAAACCCAGGGAAACGGGATATAGCGGTGGACGAAATATCCGGCGGGCAGGACGACGGTGAGCAATAAGAGCGCGAGCCAGGTCCAGACGCTCCAGTGGCGGGTTTCGTCGTCGCCGGCGTCGATGACGAATTCAGGTGTCCAGGCGGTAACGGGCCGCCGGGGAAGAGGGGGTAGCGATACCGCGGGAGGTTCGGGTTCGGGGCGCTTGAGAGGGGCGGCGGCTTCGGATACGGTGCGCGGGCGTTGGATGACGCCGGAGGGTTCTTCGTTCGCGGGGGGCGGTTCGGTTTTGGGCGGCGCCGGTTCGGGGAGGGGAAGATCGCGGCGCGGGCGGCGGCCTTCGCCGCGGTTGAAGCGGCCGGGAGTGGACGATGGATCGAGAGCGCTTCCGCGGAAGGGGAATTCGGATGCGGGCACACCGGGGAGTTCGCCCTTGGCGCGGGCGATGAATCCCGCGGTGCTGACACGCGTGGCGTAGGGACGGACGAGTAAGAAGAGGTCTTCTTCGGCGGGGAAGAAGCGGGCAAAGAAGGCGCGATCTTCTCCGGTGACGCCCGGGGTGTCGCGGGTGTGGCTGCGGAAGGAGCCGACCGGCTTGAATTGCGGGTGGGCGCGGGCCTCCCGCAGGGTGCGAGCGAAGTCTTCGAGGTCCTTTTCCGAGAGGAGGAACGAAGGGCCGCGGCGGTATTCGATGGGAGTGGGAACGAAATCGAGGATGCGCGCGGTGGGATCCGGTGTGGCCACGCGGGCGCCGAGGAGGATGCCACCGACCTCGGCGCCGCGTTTGGGCACGGCGCCGAAGCCGCGCAGAACTTCGGCGAGGATGCGGTCGATCACTTCGAGGCTGATGTGCACTTCGCCGCGTCCGCCGGGGAATGGGGTGATATAGAAACCTTGCTCGACGCGGCCGGATGGGGGAGTCTCGGTCAAAGCTCTATAGTATGCCAGGGTTGGGTAGGAGTTGTCTCGCGCGGCGCGGGCGGGAGATGATGAAGTGCTGGCGGAAGGGTGAATGTCCGGAACGCTTTTTATTGTTGCGACACCGATCGGGAACCTGGAGGACATCACGTATCGCGCGGTGGCGACGCTGCGGGAGGCGGACGTGATTGCGTGTGAAGATACGCGGCACACGCGGACGCTGCTAGAGCGGTATGGAATCACGAAGCCGCTCAAGAGCTATCACGACCACAACGAGCGGGAGCGGGCGCCGGAGCTGCTGGCGGAACTGGAGCAGGGCGGGAATGTGGCGCTGGTGTCGGATGCGGGGACGCCGCTGATGGCGGACCCTGGCTACCGGTTGGTGCACGCGGCGATTGAGCGGGGGATTCGTGTGTCACCCGTGCCGGGGCCAACGGCCGCGCCGGCGGCGTTATCGGCTTCGGGGCTGGGCGTGGATGCGTTCGTGTTCGCGGGGTTTCTGCCGGCGAAGGCGACGCAGCGGCGGCGGGAGATGGAGAGATGGCGCGAAGCGCGGGCGACGTTGATTTTCTACGAGGCTCCGCACCGGATTCTGGAGGCGCTGGAGGATGCCGGCGCGGTGTATGGGGAGCGGCCTGTTGTGGTGGCGCGCGAGATGACGAAGGTGCATGAGGAGTTTTTGCGGGGGACGGCGGGCGAGGTGCGGGCGGAGCTGGCGGGGCGGCCTTCGGTGAAGGGCGAGTTCGTGATTCTGGTTGGATGGGCGGAGCAGGCGGCGGCGACGGAAGAGACGCTCGAAGAGGAAGTGGCGCGGCGGGAGGCCGCGGGGATGCCGCGGATGGAAGCGATCAAGCAGGCGGCGAAGGCGCGCGGGATAGGGAAGCGCGAGGCTTATCGCGAGTTGGCGGGCGCGGGGCGCACGGGGCGCCGCGGGGCGGGGCAGCAGTCCGGCGGGCAGACGTCGGGGTAGGGGCCGAGCGTGCCGAGGCTCAGGCGCGGGGCTCCTTCGAGGCGTTCGGCAACGAGTTGGCGGATCATCGAGACGTATTGCGGATGGAGACCGGCGGTACCGGCGCGGGCCATGCGGAGGCCGAGGTCGTCGCAGAGTTGGCGGGCTTCGGTGTCGAGGTCGTAGAGGACCTCCATGTGGTCACTGACGAAGCCGATGGGGACGATGGCGAGCGAGTGCGCGCCTTGCGCGGCGAGTTTGCGAATGGCGTCGGAAACATCGGGCTCGAGCCAGGGCTGGCCGGGAGGGCCGCTGCGGCTTTGGTAGACGAGGCTCCAGTTGGTGAGCTTGAGTTCTTCGGCGATTAAGCGGCAGGCTTCTTCCAGTTGGGGGACGTAGTTAGCGTTGGGACCCTGGGCCATGGCGAGGGGGACGCTGTGGGCGGTGAAGAGAACGGGTGTGGCCGGGCCTCCGGCGGGGAGGGTGGCGAGGGCCTCGCGGGTGCGGTCGATCATGGCAGCGACGAAGCCCGGGTGGTTGAAGCAGACACGGAGCTTGGAAATCCGCGGCGCCTCGGGGCCGACTTCGGCGCGGGCTCGTTCGATGTCTTCGCGGTACTGGCGGCAGCCGGAGTAGGAACTGAAGGCGGAGGTGGCGAAGGCGAGGGCGTGGCGGACGCCGTCGCGCTGCATCTGGCGGAGGGTATCGGCGAGGAGCGGATGCCAGTTGCGGTTGCCCCAGTAGACAGGCAAGTGGAGACCGTGGGTTGAGAACTCCTGGCGGATGGCGTCGAGGAGGGCGCGGTTCTGATCGTTGATGGGGCTGCGGCCGCCGAAGTGGTAGTAGTGCTCGGCGACCTCGAGCATCCGCTCGCGCGGGACGTTTTTGCCGCGGAGGACGTTTTCGAGAAACGGGATTACGTCGTCGTGTTGTTCCGGCCCTCCGAAGGAGAGCAGGAGAAAGGCGTCATATGCGGACGCTGCCATCGGTGGCTTCCTCTTCCTGGAGCGATTCGCCGCGACTCGAGATTTCGGGCGCGAGGAGGGTGCGGCAACCGGCTCCAAACATTTCAGCTAGTTTTTGTTGCCGGTAAACAAAGATGTGGCGCAACTGCTCTCCAACTACCAGTTTATGCGCCAGGCGGCCGAACGGGCCGAAGGGGGGGCGTATTCGACGTGATCGCCGACGACGGCGCCTTCGGGGGTTGGCTGGAAGGTGTGGCTGTGGCGCCAGAGCGGATAGGGACCGCGCTCCTGCACGCCGGTGAAGGAGAAGGGCGGCTGGTATCCGGTGATGCGGGTTTTCCAGTAGAGCGGGATGCCGAGCCAGCGGATGCGGTATTCGATTTCGGCGCCGGGGCGCACGACGACCTTGTCGCGGGAAATGACGCGGAAAGAGAGCCAGGGCGGGGTGATTTTCGCGAGGTGGTAAGGGTTCTCGAAGACTTCGAAGACGCGGGCGATGGGGAGAGGCGCGAGCAGGCGGCAGCGGAGGTGGTAGGTGTGCATGGGGTCAATTTCCTTCGAGCTGATGCCGTTCGCGCGGCGTGAAGCGGCAGTCAGGCGGGACGGGGCGCGGGTCGCCGAGGCGGCGGAGGTTGAGGAGGGAGTTGAACTCGCAGGGGTTGAGCCCGAGGGCGTGGTTGAAATCGGCGCGGGCGGCTTCGTTTTGTCCGAGGGCGGCGAGGGCGGCGCCTCGGTTGTTGAAAGAGAGAGGGTCGGTGGGGGATTCGGCGAGGGCTTCACCAAAGGCGGCTAAAGCGTGGGGCGCGTCGCCTTGGGCGAGGTAGATGCGGCCGAGTTCGGCGGGCACTCGCGGGTCGTTGGGGAAGAGGGTGTGGGTTTCGTCGAGGAGAGAGATGGCCTGGGCGGGCGGCAGGGCGCGGGCGAGTTGGATGCGGGGGCGAAGTTTGGCGGGAGCTTTGGCGACGGCGTCCCGCCAGAGGGTTTGTTCGCTTTGCCAGACGAGGGTGCGATTGAGGGCGAGGCCGGCGAGGACGGCGGCGAAGGCGGCGGCGAGGCGCCAGTCGAGGTGTTGGGCGAGGAGGCCGATGGCGGCGGAGAAGGCGATCATCGGGAGGTACATGCGGCGGTCGGCGGCGAGGTCGGAAGCGGGAAAGATGCTGGAGGAGGGCAGAAGGAGGATGAGGCCGCCGAGCAGCCACCAGCCGGGTTGCCATCCGCGGAGGGCGGCGAGGAGGGCGACGGAGGCCGCGGCGGCGAGGGCCAGCCAAGCGGCGGCGGCGAGGGAGGGCGTGGGGACGCGGATATCGGGGTCGACAGTGAAACCGAAGGGAAGCACGAGGAGCCTTAAATATCTCCAGATGACGGGGCCCTGGGCGGCGAGGTATTTTTCCGGCGAATAAGCGGCGGAGGCGCCGACGTTTGTGCCTGCGATGCGGGAGGCGGCGAGGATGGCGCGAAGTCCGGCGGCGGCGGCGAGGGCGAGCATGGAGGCGAGCTGCGTCCAGGCGCGCTTGGGACCAATGCCCGCGAAGCTGAGAAGCGCGAGGAAGAGGGGGAAGGCCACGCATTCTTCCTTGGCGAGGAGGGCGGGAACGAACCATGCGGCGGCGGCCCAGGGGGCGTTGTCGAGCCAGGCGCGGAGGCTTAGAAGGCAGAAGAGCGCGGCGAGGAGGGTGGCGCGTTCGAAGATGTAATTGATGGCTTCGGCTTGAATCGGGTGCACGGCAAAGAACGCGGCGGCGAGCCACGCGGCGTGGAGCGGAAGCGCGCGGCGGAGGGTGTGGAACAGGAGCAAGACGATGGCGAGGTGGAGGGCGAGGCCGACGATTAAGTAGGGCAGAGGATTCGCGCCGGCGAGTTGGTAGGTGAGCCAAAAGGTGGAGTAAGTGAGGGGGCGCGTGGCAAACGGGGCCCAGAGATGAACGATGCCGGCGGGCGAGGTTACGTCGGGATTGACAAAGAGAGAAGCGTCGTCGAGATGGAAGCTTCCCGCGACGGCGGCGCCATAGGCGAGCAGGGCAAGCGGGAGCAGCGAGAGGGGATAACGGACCGGGATATTATCAAGTGTGGCAAAAAAGGCGGCCTCAGGCGAGCGTGTGCGGGAGATCCTGCGGATTTTAGACGAGACGTATCCGGACGCGAAGTGCGCGCTGGATCATCAGTCTCCGTGGGAGTTGCTGGTGGCGACGATTCTTTCGGCGCAGTGCACGGACAAGCGGGTGAACATGGTGACGCCGGGGCTGTTCCGGAAGTATCCGACGGTGAAGGATTTTGCGGCGGTGAGCCAGGAGGAGTTGGCGGAGGACATACGGTCGACGGGGTTCTTCAATAACAAAGCGAAGTCCGTGACCGGTGCGGCGAAGACGATTCTGAAGGAGTTTCACGGGAAGGTGCCGCGGACGATGGAGGAGTTGCTGCGAGTGCCGGGGGCGGCGCGGAAGACGGCGAACGTGGTGCTGGGGACGGCGTATGGAGTCGCGAGCGGCGTGGTGGTGGACACGCATGTGCAGCGGATTGCGCAGAGGCTGGGGCTGACGAAGAACACGGACCCGAAGAAGATTGAGCAGGACCTGATGAAGGCGCTGCCGAAGGAGAAGTGGATTCCGTTCCCGCACCAGATCATTCTGCACGGGCGGTCACTGTGCGTGGCGCGGAAGCCGAAGTGCGCGGAATGCCCGCTGGACGCGATCTGCAACGCGAAAGACAAGACGAAGCACTGACGCCGCGCGGCGTGTGATACATTCGCAATTTCCCATGAGTACAATTCGCGTTTTGGTTCTGGGCGATGTGTCTTCGCCGCACCTGGCCGTGCTGAAAAAGCCAGGCGAGGGCGTGACGGTGGACATCGGGATGGACGATGATTTCGTGCGCGCAAAGGCTCCGGAGGCGGAGGTGATCCTGAGCGCGCTGTTTTCGGGCGAGCCATTCAAGCTGGCGATGCAGCATGCGCGGGCGGTGAAGTGGACGCATACATTGTCGGCCGGCGTGGAGCATCTGCTGACGCCGGAGTTCGTTGCGAGTCCGGTGCCGCTGACGAACGCCCGGGGAGTGTATAAGAAATCCCTGGCGGAGTTCGCGCTGCTTGGCGTGCTGTATTTTGCGAAGGAAGCGCCGACGATGCGGCGCAACCAGATGGCGGGGAAGTGGGAGAAGTTCGTGTCGGGCGAGGCGTACAAGGGGACGCTGGGCGTGGTGGGGTACGGAGAGATCGGGCAGGCGTCGGCGAGGCTGGCGCACGCGATCGGGATGAGGGTGCTGGCGGTGCGGCGGAGAGTGGAGAAATCCGGAGCGGGGGATGGAATTGCGGACGCGGTGTATCCGACGGAGCGGATGCACGAGATGCTGGCGCAATGCGACTACGTGGTGGTGGCGGCGCCTGGAACGCCGGAGACGCGCGGGATGATGAGCGACGGCGAGTTTGCGGCGATGAAGCAGGGGTCGGTCGTCATCAACGTCGGGCGGGGGACGGTGATTGATGAGAAGGCTCTAATACGGGCGCTTCAGAGCGGGCATCTGCGGGGCGCGGCGCTGGATGTGTTCGAGAAGGAGCCACTGCCGGAGGGGCATCCGTTTTACTCGATGGAAAATGTTCTGGTTAGCCCGCATTGCGCGGACCAGACGGTGGACTGGCTGGATCAATCTGTTGCGTTTTTCGTGCGGAATTTCGAACATTACCGGAGGGGCGAGCCGCTCGAAAACGTGGTGGACAAGGAAGCGAGTTACTGATGCGGAAGATGGCGGCGTTGCTCGCGGCGCTAGCCACGGCGGAGAACCCGGCGGCGCGGCGGGACAGGGTGGATACGATTGTCGAGATGGAAGTGGGCGGATGAGCGCGGCGGTTTCGAGTGAAGTGACGCTCGAGACGATTCGCGACGCGGCGGAGCGGATCCGGGGCATTCCGCACCGGACGCCGGTGATGCGGTCGCGGACGTTCAACGAGCGGGCCGGGGCGGAAGTGTTCTTCAAGTGTGAGAACTTCCAGCGCGGCGGCGCGTTCAAGATTCGCGGGGCGACGAATTTTCTGCGGTCTATTCCCAAGGACGTGTTGCCGCGGGGCGTTGTGGCGTATTCTTCGGGCAACCATGCCCAGGCGGTGGCGATTGCGGCGGCATCGTGCGGGGTTTCGGCGACGATCGTGATGCCGTCGGATGCGCCGCGGAGTAAGATCGAGGCGACGCGGGGCTATGGGGCGAAGGTAGTTACTTACGACCGGGCGAAGGAAGACCGCGAGGCGATCGGGCGGCGGATTGCGGAGGAGACGGGCGCGACGCTCGCTCCGCCTTATGACCATCCGTGGATCATTGCAGGGCAGGGAACGGCGGCGCTGGAGTTACTTGAGGAAGTACCGGACCTCGATGGGTTGGTTGTCTGCGTCGGCGGCGGTGGGTTGATCGCGGGATGTTCGACGGCGGCGAAGGCGCTGCGGCCTTCGATCCGGGTGTTCGGGGTGGAGCCGGAGGCGGGGAACGATACTTACTTATCGTTCCGGGCGGGGAAGCGGGTGACGATACCGCATCCGGCGACGAGCGCCGACGGACTGATGGCGACGACGCCGGGGGCGATTACGTTCCCGATTGTGCAGCGGCTGGTGGACGATATTCTGCTGGTGAGCGAGGTGGAGATCCGGCAGACGATGGTGTTTCTGCTGACGCGGATGAAGATACTGGCCGAGCCGAGCGGGGCGGTTTCAGCCGCGGCGGTGCTGATGCGCAAGTTGCCGGCGGAGTGCCGGCGGGTGGGCGTGGTGATTTCAGGCGGAAACGTCGATCTTGACTTCCTCAAGACTCTCGGGGATTGAGGAAGCGGGCTGCAGGAAGGCGGTGTACTTCACCTCGACCTTGGAGCGCGCCGGGATCCAGCGGTAGCCGGGCGATCCGAACATGCCGTTGCGCGAGATCATCTTGCGACGGCTTTCCGGGAGTGGGGACACGCCGAACTCCATGCCCCAGGTGAGCGTCATGCCGTTCCAGGGCGGTTGGGTGCGGGCGTGGTTTTCTTCCCAAACGCCGAGCCAAGGGAAATCCGCGCGGCGCCAGACGTAGCCGAGTAACATCCGCGAAGTAGGCGAAAAAGCGAAGAAGTACGCCTCCGGGGACTCGCGCATGAGGTGCGTGGTGAATCCGGCGGAGACTTCGGCGCTGTTGTAGGTGCGCATGTCGCGCGTGGCGCCGTTCGAGGTTGGGACATTCGGCCAGGGGAATTCGCCGCCGGAGTCGGCCGAGTAAGAGCGGGCGACGGGCGCGCGAAACCGGGTGCGTCCCGGTTCGACGAACGGTGGGCCGAGGGTGACGTGCTGGGTCCAGGCGGTGGGATGATCGGCGCCGGAGAGATTTTCGAGCGTCTCGGTGAAGTGAAGGGCGCGGCCTTCGAGCTGGATGGCGCGCTGGAAGCGGAGGCGCGCCACGGGAAGTTCGGCCCGGGCGACGATGCAGGAGTCGCTCGATGTGATTTCGTAGGGGACGACGGAGGCTTCGCCGTGAACGGTCATACCTTCCCAGGCTTCTTCTTCGGAGGGAGGGCCGAAGAGGTCCAGGCAGAGGTTATGGCCCATGATGCCGGCGAGCAACTTACTTTCGGCGTCGTTGCCGTACTCGGGATGGGCGACAAGGGAGTAAGTGGAAGGTTCGATGGAAGGCCAGGGAGGAGTCCAGAGAGGATTCACTCCGGTGGCCTTGTCGAAGATCTCGGCGATGTGGCCGCCTTCCACCGTCATGGTGAGGCGGAGGTGGGCGTTTTCGCAAGACACGGCGCGGCGGCCGCGGTAAATGGACGCGTGCATGAGGGGAGCGAGCCTAGACGTTCACTTTGTGCTTGGCGGTGAGCGATTGCCGGTAGGAGGAATCGCGCTTGGAGAAATCGGCGGCGTAGGCTTCGGGCTTTTCGTCCTGGCCCATGGTGTCCATTTCTTTGAAGTAGACGCGGCGCTCCTGTTGCATGCAGAGGTTGGAAAGGATGACGGCGGTGGAATCGCGCAGTCCGACTTCGACGTCGGCTTTGGGGTGGCCGCCGGTTTTGCTGTCGTTGAAGAACGAGGTCAGCTCGGTTTCGACCGGGTTGACGTCCTCGTCGGAAGTCATGATGCCTTTGCTGTAGAGCCAGCGGCGTGCGAATTTCATTTCGCGGGTGAGGAAGCTGTCGTCGGGGCCGAGTTGGTCGCTGTCGAGGAGCAAGGGCAGGGCTTTCGAGCCGGCGGCCAAAGCGTAGCTTGCGCCCGCGGCGGCCGCGCCCTCCTTGCCGGCGGCGGGTTTGGCCTCGACGTGGTGGGCTTCCTTGTACCAAAGGCCGGTGGGCATGGTGTTTTGGCCGTCGCCGACGGTGATTTCCAGGGCGGCGCCGGTGCCCATGATACATTCGCCGAACTCGGGCCGCGTGCCGCCGAGGTAGGGCAGGTGCGCGTTGGTGGTGATGGAAGAGTAAACGAGTTTCTGATTCTTGGGGTACTTGTAAATGAGTTGGATGTTGTCGTAGACGTCGCGGCCGTCTTTCCAGGTGTCGAGGCCGCCGACGCCGATGACGTACTCGGGGCCGGAGCCGAAGATCCAGTCGGCGACGTCGATCTGGTGGCTGGCCAGTTCGGCTGCGAGGCCGCCGGAGTATTCGTTATAAAGCCGCCAGTTGAAGCCATTCATGACCCAGCCGGGATTGCGGTGCCACTGGGCGTGGATGTGGGTGACGTCGCCGAGGAGGCCCTTGCCGGTCATTTCCTTGGCGAGGGCGTAGAACTTGCTGTAGCGGCGCTGGAGGCCGACCTGCAGAACCTGTTTCGGATACTGCGCGGCGAGGGTGCGGAGGGCGTGAATCTCGTAGGGTTGGAAGACGATGCTTTTTTCGCAGAAGGTGTGTTTGCCGGCCTGGAGGGTGTCGCGGGTGATGGGGAAGTGGGCGAACAGGGGCACGGCGATGATGACGGCGTCGACCTGTTTGTTGGCGAGGAGTTCGCGGTAGTCGGTGTATTTGGCGGGATTGGCGCCGATGATGTCGGCGGCGCGGTCGAGTTTATCCTGCTGGATGTCGCAGACGGCGACGCAATGGCCGTTGGAGACGTTGAGGAGGTGCTTTAAGAGGTAGGAGCCTCGGCCTCCGGCGCCGATGATGCCGAAAGCGACTTGGTCGTTGGCGGCTTTGACGGTTTGAATGCGTGGGCCTTCGAAAGCGGCGGCGGCCGCGGCGACGGCGCCAACCGCGGCGGCGGTTTTTATGACATCGCGTCGAGTGGGTTCCTGCTGGTCTTGCATTGCTTGCTCCTTCGCGGGGGGATTCAACCCGAGTCTATCCCCTTTAGGACGGGCTCGCAACGCCGTTGGCTGCTTCGTGGGCGGCGGCGCGGCGGGCCATCCAGTCCGCGCCGGCCAAAACGACCATGGCGGCGATGAAGCTGTACAAGACGATGGTGACCGAGTAGGCGAACGGGCCGTACTCGAGCGACATCTTGCGGCGCAGCCAAGGCCAGGTGGCGATGTTGACGATCTGGATGATTTCGAGCACGAGGCCGGCGCCAATGGCGGCCTGGATGCTGAGACCCACCGGCACTTTGCGATTCGGCAGAAGCCAGTACACGACGAAAAGCATGAGCATGAGCACGGGCACGGCGGCGGCTTTGAAGATGGCCACGCCGACGAGCTGGCCGAGAAACTGGCTGAGGCCGCTTAGTTCGCCGACGAAGCCGGAGTTGAACGCCGTGAGGATGATGAAGGCGAGGAAGAGGCTGCCGCAGAGGAAGATGAGGCCGAGGCTGATGAGTTGATTCTGGAGGTAAGTGCGGTTTTCCTTACAGTCCCAGGCGCGGTTGAGCGCGACTTCGAGCGGGACGAAGATACCGTTGGCGGTGAACAGGAGCAAGAGGACGGAGACGATCTGGAACGGGCGCTGGGCGACGGTGGCGCGGAGGTTGCGGACGATGAAGTTGCCGATGTCGTCGGGGAAGGTGTTGTTGAGGGCGAAGTAGATTGCGTTCGCGGCGACATGCCAGTGGAGGACGCGATCGCAGATGGAGACCATCACGATGAGGAAGGGCACCATGGCGAGGAGGATGCTTACGGCGATGGCCATGGCGTGGACGTGGACCTCGGTCTGCATCCAGTAGTGCAGGACCGGGACGGACATGCGCCTGGCCTGTTTCAGGCGCGCGGAAGCACGACCTTCGATGATTGAGAGAGACAAGCGAGAAAATTCGAAAGTATAAGTGTATCGAAGCCACGGCGGGGGGATGGAACGCTTGTGATAGGCTCTTAGGAACCGTGGGCTCAAGCGAGCAGGAGCGGATGGATGCGCTCACCGAGGCGAT
>JAJYCN010000152.1 GCA_021778335.1 Acidobacteriota bacterium | reverse complement strand
CGGCGTATCTGACGCGGATGTGGGTGGATGCGCCGGAGGATCTGCGGGTGTTGGCGGCGGCGGGGCCGCAGGGGGGATTCGCGTTCTCGATGAAATACACGGCCGCGACGATACTTGTGTTCACGGTTGTCGTTATCACGTGGAACGGGTGGCGGGCGCGGCGGGCGGTGTGGCGGCCGTTGGGGGTGGTTGCCGCCGCGGCGGCTGTGTGGATTTTGCCGTGGACGGTGAAGAGCTGGATTATTATGGGCGACCCGGTGACGCCGTTTCTGGCGACGGTTTTTCCGAATCCGAACATTCATCCTTCGTTTGTGACGGAGTGGGGCGAGCAGTTGCGGCATTACGGGATGACGGGGTATGGGGATCTGCCGCGGCAGTTGTTCTGGTTTGGGGAGCGGACGGAAGGGTTTCTGGGTCCGCTGTTTCTGCTGGTTCCGCTGGGGCTGCTGGCGTTAAAGACGCGAGAGGGGCGGTTTGTTTTGCTGGCGGCGCTGTTTGCGGCGGCGCCATATCCCGAGAATATCGGGGCGCGGTTTCTGATTCCGGCTTTGCCGTTCGCGGCATTGGCGCTGGGGATGGTGCTGGGGCGTGTGCATCCGGGATTGGTGGCGGCGGTGGCGCTGGCTCATGCGGCGATGTCGCTGCCGGTGGTGACGCCGCGGTATTGCTCGCCGTATGCGTGGCGGCTGGACGCGAAGTGGCCGTGGCGGGCGGGGCTGAGGGTGGTTCCGGAGGACCGTTGGCTGAGCGAACATTTTCCGGGGTATTTGATTGACCGGATGCTGGACCGGCTGGTGCCGGCGGGCGAGAGAGTCTACAGCATGTTTCAGGTGGCAGAGGCTTATACGGCGCGCGATGTAGTGGTGTCGTACGAGTCGGCGCCGGCGGAGACTTTGCAGGATGCGATATTCAGCGCCATCAGCAGCGGGTATCAGCCGTCGGTGCGGGTGACGTTCGGCTTCGCGCCGCGGATTGTACGGCGGATCCGAGTGGTGAACGAGGCAAGCTCGCGGGCGAAGTGGAGTGTGACGGAATTCCGGGTGATGTTCGGAGGGAAGGAGATTCCGCGGTCGGCGGCGTGGCGGGTGACGGCGCGGCCGGATGCGTGGGATGCGCCTTTGGCTTTCGACAACAACCTGGCGACACGGTGGCGGAGCTGGCAGGCCGAGCGCAAGGGCATGTCGCTTACGCTGGACCTGATGCGGGCGAGAATGGTGGATGGGGTGGAACTGACGCTGACGCCGGACCAAGCGGGGCCGAGCCTGGAGGTGGAGGGTGAGGCGGGCGATGGGAAGTGGGTGGAGTTGAGTAAGTCGCCGGAAGTCAAAGCGGCGCCGGTGCCCTATAGTCTGCGGCGGGACGCGATGGCGAGGCTGAAGCTGGCGGGGCTGCACTATTTCCTGGTGAATACGGACGCTTATGGCGCCGAGGATTTGCGCGGGAACTCGGAGTATTGGGGATTGAAACTGATCGGCGAGAGCGGGGATACAAGGCTATACCGGATCGAATAATGACGGAAAAACTATTTCTTGGCGTGGATGGCGGGCAATCGCGGACGACGGCGATGATCGGCGACGGGCGGGGGCGCGTGTTGGGCATGGGGTTGGCGGGGCCGTGCAATCACGCGTCGGCCGGCGAGGGGCGGGCGAAGCTCGAAAATGCCGTGCGCGATTCGGTCCGGCAGGCGTGTGAGGCGGCGGGACTGGATTTCGCGGTGGTGCGGTTCGGCGGAGCGTGCCTGGGATTCAGCGGTGGGCCGGACGATAAAGAGGAGATTGTGAAGGCGCTCTTGCGGGCGGAGCGGGTAAAGGTGACCGACGATGCATGGATTGCGCTGATCGGGGCGACGGGCGGCGAGGCGGGATTGATTGTGATCTCGGGCACAGGTTCGATTGCGCTGGGGCGGAATGCGGCGGGCCGGAAGGCGCGGGCCGGAGGCTGGGGGTACGTGTTCGGCGACGAGGGGAGCGCGTTCGACATTACGCGGAAGGCGCTGCGGGCTTCGCTTCGTTATGAAGAAGGCTGGGGGCCGGCGACGTCGCTGCGGGGGCGGTTGCTCGACGCCAGCGGGGCGACGACGGCGAACGAGTTGCTGCATCGTTTCTACACGCCGGAGTTCACGCGGCCGCAGATGGCGCGGCTGGCGAAGCTGGTGGATGAAGCGGCGGATGCGGGGGACGCGGTGGCGGCGTCGATATTGGTGAAGGCGGCGGGGGCGTTGACGGCGCTGGCGGAGGCGGTGCGGAAGCAGTTGTTCCGGGCGCGGGAGACGGCGCTGGTTTGCCCGATCGGCGGGGTGTTCCGGTCGACGATGGTGCGGGAGAATTTTTCGCACATTGCCGGAGGGGTGGCGGGAACGACGGTGGCGGAGGCGAAGCACGGCCCGGCGGCGGGCGCGTTGATTGAGGCGTATTCGCTGGCGGGAGTTCATGTGCCGCTCGAAGGGGCGCCGGACGAGAAGCCGTAGAGGGCGAGGGATACACTGGAGGCGGAAGTTATCCTCACAGAGAGATCATGACGAGAGAATCCATCTTATCCGCCATACGCGACATCGGCATTGTGCCGGTGGTTCGCACGGAGAGCGCGGCGAGCGCGATCCAGGCCATTGAGGCGATTTACCGCGGGGGCATACGGGCCGCCGAGATCACGATGACGGTGCCGGGGGCGATCCGGGCGCTCGAGAAGATTGCCGATCAGTTCGGCGACCAGATTGTGCTGGGCGCGGGGACGGTGCTCGATCCGGAGACGGCGCGGGCGTGCATGCTGGCGGGGGCGGAGTTTTTCGTGACACCGAGCCTGAACCTGAAGACGATCGAGATGGCGCGGCGGTATTCGAAACCGATTGTGCCGGGGGCGCTTACGCCGACCGAAGTGCTGGCGGCGTGGGAAGCGGGAGCGGACGCGGTGAAGATATTCCCGGCGGGGGCGGTGGGCGGCGCGAAATACATCAAGGCGCTGAAGGCTCCGTTTCCGCAGATCGAGATGGTTCCCACGGGCGGGGTGAATCTGGAGACGATCGGCGATTTTCTGAAGGCGGGGGCTTGCGCGGCGGGCGTCGGGGCGGAGTTAATCGACGGGGCGACGATCAAGGCGGGCAAGTACGAAGTGTTTGAAGAGCGGGCGAAGAAGTTTCTGGCCGCGGTGGCCGCGGCGCGGAGTCACTGAAACAGGCGGTCGAATATCTCGCGGGTGCGGTGGCGCATCTGGGTGAGGGCGGTTTCGAGCGGCTGCTGGTGTAAGTGCTCGGGGGTCCAGCGCTTGACGAGCGCGGCGACGGTTTCGCGGGCGACTTCGTTGGTGGGGAGGTTGCCGGCGGCGTGGCCGTCGTGGACGCGGAGGCCGTGGTCGATGGAGCGGTAGAGGGCGGCGGCGTCGCGGAGGAACTCGGCGTCGGCGCGTTCGAGGTGGCCCATTTTTTCGACGACGTCGATGCGGGCGGGGGTGTTGAGGACTTTGAAGAAGATGCCGGCGCCTTTGAGACGCAGGTAGAGCAGCATGAAGTCGATGTCGTAGTAGCCGCCGGGGCCGGCCTTGAGGGGGTTGGAGGGGCCCTGTTCTTTTTCGAGGCGCATGCGCATGGCGCGGAGGTCCTTGCGGGAGCGGCCGCTTTGGCCGTAGCGGCGCCAGTCGACTTCCTGGAGGCTGTTGAGGAATCCTGTGGCGCGTTCGGTTTCTCCGGCGACGGCGCGGGCTTTCATGTAGGAGATGCCTTCCCAGGCTTCGGCGTGTTTGGCGAAGTAATCGAGGAAGGAAGATTCGGCCTGGACGAGGGTGCCGGCGCTGCCGTTGGGGCGGAGGCGGGTGTCGACGCTGAACAGTTGGCCGTCGCCGGTGTAGGTGGTGAGGATGTCGATCATCCGGTTGGCGGAGCGGGTCCAGAAGACGTGTTCTTCCTGGTCGCGTTCGGGGAGGGCGAAGACGAGGTCGGCGTCGGAGCAGAGGTCGAACTCGCGCATGCCGAGGCGGCCGAGGGCGATGACCATCATCTGGTTGCGAGGCTTGTAGCCGTCGCGGACTGGTGGGTGCTCGATGCGGGTTTGTTCGACGGCCATGCGGTAGGCGGCGCGGATGGCGGCGTCGGCGAGGTCGGAGGTGCGTTCGAGGGTTTCGAAGATGGGTGCCGAGAGGCAGATGCTGGCGGCCTGGATGCGGAACATTTCGCGGCGATACCACTTACGGAGGCCGGAGGCGCCGTCGAGAGCTTCCTCGATGGTTTCTTCGATGACTTCGGTGGAGTCGCTGCTTACGTCGGGTAAGTTTTCGAGTTCGCGGACTAAGTCCGGGGTGCGGGCGAGTTGTTCGGAGAAGAAAGGGCTGTGCTCGAAGATATCGAGTAAGTAGCGGATGGCGGCGCTGTCGGAGTTGAGTTCCTGGAGGAGGGAGGAGTGGCGTTGGAGGCCTTCGAGGAAGTGTTCGAACAGCGGGCCGCCGCGTTTGAGCGGGGTACGGGTTACGGCGGAGGCGATGGCTGGGGCGGCGGCGCCGAGGAAGCCGGCTAAGTGGGTGGTGCGGGCGGGGGCGGTCCAGCCGGGAGTTTCGCGGGGTTGTTCTGGAGCGGGAGTAAGAGCGTAGTAAGTGGGCCGCTGGGCGTGGATGACGGTTTCGTAGATTTCCTGGACGGCTTCGAGGTGGGCGTTGAGGTCCTGGAGGAACTGGGCGCCGGTGGGCTCGGGTGAGCCAGGGGTGCGGGGCATGCCGCGGGCGAGGGAGTCGAGGGCGGCGGGGTCGGAGACAAGGGCGTGGGTCTGGCGGTCGTCGGCGGCTTGCAGGCGGTGTTCGACTTCGCGGAGGAAGCGGTAGGCGGCGGCGAGGCGGCCGTGTTCGGAGTCCGAGAGGAGGTTTTTGTCGCTGAGTCGGGAGAGGGCGAGGAGGGTGCCGCCGTGGCGGACCCAGGGGGCGCGGGCGCCGTGGAGGCGCTGGAGGCATTGGGCGAGGAACTCGATATCGCGGATGCCTCCGGGGGCGAGTTTGACGTCGAGGCCGTGGTTGCGATGGCGGCGGGCGGCGAGTTTTTCACTAATGCGTTCGCGGGTGAGGGAGACGGCCTCGATGGCGGAGAAGTCGAGGGTGGTCGCGTAGGTGAGGGGTTCGACGGCGTCGAGGAGTTTGCGTCCGGGGCCGGGGTCGCCGGCGGCGACGCGGGCCTTGATCATCATCTGGAGTTCCCAGTCGCGGGCGCGGGTGCGGTAGTACTTGAGCGCGCCGTCGAGGGAGAGGCAGACTTCGCCGAGGCTACCGTCGGGGCGGAGGCGCAGGTCGACGCGGTAGCACATCCCTTCGACGGTGTAAGTGGAGAGTAACTCGGAGAACTGGTTGGCTATCTTTTTGAAGAATTCTTTGTTGGTGATGGAGACGGGGCCTTCGGTGTCGCCATTGCCGCCGTAGACGAACATGAGGTCGATGTCGGAACTGTAGTTGAGTTCGCGGCCGCCGAGTTTGCCGAGGGCGATGACGCTCATGCCGCAGGGGACACCTTCGACGTGGGGTTCGCCGTGGCGGGCGGCGAGGTCGGCGTAGAAGCGCTCGTAGCAGATCTCGAGGACGGCGTCGGCGAGGCCGGAGATTTCTTCGGTGATTTCGGCGAGGCCGGCGAGGGAGAGCAGGTCGCGGGCGAGGATGCGAAGGAGCTCGCGGCGGCGGAAGCGGGCGAGGACGACGGGTTCAACGCGGCCGCCGGAAGCGCGGTTGAGCTCATCGGCGAGCGAGGCGGCGTACTGTTCGGCGGAGCGGGCGCGGTCGAGATCGTCGAGACCGGTGAGCCATTCGGGGTGCTCGAGGCAGCTTTCGGAGAGAAAGCGGGAAACGGAGAAGACCTGGGTGGCGGCGCGGAGGTGGAGCGGGTGGGCGAGGAGGAAGTCGAAGGCTTGCGGGGCGCGGGAGAGGAGGGCGGCGAGGTAGTGGAGAGTCTGGCCAGGGGAGGCGGAGGAAGCGGCGAGGCGCTCGATGTGCTGGCGCTGGGAGTCGTCTAGGTTCTGGCAGACGCGCTCGAAGTCGGCCCGGGCGCGGACCGCGCCAGGCATGTCGGAGGTGAGAAGAGAAGGCGGCATGGCGGTGAAGACGGCGTGGTCCACCGGTTCCAGTATAGCCGCACGAGGTTGCGTTTTCGTGAGGAAAAACGGCCGGAGGAGCGGGCGCTTCGGGGAGGGGGACGGCACTGTGGCGTTGGTTGCCGGCAGCTTGTGCGGCAGTTTATACTGCGGCTGGTGTTTGTGTGGCGGGGGCTGATTTACTCGTCGATGTGAGGGACTTGCGGGTCGAGTATGCCAATGGCAGCCGGGCTGTCCGCGGCGTGCGGTTTCAGATTCGCGCGGGCGAGGTGGTGGGGCTGCTGGGCGAGTCGGGGTGCGGGAAGACGAGCGTGGCGCTGGCGGTGGCGGGGTTGCTGCCCCGGGCGGCGCGGCGGAGCGGGACGGTGGCGTTGGCGGGGAATGCGGGGCGGCGGGCGGCGGTGGGATTTCTTTTTCAGGAGGCGGCGCGAGTTTTCCATCCTTTTCTGAGTCTTGGGCGGCAGATGCGGGAAGCGGCGCGGGTGGCTGCGCCCGAGGGCGGGGCCGGCCGGGCGGTGGAGGCGGCCCTGGAGGCGGTGGGTTTGCCGGCGCGGGAGTTTGCGGGCGCGTTTCCGCACCAGTTGAGCGGGGGACAGCTTCAGCGGGCGCAGTTGGCGCAGGTTCTGGTGGGGGAGCCAGCGGTGATTGTGGCCGATGAACCGACGGCGGCGCTGGACCGTGCGGCGGAGGATCAAGTTTTGGATCTGATCGAGGGGACGCGGGGGAAGGCGGGGGTGCTGCTCATAAGCCATGAGCCGGAGATGCTGCGGCGGCGGGCGGGGCGGGTGATGGTGATGTACGGCGGCAAGGTGGTGGAGCGAGGGACGGCGGAGCAGGTGCTGGATGCGCCGCGTCATCCTTATACGCAGGCGCTGATGGCGTGCGGGAAGGCGGGCAAGACGGGAGGACGGATTGCGGAGATTCCGGGGCAGCCGCCGGATCCGCGCGAAGAGGAGCGGGGCTGCTCGTTCGCTACGCGGTGCGCGAAGCGGATGGCGGTGTGCGAAGAGCGGGAGCCCGCGGCGGTGGACGAGGCCAATGAAGTGAGCTGCTGGGCGCATGGCGAGTAGGCCCGGCCAAATGGGGGCGGTCCTTTCGGCGAAGGGCTTAGAGAAGCGGTTCGCCGGGCGGGGGCGGGCGCCGGTGGTGGTGCTGGCGGGGGCGGATGTCGAGATGCGGCCGGGCGCGCGGATGTTGCTGCGAGGGGATTCCGGGAGTGGGAAGACGACGCTGGCGCGGTGCCTGGCGGGGCTGGAGGCGGCGGATTCGGGCGAGATCTGGAGCGGGGAGGGAGCACAGCGGAGGACGCCGGCGGAGGGGGGCTGGCCGCGGGTTGTGCAGCTTGTGCGGCAGGCGGCGGGAGAGAGTCTGAATCCGCGGTGGACGGTGATCGAGTTGTTGGGCGAGCCGGGGGAGATTCAGGGGATCGGGGACGGGGCGAGCCGGCGTCGGGAGGCGATGGAGTGGCTGAAGCGGATCGGGCTGCCGGAGGGGGCGGCGGGGTCCCGGCCGGGCGAGTTGAGCGGGGGGCAGCGGGCGCGGGTGGCGGTGGCGCGGGCGCTGACGCTCGATCCGGCGGTGGTGATTCTGGATGAGTCGCTGACGAGTCTGGATTTGTCGGAGCAGGCGCGGATGCTGAATCTGCTGGTCGAGGCGCAGGAGCGGCGGATGGTGTCCTATCTTTTCATTTCGCACCGGCCGGGGATGATTCGGGCGTTGGCGACGTCGGAGATGGCGATGGAAGCGGGGCGGATCCGGAGATGACGAGGTTTTTTGCCAGGCGGGTGGCGCAGGCGATGCTGCTGCTGGTGGTGGTGTCGGCGGGGGTGTTTGCGCTGGCGGCGCTGGCGCCGGGGGATTACTTTGCGGAGCTGCGAAGCGATCCGCGCGTGGATCCGGCGGCGATCGAGACGCTGCGCGCGCGATATGGGCTGGACCGGCCGTTGGCGGTGCGATATGGGGTGTGGCTTGGGGAGGCGGTGAGGGGAGATTTGGGCGTGTCGCTGGCGTACAACATGCCGGTGACGGAGTTGCTGGCGCCTCGGGCGGGGAAGTCGCTCGAGTTGGCGGCTACGGCGTGGGTGCTGGGTTGGATTTTGTCCCTGGCGCTGGCGGTGGGGGCGGCGGTGCGTCCGGGCGGGTGGATGGACCGGACGACGGGATGGCTGGTGTCGGGGCTGCTGGTGCTGCCGGAGGTGCTGCTGGCGCCGGTGCTGGCGCTGGTGGCGGCGCGGACGGGGATTTTGCGGCTGGGCGGTTTCGAGCTTGCTTTGCTGGCGCTGACGCCGGGGGTGGCGCCGGTTCTGCTGAGGCATGGGAGGGCGGCGCTGAAGGAGGCGGCGGGAGCGGCGTATGTGGAAGCGGCGCGGGCGCGGGGAATCGCGGGGCGGCGGTTGTGGCTGGTGTATATTTTTCCGGCGGCGGCGAATCCGCTGATTTCGTTGTTTGGGATGTCGTTTGCGGGGGTTTTGAGCGGGTCGCTGGTGGTGGAGGCGGTGACGGGGTGGCCGGGGATGGGCCCGCTGTTTCTGGACTCGATCGCGGGACGGGATTTTTATGTTGTGGTGGCGGTGACGCTGATGATGGCGGCGCTGCTGGCGGCGGGGAACCTGGCGGCGGACGCGATGCTGTACGCGCTGGATCCGCGGCTGCGGAGGCCGCAGTGACGCGCGGCGGGGGGTGGAAGTGGGCGGCCGGAGTGCTCGCGGGTTTGTATGCGGCGGTGCTGGGCGCGGGGTACCTCGCTCCGTACGATGCGGCGGAGCAGCACCGGGAGGCGCCGCTGGTTGCGCCGCAGGCGGTGCATTTCGAAGGCGGGCGATTGGTTGTGGCGGATGCGATTTCGGGCCGCAAGGTGGCGGTGCGCTGGTTTTCAGGCGGGCATCTGTTCGGAGTGGAGGCTCCGGCCGTGTATTTTCCGCTGGGGAGTGACGCGTTCGGGCGGGATCAGTTTTCGCGGATGCTCTATGGCGGGCGGATTTCCTTGATGGCGGCGGTGCTTGGGGCGTTGGTATCGCTGGGCGTGGGCCTGGCGGCGGGGCTTTTGTCGGCGCTGGGGCCGGTGTGGCTGGATGCGCTGCTGATGCGGGCGGGCGAGGTGTGCCTGGCGCTGCCATGGTTGTATCTGCTGTTGGGCGTGAGAGCGTTCCTGCCGCTGGCGCTCGAGCCGGATACGGTATTTGTGCTGTTTGTGCTGCTCGCGGGGATGCTGGGCTGGGCGCGGCCGGCGCGGCTGTTCCGGGGGTTGGGGCTGAGTTTGAAGCAGTCCGGGTATGTGGAGGCGGCGCGGGGATTTGGGGCGTCGCGGTGGTATGTGGCACGACGGCACATGCTGGGCGAGTTGAAGGGCGTGCTGGGGACACAGGGAGCGCTGCTTGTGCCGCAGTTTTTGCTGGCCGAGGTGACGCTGTCGATGTTCGGGTTGGGAATCAACGAGCCGGGGGTGAGCTGGGGGACGATGCTCGACGTAGTGCGGGAGCCGGCGATGCTGGCGATGCATCCGTGGATGGCGCTTCCGGCGATGTTGCTGGCGCCGGTGATTTTTTGTTTTCAGCTTTGTGCGGATGCGATGGCGGGCTGAGGCGCAGGACCAGGCGGAGAGAGTAAGGCTTCTGACACAGGGTACAATAACAATAATGCATTGGCGAGCGGAGGCGGGGACCCTCTGCGCCGGGATTGTGTTGTTTGGCATGACTTCGCTTGCGGCAGGTCTGCGGACGCCGGCGGAGGAGGTCGCCAAGTACCAGGATTTACATGGGCGCGTGGGCGGGTCGCTGGTGGTGTACCAGCGGGCCGAGCCTAAGACGCTGAACCCGCTTTTCGGGTTCGACCTTTCGTCGCGGGAAGCGATCGGGCTGCTGCAGGCCGATCTGGTACACATCAACCGGAAGACACACGAGGCTGAGCCGGCGCTGGCGAGCGGCTGGAAGGTGAGCGGGGGCGGGCGTGCGTACACGCTGCGGCTGCGCCGAGGGCTGCATTTTTCCGACGGGGAGCCGTTCACAGCGGAAGATGTGGTTTTCAGCTTTCAGTTGTATCTGGATGAGAAGCTGAACGCTCCGCAGCGGGACCTGCTGGTCGTGGGCGGCAAGCCACTGCGCGTGGAGGTGGTGGACGCTTCGACGGTGCGGGTGGTGCTGAGCCGGCCGTACGCGGCGGCGGAGCGGCTGTTCGACAGCATTGCGATCGTACCTCGTCATGCGGTGGAGAAGGCTTACCGGGAGGGGACGGCAGACCGGCTTTGGCCGCTCGATGCGAAGCCCGGGAGCGTGGTGGGTATGGGGCCGTACCGGCTGAAGGCGTATACGCCAGGCCAGAGCCTGGTGCTCGAGCGGAATCCTTTCTATTGGAAGGTGGACGCGGCGGGGCGGCGGCTGCCGTATCTCGACACGATCGAGTTCAGGTTTGCGGGGAGCGAAGACGCTCAGTTGCTGCACTTTGTGAGCGGAGATGCGGGGATGCTGAGCGGGCTGGGAGCGAGGAACTTCGAGTACCTGAAGCAGGAGCAGCGGACGCGGGGTGCGCAGTTGGTGGATGCGGGGCCGGGGCTGGAATACAATTTTCTGTTTTTCAATTTGCGGCCGGGGGCGGAGGGCGGCGATCCGGGGTTCCAGGTCAGGCATGGGCGGTTTGCACAGGACGCGTTCCGGCAGGCGGTGTCGGCGGCGATTGACCGGGAAGGGATTGTGCGGCTGGTGTACGGCGGGCGGGCGGCGGCGATCTGGGGGCCGGTGACTCCGGGAGACCGGCGGTGGTGGGATGAGGAGATTCCGCGGCCGGCGCGGTCGATCAAGCGGGCGCGGCAGTTGCTGGGATCGGCCGGCTTTCATTGGAACGCGGAGCATGAACTGCTCGATTTGCGAGGCAACCGGGTGGAGTTTTCCCTCGTCACAAGCTCCAGTAACGCGGAACGGCGCCGGACGGCGACGGTGATTCAGAACGATCTGAGCCAGCTTGGGATGAAGGTGGAAGTTGTGCCGCTGGAGTTCCGCGCGATGCTGGACCGGGTGATGAGGGCGCACCGCTTCGATGCGGCGATTTTCGGGCTGGCGAGCGGAGACGCGGATCCGAACGCGGACATGAACGTATGGCTTTCGAGCGGCGGGATGCACTTATGGAACGCGGAGCAGACGAGTCCGGCGACGGGCTGGGAGGCTGAGATCGACGGGTTGATGGAGCAGCAGATGAGCGAGATGGATGCGCGGCGGCGGAAGAAGTTGTTCGACCGGGCGCAGGCGCTGCTGGCCGAGCATATGCCGCTGATCTGCACGGTTAGCCCGGACATTCTGGCGGCGGCTAAGGCGGGACTGGAGAATTTTTCGCCGGCTGTGATTCCCCCCTATACGCTTTGGAACGTGGAACGGCTCTATTGGGCGCCGGGCTCCGGCGGGGCGGGAGCCTCGGGCGCGAGATGAGCGGGCAAGGAGTCGAGACCGCCGCGCGGGCGCCGCAGGCGACGTGGAGCGACGAGGAACTGATCCGGGCGTGCCTGAACGGCGAGGACCGGGCGTGGAGCGCGTTGATCGAGAAGTATAAGAACCTGGTTTACTCGGCGCCGGTGAAGTACCGGATGAGGCCGGAGGACGCGGCGGACATCTTTCAGTCGGTGTGGCTGGAGGCGTACAAGGAGATGGGGAAGCTGCGGAGCCCGGGGGCGTTTCGCGGCTGGTTGATGACGGTAAGCACGAACAAGTGCTTTCAGTGGGTGCGGAAGGCGGGCGGGGTGGCGCCGGGGGATGGCGAGCCGCCCGAGGTAGCCGACGAGCGGCCGCTGGCGGCGGATGTCCATCTTGCGATGGAGCGGGACCAGATGGTGCGGGAAGCGATCACAAGTCTGCCGGAGCGGTGCCGGGAGATGGTGCGGCTGCTGTTTTTCACCGAGCCACCGATCGCGTACAAGGATCTGGCGGATCGGCTGGGGTTGGCGGAAGGGTCGATCGGATTTATTCGCGGACGGTGTCTGAAGAAGATGCGGGCGGCGCTCGAGCAGCGGGGATTTTGATGAGGGCGGGGGTAGCTGCCGCCAGCAGTGATCGATGAAGTTTGAACAGGCCAGCGATTGGGTGGCCGCGCTTGCGGGCGAGGCTGGGGAGGCGGAGCGCCGGGCTTTGTTTGTGCGCCACGCCGCGTTCCACACGGCAGCGACGATGGGGCTGCTACAAGGCGAGGTGAGCCGGCAGGCTTACAGCGACAAGGAGAGTGCGCAGCGGCTTTCGGGAGTGGCGTGGTGGCTGGCGGAGAAGTTGGGCGATGCGTCGAGCCGGGCGACGGCGGAGCGGTGCCTGGGCCATGTGCGGTTCGTGGAGTCGCGGTACGAGGAAGCGCTGGGGCATTATGAGCGGGCGCTGGGGCTGATCGAGGAGAGCGGCAGGGCGCTCGATGCGGCGCGGACGATGGCGAGCGGGCTGCAGTGCCTGATCTACCTGGACCGCTATGAGCAGGCGCTTGGGTGGGCGGAGAAGGCGGAGGCGATTTTCCGGGCCGAGGGCGACGAGCTGCGGCTGGCGCGTTTGTGGAGCAACGCGGGCAACATTCATTACCGGCAGGACCGTCACGAGGAAGCGCTGCGACTGTACCGGAAGGCGTACGCGACGCTGAGCCGGCTGGGCGAGCCGAAGGACGTGGCCGCGGTGCTGAGCAACATGGCGGTGTGTTCGATCAGCGTGGGGCAGTTCCGGCGGGCGCTGGTGTACTACCGGCGGGCGCGGGCGCACAGCGAGCGGCACGAGCTGAAGCTGCTGGTGGCGGCGGCGGACTACAACATCGCGTATCTGCATTTTCTGCGCGGCGAGTATCTGACGGCCAAGCGGCTTTATGGGGCGTCGCGGCGGCATTGCGAGGAAGCGGGCGACCGGTATCATGCGGCGTTGTGCGACCTGGACGAGTCGGAAGTTTTGCTGGATCTGAACCTGAACGACGACGGCGGGCATCTGGCGCGGCGGGCGGCGGCGGGATTTGCGGCCCTGGGGATGCCGTACGAGCGGGCGAAGGCGCTGGTGCAGCTTGGGATTGCGCTGAGCCGGCGGGGGCTGGACGCGGGGGCGCTCGGTTCGTTTCAGCACGCGCGGCGGATCTTTGCGGCGGAGAAGAACTCGCTTTGGCCGGCGTTGATCGATCTGGAACTGGCGATTCTGTGGAGGCAGCGGGGCGAGTTTGCCAAGACGGAGCGGCTGTGCCGGAGGGCGTACCGGAATCTGGCGGGGTCGGC
>JAJYCN010000151.1 GCA_021778335.1 Acidobacteriota bacterium | reverse complement strand
GACGATTTTGGCGGCGATGAGGATGAGGTCCTGCTCGGTGACGGCGCGTTCCTCGAGCCGCGCCTTGGTGATGGCGGAGACGATGCACTGCTCGATTTCGGCGCCAGTCCAGCCGGCGGTGAACTGAACGAGCTGGTTGAGATCGATTTCGGAGATGTCGACGCCGCGGCGCAGAAGGTGAATTCGCGCGATTTCGATCTGTTCTTCCGGGAGCGGGATGTCGACGAAGAAAACCTCGTCGAAGCGGCCTTTGCGGATCATCTCGGCCGGAAGCAGGTCGATGCGGTTGGCGGTGGCGGCGACGAAGAGGCCGCGCGTTTTTTCCTGCATCCAGGTGAGGAAGAAGGCGAAGAGGCGGCCCTGCTCGCCGGCGGAATCGGCGGAGTTGATGCCCATCTCGATTTCGTCGAACCAGAGAATAGCGGGCGCCATGTCCTCCATCATGCGGCAGGCCTGCACGAAGGCGCCTTCCGGCTTGCCGTGGCGGCCGGAGAAGATCTCGGTCATGTCGACGCGATAGAGGGGAAGCTCGAAGCAGGAAGAGATGGCTTTGACGCAGAGGCTCTTGCCGCATCCGGGGATGCCCATGATGAGGAGGCCCTTGGGAACGATTTCGGCGTCGATCGCGTCGCGGATCTGGAAAAGCTTGCGGCGATCCCGCAGCCATTTCTTCAAACCTTCGAGGCCGCCGACGTCGTCGAGGCTCGATGGGGTGGAAATAAATTCGATGTACCCGCTGCGGTTGATCAGGAAGCGTTTTTCCTCGAGTACGGCGGGAAGGCAAGCCGGACCGAGGAGGAGGCCGGAGCCGAGCGCGCGTCGCAGAGCGAAGCGGGCTTCATCCAGTGTCAGTCCCTGGAGGGCCGTAGCGAGTAGGTGGAAGACCGGATCGTTGGCGGGACTTGTGTCTTCCTCCGGCGCGATGCGGCTGGTTTCGTGGCGGAGAAACTCGACGAGTTCGACGATGTCGGGCGGGCGGAGTTCGAGAAACATGACGCTGCGCTCGAGCTCGGCGGGGATGAAGTGGACCGGAGAACTGATGACGACGAACTTGGATTGGTCGAAGGATTTTTCGTGGATGTCGCGGAGGCGGCGCCGGATTTCGGGGGATTCGCGTAGGGGGTCGTGAAAATCTTTCAGGTGGAAAATGGCGGGGCCGGGATGCGAGGCGATGAAGTCCAGCGCTCCGCGGGGCGTGGCGGCAGCGGGTTCGGCCGGCTGGCCGTCCCGATGCATTCCTTCGGTGAGGCTCCAGGTCCAGACGGGCACGGTGAAGGCGCCGCGTAGGCGGGCACTTACATCGCGGAGGACACTGGCCACACGATGCTCTTCGTCGGAACGGATGTAAGTGAGCGGCCGTCCGGAGGCGAAAATCTCGCGGACCGTCTTCGCGGCCCGGCTCTCCGCGCCTTCGCGCTCGAGGATCGGAGCTACAGCCGAGGCGTCTGAGGTCGTATTGTCAACCACAGTACATTATCTCTCCTGGGCGGGAGCGGCTCGGGCTTCCTCTGAGTCCAACGGGAATCATCGCACCCAGAGAATCACGGGCGGGCTGAACTGCGGATAGATGCCGGCGGAGAATTCTATGGAGCCGAGGGCGGTTTCGGGAATCTCGAAATTGATTTGCGTGATGCCGGAAGGCAAGCCGGGGGCGGCGCCGGCGTAAACGACGTTCGCGTAACTGATGATCGGGCCGAGGGTGACGTTGGCCTGTTGGTAGAGGCCGACGACGCAGCCGCAGTTATTGATCGCCTCGGTTTGTATGGTTCCGATGGGCGCGGAAGCGCCGAGGCCGGTGGCCCAGATGGAGACGATGGAGCCGCGAGGCGCCGGGTTGTTATTAGAGTTCACTGTGCCGTCCTGATTGATGGCGGCGGCGGTTCCGTCGGGGTTGGAGAAGACGACGGGCGTGTGGGAGACGAAAGTGGCGTTGAAATCGGGGCTGGAGGCGGAACCGTTCTGGATGTGGATGGGCGCCTGGCCGGCGGAGGCGTAAGGGATGACGAAGTCGATGCGCGAGGCTGACGCGTAGAGCAGCGGGGCCGCGGCGCCGGAGACGGAGACGGTGACTCCGGCGAGGGACGTGGGCAGGTTGCCGGACGAATCGGGCGTGGCGCGGACGGGGGTGGAGGGTCCGATGCTGGGGCCGTAGAGAGAGGCTGCTTCGCCGGAGGAGACGAGCCCGTCGATGACGCCGCCGGCGAGGCTCTGGATGCCGAAGACGCGCATGGTGGGAGTTTGGGCGGGCGCGACGAGCGAGACGAGGCCGTTGGCGCCCGCGGCGTGGACGAGGCCGGGCGCGGATTCGAGGCCGATGCCTTGGGAGATGGTCCCGCCTGGGTAGCGGCCGGAGTACAGCAGCGCCGAGCCGGTCGGATTTAGCTCGACGAGGAAGTCGTTGCCGTTGGACCAGCCGTTGGAGTTCGGGAAGGTGGGCGAGGTTGTGGTTCCCGTCGCCCAGACGTTGCCGGAGGCGTCAACGGCGAGGGAGGTGGCTTGACTGGGGCCACCATCGCCGAGGTAAGTGGTCCAGTCGAATGCGGTGGCGGTGGGGTTGAGTTTCAGGAGAAAGGCTTCGGACGGCGGAATGGCTACGCCGGGGAAGCTAGCGCTGTAGGTTGCACCGGCGAAATAGGCGTTTCCGGATGAGTCGATGGCGATGGCTTTGGCGATGGCGGATTCGGGCGTGATGGCTGAGGATCCCTTCTGGGAGGGTTCGATGTAAGTGAGGTAGTCGAGGGCTGAGCCGCCGGAGTGGATTTTGGCGACGAAGGCGCCGACGCCGGAGGGGGTTGCAGCTCCGGGAGTGACGGGCAGGTCCAAAGTGTTTGTATTGCCGGCGATGTAGGCGTTGCCGGAGGGGTCGACAGCGAGGGAGACGGCGGAGGTGGCGCCGAAGATTACGCAGCCTGTGGCAGGGGCGGATTTGCAGGGAACGCCTGCGCCTCCGATGAGGCCGGAGTAGAGAATGGAGCCGCCATCGGATGGGAGTTCGGCGACGAAGGCCGCGGTGACGAGGGAGTTAGCGTAGTTGGCGCAGGAAAAGTCCAGCGGCGGGAGTTTGGCGGTGTTTGGGAAGGAACAGGCCAGGGCCGAGCCGGCGACGTAGAGGTTGCCGGCGGGGTCTGTTGCGAGGGCGGAGATGGAGGCGTTGAAGTAAGTGGAGTAAAGAATGTCGGACCCGTCGGGACTTAGTTTGGTGATAAAGCCGGCGGGATTTGCGGAGGGGAAATAGACGAGGGCGTGGCTGCGGGGATAGTCGGGCGAGGTCGTGGAACCGGCGACATAGACGTTGCCTTGCGGATCGAGAGCGATGGCGGTGGGGATGTCGGCGCCTTTGCCGCCGAAGGTGACCTCGAAGATGAGCTTGCCGGTGTGGTCGACCTTGGCGACGAAGACGTCGGGCAGAGGGTCGCCGGCGAGGCCGGGGATGTTGAGATAACGGGCGCCGGCGAGATAAGAGTTGCCCGAGGCGTCGGTTGTCATCGCGGTGGTTTTATAGGGCGAGCCGTCGCCGATGTAAGTGGTGAATTCCTGGGCGCGGGCCGAAACAAGAATGAGTAAGAAGGCGGACAGAAGGCGCATGAAGAGACTCCTGGGGAAGAACGGGCGCGGGAAGAGAAAGTGTACCATGCGCTCGGGCGGGGCGTTGCTGTATGCTATCCGCGAGGAGAGTGAGGCATGCGCCGCCTTTGGCTGTTGCCGCTGGCCCTGTGTCTGCCGGCGGTGGGTGAGGTACAGAATCCGCGGACAAGCGCGGCCGATGTCGCTTCGGGGGCGAAGACATTCCGGTCGCATTGCGCGCCGTGCCATGGATACAACGGCACGGGCGGGCTTGGGCCGAACCTGGCGGCGGGGCGGTTTTATCACGGGAGTACGGACGAGGACCTGTTCAACAACATCTCGAACGGCATTGCAGGAACGGAGATGCCTGGGCTTTTCTACTCAGCCGATCGAGTCTGGCAGATCGTTGCCTATATTCGCTCGTTGAGCAGCGCGGAGCAGGCGGCTCCGCCGGGGGATGCGAAGCGGGGCGAGGAGGTGTTTGCGTCGAAAGGCTGCTCGCGATGCCATCAAGTGGATGGGCAAGGAGGGGAGTTGGGGCCGGACCTTTCGCAGATCGGCGCGTCCCGTTCGGCGGCGTATCTGCGGGAGTCGATCGTGAAGCCCGATGCCGAGGTCTCGCCGCGGTATTGGCGTGTCTCGTTCGAGGATGGGCAGGGCCGCAAGGTGCAAGGATTCTTGCTGAACGAAGATACTTACACTGTGCAGTTGATCGGTATGAACGGGGCGCTCGAATCGTACGACAGGGCCGGGCTGAAGGACTTCGCGATCGACAAGCGTTCGGCGATGCCGTCCTATGGCGGGGCGTTGAGTTCCCAGGAGTTGGACGACCTGGTGGCGTACTTGTGGTCGCTGCGGCCGGCGGGGAGGGGATCGAAATGAGGACGTTTGCCATTGCCTTGCTGCTGGTAGCCGCCGCGGCCGGGCAGGTGACGAATGAGCAGTTACTGAATGCGGGCAACGACGGCGCCAACTGGCTGACTTACTCGGGCTCCTATCGAAGCTGGCGGTATAGCCGGCTGGACCAGATTACGGGGGAGAACGCGGCGCGTCTGAAACTCGAGTGGGTTTATCAGATGCCGACGACGCTGATGGTGGAGACGACGCCGCTGGTGGTGAATGGGGTGATGTACGCGACGGAGCCGCCGAGCAATGTGGTGGCGCTGGACGCACGCACGGGGCGGAGGTATTGGAGGTACCAGCGAGAGCTGCCGAAGCGGATCAACGTGTGCTGCGGCCAGGTGAACCGCGGGGTGGCGATTCTGGGCAACCGGCTGTTTGTGGGGACGGTGGACGCGCACCTGGTGGCGCTCGATGCGCGGACGGGAGCGGTGCTCTGGGACGTTCCGGTGGCCGACCACACGGCCGGGTACAGCATTACTGTCGCGCCGTTGATCGTAAAAGACATGGTGATCTGTGGGATCAGCGGCGGCGAATATGGGATCCGGGGATTTCTGGACGCCTACGACGCGGCGACGGGGAAGCGGCGGTGGCGGTTCTGGACCATTCCCGAACCCGGCCAACCGGGGAGCGAGACGTGGCACGGGAACGCGTGGAAGACGGGCGGAGGGCCGACGTGGGTAACGGGGTCCTACGATGCGGAACAGAACCTGATTATCTGGGGCGTGGGCAATCCGTCGCCGGACTGGAACGGGGATGTGCGTCCGGGCAACAACTTATATTCGGACAGCGCGATCGCGCTGGATGCGGACACCGGGAAGTTGAAGTGGCACTTCCAGTTCATTCCGCACGACACGCATGATTGGGACGCCGTGCAGATTCCGGTGCTGGTGGACGGAGAGTGGCAGGGGCAGCCGAGGAAACTGATTTACTGGGCGCACCGGGGCGGGTTTTACTATGTGCTGGACCGCGAGACGGGGAAGTTTCTGTTTGGGACTCCGTTCGCCAAGCAGACGTGGGCGAAAGGGCTGGATGCGGATGGGCATCCCGAACTGCTGCCGGACATCGATCCGTCGCCGCGGGGGACTTATATCTGGCCGGGCGTGCAGGGGGCGACGAACTGGTACTCGCCGAGTTATAACCCGATTACTAAGTTCTTTTACCTGTCTTACTGGGAGAACCGGAGTGTGTACCGGAAGGGCGAGCAGGAGTACAGTCCGGGGAACCGGTACATCGGGAGCGTGCCTTTAATCGATCTGCCGGGAGACCTAGGTCATGGCGGCGTACGGGCGCTCGATCCGGGGACGGGGAAGGTCATGTGGGATTACAAGCTTGAGACCAAGCCGTGGGCCGGAGTGCTGTCGACGGCGGGCGGATTAGTGTTCGGCGGGAGCGACGAGGGATATCTGTTCACGGTTGATGCGGCGACCGGGAAGGAAGTGTGGCGGGCCAACCTGGGCGGGATCATCCGGGCGAATCCGGTGACTTACCTCGTCGACGGGCGGCAGAGGGTGACGATCGCGGCGGGGAACGCGCTGTTCACGTTTGGGCTGGAGCAATGAAGGAGCGGGGGGAATGGCGGAGAGAGAGGGATTCGAACCCTCGATAGAGTTTCCCCTATACACGCTTTCCAAGCGTGCGCCTTCAACCACTCGGCCATCTCTCCGGGGAAGCGCGAAGCCCTACGCGAGGACCTTTTACGAGTCTACCAGAAGGTCCTCGGGCGAGGCTTCCGTTTGCGATCAGAACATATAGAGCGGCGTGCCGGGAGTGGGCTCGGCGGTGTCGTCCGGGGCGCCGACGGGCTGCTCCTGCATCTCCTTGACGGGCCGGCAGAAGAGGCCGGTTTCCGAAAGATAGATTTCGAGGTCGGCCGGGCGGGGCAGGGTGCCTTGGATGACCGCCTCGGAGAGCGGATCCTCGACGTATTTCTGCAGCGCGCGGCGCAGCGGGCGCGCGCCGTAACTGCGGTCGACGAGCGTCTTCTCGAGGATGTACTTGGCCGCGTCCTCGGCGATGCGGATCTTCACCTGCTTCGGGACGAGGTTCGCGTTGATCTGCTCGACCAGCATGTTGATGATCTTGAGCAGGTCCTCGTCGGCGAGCGATGTGAACAGAATCACTTCGTCGAGACGGTTGAGGAATTCGGGATTGAAGGCGCGCTTCACCTCGCTCAACACCATGTCCTCGACCTTGGGCGGGATGCCGCTGGCCGATGGCGCCGAGAACCCGATCTGGCCGCGCTTGTCGAGAAAGCGGGCCCCGAGGTTCGACGTCATGATGATGATCGTGTTCTTGAAGTCGACCGTGTTGCCGAGGCCGTCGGTCAACTGGCCGTCTTCAAACACCTGGAGCAGGATGTTGTAGACATCCGGGTGAGCTTTCTCGATTTCGTCGAGCAGGATGACCGAATAGGGCGCGCGCTTGACGCGCTCGGTCAACTGGCCGCCTTCCTCGTAACCGACGTAGCCGGGAGGGCTGCCGATGAGCTTCGAGACCGAGTGCTTCTCCATGAACTCCGACATATCGAAGCGGATGAGCGATTTCTCGCTGCCGAAGAGGAACTCGGCGAGGGCGCGGGCGACTTCGGTTTTGCCGACGCCGGTGGGGCCTAGGAACAGGAACGACCCGGACGGCCGCTTGGGGCTTTTCAGGCCGGCGCGCGAGCGGCGGATGGCGCGGGACAGAGCCGAGAGGGCCTTGTCCTGGCTGACGACGCGCTTGTGAAGCTCTTCCTCGATGCGGAGAAGCTTGGTGACTTCTTCTTCCTTGATGGCGGTCATCGGGACGCCGGTCCAGCGGGCCACGACGTCTTCGATGTCGTCCTTGGTGACGACGCCGGTGGAGGTGTCGTCCAAGTTGTACTTTTCGCGAAGCTGGCGGAGGTTCTCGCGCTCCTTGCGCTCCTCGTCGGAGTAGAACCGCGCCTTTTCAAATTCGTGATTGGCGATCGCGTTCTCCATGCGGTGCACGATGAACTTGATGCGCTTCTGAATGTCGGCGACCTCGCCGGGCAGGGTGGTCTGCTTCAGCTTCACGCGGGCGCCGGCTTCGTCGATCAGGTCGATGGCCTTGTCCGGCAGGAAGCGGTCCGGGATGAAGCGGGTGGAGGTGTGGACGGCGCTTTCGATCGCTTCGTCGGTGTAGGCGACGGCGTGGAATTTTTCGTACCGCTCCTTGATGCCGAACAGGATGCGGGTGGCGTCGGACTCACTCGGCGGCGGCACCTTGACGGCCTGGAAGCGGCGCTCGAGCGACCGGTCCTTTTCAATCGACTTGCGATATTCGCTAGGCGTGGTCGCGCCGATGCACTGGATTTCGCCGCGCGAGAGGGCGGGTTTCAGGATGTTGGCGGCGTCGAGCGAACCTTCGGCCGAGCCCGCGCCGACGAGCGTATGTAACTCGTCGATGAAGATAATGGCGTTCTGATTTTCCATCAGCTCTTTCATGATGGTTTTCAGGCGCTCTTCAAATTGGCCGCGGTACTTGGTGCCAGCCACGATGAGAGACAGGTCGAGAGCGAGGATACGCTTGTCGGCGAGGAAGCTCGGCACGTCGCCTTCGGCGATTCGCTGGGCGAGGCCCTCGACGATGGCGGTTTTCCCGACGCCGGGCTCGCCGATCAGGACCGGGTTGTTCTTGGTGCGGCGGCACAGGATCTGGACGACGCGCTCGAGTTCGAAGTCGCGGCCGATGAGCGGATCGAGCGACCCGTCGATGGCGGCCTGGGTGAGGTCCCGGCTGAACTCGCTGAGCAGCGAGCTTTCCTTGGGCCGGCTGGAAGACATCTTCTCGGAACTCGAGCGCTGGATTTCCTCGCGGACCTGTGAGATGCGCAGGCCGCGCTCGTGAAGAATTTCCGCGGCGAAGCACTTTTCCTCGCGGAGCAGGCCCAGGAGCAGGTGCTCGGTGCCGATGTGCTTATGGCTGAGCCGCTCGGCTTCTTCGGCGCCGTAGGCGAGCACGCGCTTGCACTCGTGGCTCAGGGGAAGATCGACCGAAGTGGACACCTTCTCGCGGACCGTGGTGTGCGCCTCGATCTGCTTCCGGATGGATTCGATGGCGGCGTGCGAGCGCAGGAAGCGGTTGGCCAGCGCCTTGTCTTCGCGGAGCAGGCCGAGCAGGAGATGCTCCGTTTCAATGTAGGGGCTGCCGAACTGGCTGGCTTCATACCGCGCGAAGAAAATTACGCGCCGCGCTTTCTCGGTATAACGTTCAAACATAGGATCCGCCGTAGGATGGTGAAACTGGGTTTTCGATTAGCGGGCCCGCCGGGGCCCAGGGAACGAGCGTGCCTTCGCGAAGCTCCAACGCGCGGTTGCAGCGGCTCGCGAAGGCCAGATTATGAGTGACAAAGATCGCCGTCAGGGGCTTGCCCTTTTGCAGGCCGAGCAGAAGTTCGATGATCGCCTCACCGGTGCGGTGATCGAGGTTGCCGGTGGGCTCGTCGGCCAGCAGGACCGAGGGATCGCTCGACAGGGCGCGGGCGATGGCCACGCGCTGCTGCTCGCCGCCCGACAGTTCGCCGATGCGATGGGTGACGCGCGCTTTCAGGCCGACTTCTTCCAATCGGGCCATGGCGGCGGCCGAGGCGGCCTGTCGGGCCTGGCCCCGGATGAGCAGCGGCATCATGACATTTTCGAGCGCGGTGAATTCGGGCAGCAGGGAGTGGTTCTGCCAGACGAATCCGATTTCGCGGTTCCGGAATTCGGCGAGCGCGGCGTCGCGTAGCGCGGCGATGTTTTTGCCGCCGAAGTAGAGAGCGCCGCCGGTGGGGGCGTCGAGGCCGCCCAGCAGGTAGAGCAGAGAGCTTTTCCCGGCGCCGGATTCGCCGACAATGGCGAGGGATTCGCCGCGCCGGACTTCGAAATCGAGATGGGAAAAGACGGTGATCGGACCCGGGCCCGAGGCATAGATCTTCGTGAGTCCGACCGCCCGGAAGACGGCGTCCGAGACCACGGATTGCGAGACCGGATTCACCTGTCTCTTAGCGTAGCATTGCGGAGCAAACACGCTGCTCGTTAAGCGGGCGGAGACGTTTAATCACTCCGCACGATGGCCCGGGCGCCTCGCACATGGCGCGTCGTGGCTTGAACTTAGCACCGCCAGCGGCCCCGCGCAGCCGGTAGAGTGGAGGCTTGGAACAAATAGAACTCCAGTGGGAGCCGGTGAAGCGGCGGACGTTCACGGTCGGAGAGTTGACCGGGCAGATCCGGGAGATCCTTGCCGGCGAGTTTACGGGGATTCGGGTGACGGGCGAGGTGTCCGGCGTGCGGGTGCCTTCGAGCGGCCACTGCTACTTCACTTTGAAGGATCAGAATGCCCAGTTGCAGTGCGTCTGCTACCGGCAGCAGATGCGGTATCTGCGGTGCCAGCCCAAAGACGGCCTGGCGGTGGAGGCGCGGGGCAGCATTGATGTCTATGAGGCGCGGGGGCAGTACCAGTTAATCGTCGAGACGCTGGAGCCGGCCGGGTTGGGGGCACTGCAACTCGCCTTCGAGCAACTGAAGGCGAAGCTGGAAGCGGAGGGACTCTTCGACGCCGCGCGGAAACGCAAGCTGCCGGAGTTTCCGCGGCGGATCGGGGTGGTGACCTCGCCGGCGGGGGCGGTGGTGCGGGACATTCTGACGATACTGGAGCGGCGGTTTCCGGGACTGCACGTACGGGTCTATCCGGCGCAGGTGCAGGGCGAAGGGTCGGCGGAATCGGTGTGCCGCGCGATCGAGTATTTCGGGGCCGAGGAGTGGGCGGAGGTAGTGATTGTCGCCCGGGGCGGCGGGTCGCTCGAGGACCTCTGGACCTTTAATGAGGAATCCGTGGCGCGCGCAATTGCGGCCAGTCCGGTCCCGGTGATCTCTGCGGTCGGGCACGAGACGGACTTTACGATTGCGGATTTTGTGGCGGCCCTGCGGGCGCCGACGCCTTCGGCCGCCGCGGAACTGGTGATCCGGCCTCGGGCGCAGGTGATCGACCAGTTCCTGGCGCGGGAGCGGCACATGGGGCAGATGGTGCGGCTGCGGTTGGCAACTTCGGCGCGCCGGTTGCACGAAGTGGGTGTGGAACGCGCGGCGGCTTCGCTGCGGCGGGCGATCGGGAGGCGGCAGCAGCGGGCGGACGAGTTCGAGTACCACTTGCGGGAGCAAATACGCGGGGCGCTACTGGTCAGGCGCAGGCGAGTGGAAGCGCTGGGCGGGAGGCTGGCTGCGCTCGACCTGCGGGTGGCGATGGCGCGGTTCCGGAGCCGTCTGGCGGCAGCGCGGGCGGCGCTCGAGGCGGGGATCAAGTTCCAAACGGCACAGGACCGTGCTGCGCTCAATGGGGTGTCGGGCAAGCTCACAGCGCTGAGCCCGCTGAAGATCCTGGAGCGCGGATACGCCGTCGTACATAACGAGGCGGGAGCGATTGTGAAAAGTCCGGAGGATGCGCCTCCGGGGTCGGCGATTCGGGTCAGACTGGGCAATGGGGAACTGGCGGCGAAAGTTTCCCGCTCCCTTCGGCCGCGCAAGAGCGTCCAATAAAGCCATGCGGATCGGGATCACGTGTTATCCCACTTACGGCGGCAGCGGGATTGTCGCCACCGAACTCGGCCTGGAACTGGCGCATCGCGGGCACGAGGTGCACTTCATTACTTATGCGAACCCGATCCGGCTGGGGTCGGGAAGCCCTCGGATCCGGTATCACGAGGTCGAGGTTTCCACCTATCCTTTGTTTCAATATCCGCCGTATTGCCTGGCGCTGGCCTCGCGAATGGCGGACGTGGCGCGCACGTACCATCTGGACCTGATGCACGTCCACTACGCGATTCCGCATTCGATTTCGGCGCTGCTGGCGCGGCAGATGCTGGCGGCCGAGCGGTATCTGCCGTTCATCACGACGCTGCACGGCACAGACATGACGCTGGTGGGGCTGGACCCCACGTATTATCCGATCACGAAGTTTTCGATCGAGCAGTCCGACGCCGTAACCGGCATCAGCGAATATCTGCGGGAGCATACGGCGAGCTACTTTGGCGTGACGCGGCCGATCCAGGTGATTCACAACTTCGTGAACTGCTCGATCTACCGGCCCGCGCCGGAGCGGCCGCCCAGGGCGGAGAAGGTGCTGGTGCACGTGTCGAATTTCCGGCCGGTGAAGAGGGTGCTCGATTGCGTGCGCGTGTTGGGCGAAGTGCGCAAGCACGTGCCGGCACGGCTGGTCATGGCTGGAGATGGTCCGGACCGCGGACCGGCGGAGCGCTTGGCGGCGGAATTGGGTCTTTCCGACTACATCTCGTTTCCGGGCAAGCAGGACCACATCGAGAAACTGCTGCCGCACATGGACGCGCTGCTGCTGCCGAGCGAAATGGAGTCGTTCGGGCTGGCGGCGCTGGAGGCCATGGCTTGCGGCGTGCCTCCGGTGACGACGCGTGTAGGCGGGGTGCCGGAGTTAGTGACTCATGGCGTAGACGGTTTCCTGGAGGCGCCGGGGGATGTCGCTTCGCAGGCGGCGCGGGTGGTTGAGTTGCTGAGCGACGATGAAAAGCACCAGCGCATGTCGTCGGCGGCGCGGCACACGGCCGAAACGCGGTTCTCCACGCAGTTGATCATTCCTAAATACGAGCGGCTCTACGAAGAGGTCTGCGCCGCTCACGCCGCCCCCGCGTCTGTCACGGTTTGAACACCGCACTGGGTTGCTTCGGAATGGCGGGCGGGCTCAGACCCCCCTGTTATTCTGAAGTTTCATGATTCGGGTTCGCTTCGCCCCTTCGCCGACGGGCTATCTGCATATCGGCAGCGCCAGAACGTTCATTCTTAACTGGCTTTTCGCTCGCCATGAAGGCGGGACCATGATTCTGCGCATCGACGACACCGACGTCAACCGCAATACACAGGCCTCGCTCGATTCGATTTTCGACGGGTTGAAATGGCTGGATCTGGGTTGGGACGAGTTCTACCACCAATCGGACCGGGTCGGAATGCATCGCGAGGCGGCCATGAGCATTTTCCGTAAAGGGATGGCTTACCGGGATTTTGCGCCCGCGGAGAGCGAGGAACGGTCGTATGGCGACGGTCCGTGGCTGTTCCGGCCGGAGATGCGGGAGATGAAGGCCGAGGAGAGCGACCGGCGCGCCGGCGCGGGTGAGCCTTTCGTGCTGCGGTTCCGCGTGCCGCGCACGGGCGATGGGGCGGTGACGTTTCCGGACCTGGCATACGGGCCGCAGAGCAAGGCGCTCGCAGACATCGAGGATTTTGCCTTGCTGCGAAGCAACGGGATTCCGACGTACCACATGGCCTCCTGCGCCGACGATGCCGATCTGCGCATCAGCCACATCATCCGCGGGCAGGACCATCTGACCAACACGTTCAAGCATGTGCTCATCTTCGAAGCGCTGGGCGCGCCGGCGCCGCAGTTCGCGCATCTGCCGCTTTTGATCGCCCCGGACGGGTCGAAGTTGTCGAAGAGAAAACACGGTCCGGTGGTGAGCGTGACCACCTATCGCGACGGCGGGTTTCTGCCGCACGCTTTCGTGAATTTCCTGTGCCTGCTGGGGTGGTCGCCGAAAGACGACCGCGAAAAAATGAGCATGGATCAGTTGCGGGACTCATTCACGCTGGAAGGCGTGAACCGCAGCAACGCGGTGGTGAATTTCAGCGAGGACGATCCGTTCGATCCGAAAGCGGTGTGGTTGAACGCGGAACACCTGCGCGCGCTGCCGGTGGACGAGTTAGCGGAGAAACTGGAGCCGTTTGTACGGGCGTCCGGATTGGACCCGGCGCGGGCGGATCTGCGGAAGGTGGCGCCGCTGGTTCGGGAGCGGATCCGGCTGCTGAAGGATGTGGCGACGGTGGGGGATTTTTTCTTCCTCGATGAGTTGCCGCCGTACCCGGCCGAAGAGTTGCTTCCGCAG
>JAJYCN010000150.1 GCA_021778335.1 Acidobacteriota bacterium | reverse complement strand
GTATTCGAGATCGAAGTCGAAGATGAGAGAATCGAAATCCCAGAGGGAACGCTCCACGTCCATGCGGGCTTCGAGATAGCGCCAGAGGGCCGAAGGCGGCGATGGGCCGTAATAGCCGGACCAGCCGTTGTTGCCGACGATGTAGGCGGCGGTGGCCGGGTTGGTGCGAGTGAGGCCGAGAAACTCGTGCATGCGGCGGCGGACGGAGGCGTTGCGGTAGTAATGCCGGAGCATGACACCGAAGGAATCGGGGTCGGCCCAGTTATCTCTGGAGCGATAGGCAGACTTCGATCGGGGCGGGGGCTCAGAAAGATCCCACCGCTGTTGCGCCAACGACATGGTTTCCTCGCAGGAGTGGGGAGCAATTTATGACCCACCGCGAAAGGACGCGGGGTTGGCCGCCGGCGTGCGGGTAGCGAGTTGATGGGCAATCCGCGATGGGAGCATTTCGCGCACGGGGCGGATATTGGCGTGCGCGGGAGAGGGCCGACGAAGGAGGAGGCGTTCCGGCAGGCTGCTCTGGCGCTTACGGCGGTGGTGACGGATCCGGCGGCACTGAGGCGGGAGCGGGAGGCGCGGCTCGAGATGGAGGCGCCGGACGACGAGATTCTGCTGATGGACTGGCTGAATGCGTTGATTTACGAGATAGCGGCGAACGGGCTGGTGTTCGGCGATTTTGACGTGCGGATCGAAGGGCGCCGATTGTTGGCGCGGGCGCGCGGGGAGACGGTGGACGTCACGCGGCATGAGCCGGCGGTGGAGGTAAAAGGCGCGACGTTCACAGCGCTTTCGGTGGCCAGGGGCGAGGACGGGGACTGGGTAGCGGACTGCGTGGTGGACGTGTGAGGGGGTAGCTTGTGGAAACCGGAACGCTGCATCGGATTTCGGAACAGGAGTGGCGGATTGAGCCGCGCGGGAAGATGCTTGTGCCGGCGGTGATTTACGGGTCAGGGACGCTGGTGCGCGAGATGGACGAGAAGGTGAGGGAGCAACTGGAGAACGTGGCGTCGCTTCCTGGGACCGAGCGGGCCGCGTATGCGATGCCGGACGCGCACTGGGGTTACGGCTTTCCGATCGGCGGGGTGGCGGCGTTCGACCCGGAGCGTGGGGGCGTGGTCTCGGCGGGGGGTGTGAGGTTCGACATTTCGTGCGGTTTGCGGACGCTATTGACGGGATTGCGGAGCGAGGATGTGGAGGCCGTGAAGCAGACGCTGGCGAACGCGCTGTTTCATCACATTCCGGCGGGGGTTGGGAGCCGGGGCAAGATTGAGCTGACGGATGAAGAACTGGACGCGATGCTCGAAGACGGCGCGGAATGGGCGCTGCGGCGCGGCTACGGCTGCGGGGCGGACCCGAGGCGCACGGAGGAGCACGGACGCATGGAGGGGGCGAACGCTTCGGCGATCTCGGTCTTTGCCAAGAACCGCCAGCGGCGGGAGATGGGGACGCTTGGTTCGGGCAACCATTACCTGGAAGTGCAGAAAGTGACGGAAGTGTACGAAGAGGCCGCGGCGGCGGTGTTCGGGCTTCATGTGGGCGACACGGTGGTGAGCATTCACTGCGGGTCGCGCGGGTTGGGGCACCAGATCGGGACGGAGTATCTGGATGAGTTGGCGGCAAGGGGGATTCTGATCCGGTCGCCTTCGCCGCGGGGCGTGGCGGAGGAGGCGCCGGGGGCGTACAAAAACGTGAGCGCGGTGGTGGAGGCGTCGGAGAAAGCCGGGCTGTCGAAGAGGGTGGCGAGGCTGGAGCCGATGATCTGCATTAAAGGGTTAAGCGGGGGTGCGTGGTTGGCCGACGGGGTGCATAGATAGTTTTGGAGGTCGATATGTCGAATGAGAGTGTGAAGGCAGAGGTGCGCAATGGCACTCATGTCCGGCGGGTAGCGGAGGACATTCTCGCACTGGTGGCGGGTTTGGGCGCAGGCGCGGGCTTGATGTATCTGTATGACCCGGACCGGGGGCGGTCGCGGCGGAAGAAGCTGACGTCGGAAGCGGCTGGGCTGCTGAATCGCGGGGAAAAGCTGGTAGAGAAACAGGGTATTGACCTGCTCAACCGGGCGCGTGGGCTAATGCATGACACCACGTCGCAATTACTGAAGGAAGAGATTCCGGACGATATTCTGGCCGAGCGCGTACGCAGCCGGATGGGCCATGTGCTGGCGCATCGGCACGAGGTGCAGGTAAAGGCTCAGGGCGGCGTGATTACGCTCGAAGGCAACCTGAGCCGGGCGGACCGCGCGCGTTTGACGGAAGAAGTGGAGGGGATGCCAGGCGTGAAGCGAGTGAAGGATCACCTGGCGGCCCGGATGGGGGCGGCGCCGGGGATGCTGATGGGGCTGGCGGCGGGCCTGGCGGTGGCGAGCAACGTCCTGTTTTCGCACGCGCGTTCAAAAGTTGACCACGCGGGGTGAAAAACGGGCTGCGCCCGATTCCGCTACGGATTCGAGGCGAGCATGGCAAGCCCTGCTATTTCCGATGAGAGCGCGTGGGCGCCCTCGATGCCCGAGCCGAGCGAGCTTCCGGCGTTTTTCCGGCGGATCGCGGCAACGGGGGGCGAATTCGTCAGTTATGACGACGGATACCGGGGCCGGAGTTGGAGCTACGCCGAAGTAGCGCGGATGGTGGAGGCGCTGCGGAGGCGGTTCCGGGGAGGAGGCTTTCGGGTCGGCGACGCGGTGATGATCTGGTCGGAGAGCCGGCTAGGTTGGGTTGCGGGTTTGTGGGCGTGTTTGCTGGAGGGGTTGGTTGTTGTTCCGGTAGAGCCGCAGAGTTCGCGGGAGCTGTTTGAGCGGATCCGGGAGCGAGTGCGGCCGAAGCTGATCCTGCGCGGCGAGCGTGTGCCGGAGGCCGGCGGCGGCGTGCCGGCGTGGGGGATGGAGGAGATCGAGCGGGCACAGCCCCGCCAGGCCTCACGAAAGAACTCGCCCACCGGCCCCATGCACCTCTTCGTCGTCTTCAATAGCCCACACCTCCTCCGACGAATTTTTCTCCCTCCCCACGCTGCTATCATTCATAAGCGCCTATGAAGCTGCTGGTCAAATTCAACCTCATCTTCTTCCTCTTCTTCGGCTCCGGCCTCGCGCTCGTCGGCTGGGGCGCCGACCAGTTCCTCCGCGAAAACGCCCGCGCCCAGGTCATCCAGCAGGCCGAGCTCATGATGGAAGCCGCCCGCGCCATGCGCACTTACACCACCGAACAGGTCAAGCCGCTCCTCGAATACCGCCTCACCCACAGCGAAAAATTCCTCCCCCAAACCGTCCCCGCTTACGGCGCCACCACCACCTTCGACTTCCTCCGCAAAAAATACCCCGCCTACACCTACCGCGAAGCCACCCTCAACCCCACCAACCTCCGCGACCGCGCCGAAGACTGGGAAGCCGACATCATCAATTACTTCCGCAACAACCCCGGCAAAGCCGAACTCATGGGCGAACGCGACACCCCGACAGGCCGCTCCCTCTACCTAAGCCACCCCCTCGCCGTCAGCGCCCCCGCCTGCCTGGAATGTCACAACACCCCCGAACACGCCCCCAAGTCCGTCCTCGCCACCTACGGCTCGGCCAACGGCTTCGGCTGGAAACTTCATGAAATCGTCGGCGCCCAGATCGTCGCCGTCCCCATGTCCGTCCCCATCGCCATCGCGGACCGCGCCTTCCGCTCCCTGCTCGTCTACCTCGCCGCCATCTTCCTCGTCACGATCCTCGTCATCGACGCCGCCCTCGTCTTCATCGTCATCCGCCCCATCGGAACCCTCGCCTCCATGGCCGACCGCGTCAGCAAAGGCGAAGCCGATCTCCCCGAGCTCCCCGTCAAAGGCCGCGATGAAGTCGCCGCCCTCACCGCGTCCTTCAACCGCATGTTCGTCAGCCTCTCCAAGGCCCTCAAACTCCTCGAAGAATGATCTCACCCCCGGCGCGCCTGGCCCTCGCCGCCCTCGCCGCCGCCGCGCTCCTCGCCCCGGGCCTCGAACGCGCCGGCCTTGCCAGCCCTTTCGCCGACCCTGTCTCCCACATCCGCGCCCAGGACGAAACCACCTACGCCAACTCCGCCCTCGACCTCGCCCAGCACGGCCACTGGCTCACCCCGCGCGTCATGGGCCGCTTCCTTCTCTATAAACCGCCCCTCCTCGTCTGGCTCTCCGCGGCCTCGCTGCGCATATCCGGCTGGTCCCTCGCCTCGCTCCGCCTGCCCGCTCTAATCGCCGCCATCGCCGCCTCCGCCCTCGTCTTCGCCTTCAACCCCGAGCCCATCGCCGGCCTCGCCGCGCTTCTCCTCCTCCTCGCCAACCCCCTCTGGCACACCTTCGCCCGCCTCTGCTACACCGACATGCCCCTCGTCTTCTGCTTCACCGCCGCCCTCTTCTGCCTCGCCCGCGACCCCCGCCTCGAACGCCGCGCCCCCTTCCTCTGCTTCGCCGCCGCCATCGCCGCCGGCATCATGGTCAAAAACATCGCCGGCGTGCTCCCCTTCGCCGCCGCCGTCCTCTATTCCCTTGCCGCCCGCCCGGCTGACCGTCCACGCCCCACCCGCCTGCTCACCGCGGGCGCCCTCGCCCTCGCCGCCGCCGCCCCCTGGCACCTCTACCAACTCGCCGTCCACCCCTCGTGGTTCTACGCCGACTACATCCAGGTCCAGCTCCTCAACTTCGGAGTCAACCCTCCCGCCGGCTCCGCCCAACCCGCCTTGCTCTTCTACGGCCAACGCCTCCTCGCAACCGATCCCGTCCTCGCCCTCTGCGCCCTCGCCGGCCTCATCCCGCTAGCCCGAAGCCTCCGTCAACGCCATTCCGGCTCCTTGCTCCTCGGCTCCTGGCTTCTCGCCGTGTTCTCCGCCCTCGCCGCCTTCCACTACCGCAACCTACCCTACGCCCTCATGGCCATCCCACCCCTCGCTCTCACCGCCGCCGGATCCATCCAACTCCTCCCCCGCGCCCGCGCCGCACTCCCCGCCTTCCTCGCCGCGGCCATAATCGGCAAAGCCTTCTTCCCATCCGCCCTCTGGGGACTCTCCTTCGGAGCATCCACTCCCATCCCCGAAGCCGCGCCCTTGCGCGCCTACTACAACACCGGCCGCGCCAACGGCCTCGTCATCGCCGACCCCGCCGACGAGTTCTACGCCGCCACCCTCCCCGGCCTCAACCCCCGCTATCTCTTCTTAGACCCCACCGGCGCCGTCGCCCGCTACGACCCCCACTACGTCTTCCTCGGCATCACCGTCACGACAGACCAGTTCAACCACCTCGACCGCCCCCTTTACACCCAGCGCCTCCGCTCTTGGGGCCTCGACTCGGCCGCCCCACTCGCCACCGCCATCCTCGCCGCCACACCCTCTGAAGCCAGAGCCTTCATCCTCGCCCACCCCGAACTCGACTTCGACACGCCGCTCACCCTAGCCCCCACCCCCGACTCCGGCCACGCCCGCCAACCCGCCTCCCCCGGCCGCCTCTTCCTGCTTTCCACCACGCCCCGCCTAACCCCCCGCCAACCCCTCCCGGCTCACTGGTAATCAATTTCCGTTGACGCACCGGCCGCATCCGGTTACTCTAAATCAGACCGACTAGTCTGATTCTGTACGAGTATGTCCAAGGACGATCCAACACCCCTCCCGCCCGTGCTCTTCCACATCCTCCTGTCGCTGGCCGAAGGCGACCGCCATGGCTACGCCCTGAAACGCGAAATCGCCCAACGCACCGGAGGCAAGCTCAACGCTGGCCCCGGCGTGCTCTACGGAGCCATCAACAAGATGCTCGAACTCGGCCTCATCCAGGAATCGGGCGATCGCCCCGATCCCCACCTCGACGACCAGCGCCGCCGCTACTACCGCATCACGCCGGCCGGCCGCAAAGCCGCCCGCGCCGAAACCCTGCGCCTGAGACAACTGGCCGACCTCGCCTCGGCCACTTTCGGAGTGCCCCGGCGTGCCTGACGCTCCGCTCTCGGCAAGGCTCTACCGCGCGCTGCTTAACCTCTACCCGGCGGCCTTTCGCGAAGAATACGCCCAGCCCATGGAGCAGGAATACCGCGCCGAACTCGCCTCCGCGCGCGGGCGCCTCGCCGTCGCGTCCCTCTGGTTCCACACCATCCTCGACCTCGCCCGTTCTGTCCCCGCCCAACTCGCCGCCGAAGCCGCCCGCGACACCCGTCACGCCCTCCGCCTCTGGCGCGCGAATCCCCTCCACATCGCCTTCACGATCGCCGCCCTGTCGCTCGCCATCGGAGCCAACACCGGCATCTTCAGCGTCGTGAACGCGCTTCTCTTCCGCTCGCTGCCCTTCCAAAACGCCGGCCGCCTCGCCGCTCTCGAGTTCTTCCAGCCGCCCCACGACACCACTTCCCAGTTCGACGCCTGGCGCACTCGCTCCTCCTACCTCGCCGACACCGCCCTCTACGAAGACGGCGACTTCAACATCGGCCAGGAACGCATGGCCCGCGCCCACGTCTCCCAAACCTCCGCCAACTTCTTCTCCCTCCTCGGCGCGCTCCCCTACCTCGGCCGAACCTTCTCCCCCACGGACCACGACGCCGCCGTTCTCGGCTACGGCCTCTGGCAGGAACTCTTCGCCGGAAGCCCGCGAATCCTCGGCTCCGCCCTCCGCGTCAACGGCCAGACCGTCACCATCATCGGAATCGCCCCTCCCGATTTCGACTTCCCCAACCACACCGCTCTCTGGAAAACCGCCGTCTTCACCCCTGGCAACAACGGCTGGCGAACCATCGCCCGCCTCAAGCCCGGCGTAACCTGGCCGCAAGCCCGCGCCGCCTTCTCCATCGAAGCCCCGCGCCTCTGGCCGATTCGTTTCAACCCCGCCGACCCCCACCACTCCCGCATCGTTCCCCTTCGCGACCAACTCGCCGGTCCCGCCCGCAAGGCCTCGCTGCTCCTCCTCCTCGCCGTCGGCCTCACCCTCTTGATCGCCTGCGCCAACGTCGCCAACATTCTCCTCGCCCGCACCACCGGTCGCGCCCCCGAACTCGCCATCCGCTCCGCCCTCGGCGCCACCCGCGCCCGCCTCATCCAACAAATCCTCACCGAGTGCCTCCTCCTCGCCTTCGTCTCCGCCCTCCTGGGAATCGCCGTCGCCATCTGGATCGCCGAAATGGCGCCCCGCTGGGTCCCCGGACCTCTCGCCGGCCAAACCTACACCATCCTTGACATCCGCGTCCTCTTCTTCGCCATCGCCCTCGCCGTCCTCAGCGCCGTGCTCTTCGGCCTCCTCCCCAGCCTAGCCGCCGGCTACACGCATTTGTTCCCGGCCCGCGGCGCCGCCGGCTTCCGCCACTCAAACCGCATCCGCGAATCCCTCATCGCCCTGCAGGTCACCCTCACCGTCGTTCTCCTCGCCGCCTCCGTCTCCGTCAGCAGCGGCTTCGCCCGCCTCATGCACGCCGATCGCGGCTTCGACACGCAGTCCCCCATCACGGTCAGCGTCTCCATCCAAGGCACCCGCGCGGACCTGAAAGGCAGCCAGATCGCCTATTTCGAACAAGTGCTCGCCCGCCTCCGCGCCCTCACCGGCGTGCGCTCCGCCACCGCCACGGACTTTCTCCCTCTAAGTCCAACCGGCTTCATGGGCGGACCGTTCCGCTTCGATGGCCGCCACCCCGATCGCAACTCCGACTTCATCCCCGTCTTCTCCGATTACTTCTCCACCATGGGCGCGCACTTAGTCGCCGGACGCGATTTCACCGAGGCCGACATCCGCTCAAACGCCCGCGTCGCCGTCGTCAACGACGAGTTTATCCGCCAGATCGCCGGTACTCCCGATGTCCTCGACCACCTCGTATCCATCGGCAGCGAAGCGCCCTGGAAAATCGTCGGCGTCGTGAAATCCATCGACTTCCTGACCGAATGGTTCGTCGGCGAATCCGACCGCGGCTCGCCCCAAATCTTCGTCGCCCCGCGCAACCCCGGCAGCTTCACCTCCACGTTTATCGTCCGCGTCAACGGCCGCGCCCAGAACTACGTCCCGGTAATCCGCGACACCATCCGCGCCGTCGATCCCACCGTCCCCGTCTTCAGCGCCGAAACCATGCAGGACCGCCTCGACCAGGCCTTCGCCCGCCCCCGCCTCTACCGCGCCGTGTCACTCCTCTTCGCCGCCTTCAGCGTCCTGCTGTCCCTGATCGGTGTCTACGGCATGGTGTCTTACGCCGTCGCTCAACGCACCCGCGAAATGGGAGTCCGCCTCGCGCTCGGCGCAACGTCGCTGGGCGCCCGCTCTCTCCTGCTGCGCGAAAGTATGCTCGCCGTCCTCATCGGCCTGCTCTGCGGCACAACCATCGCCCTCGCCACGGGCCGCCTGCTCGCCAACCTCTTCGAAGGCGTCCAACCCTTAGGCCCCGCCGCCTACCTCCTAACCGCCGTGCTGCTCTCCGCCATCGCCGCCGCAAGCATCTGGTCCGCCACCCGCCCGCTGGCCCGCCTCCACGTCGCCGACATCCTCCGCGCCGAGTAACATGGGATTCACCATGCGGCCCGCCCCTGGATCTCACCTCACCCGAAGGAACTGGCTTCTGGCCGCCGCTGCTTCAGCCCTGGCGGAAGCACAGAATCCGCCGATTCCCATCATCGACACCCACATCCACCTCTTCGATCAAACCCGCCCCCAAGGCGCTCCTTATACCGCCGCGCCAGGCAACACCGAGCCCGCCCTCCCGGCCCGCTACCGGGCCTTGGCCCAGCCGTTGGGCATCGTCGGAGCCATCGAGATCGAGGCAAGCCCGTGGATCGAAGACAACCTGTGGGTTCTCGAAGTCGAACAGAACGCCCCGATCATGGTGGGCGCCATCGGTAACCTGCGCCCCGAAAAGCCGGAGTTCGCCGAGTATCTGGAACGCTATCGCAAAAACAAGCTCTTCCTCGGAATCCGCTATGGCAACCTCTGGGGCTACGACATCGGCGCACAGTCCCAAAACCCAACCTTCTTAGACGGGCTAAAACTTCTGGAGCAGGCCGGCCTCGTGCTCGACACCGCCAACCCGAACCCGCCTCTGATGGAAGCCGTCCTCCAAATCTCGGACCGCATCCCCGGCCTGCGCATCGTCCTCGACCACGTGCCGTCTATGCTTGCGCGCCTGGACGCCGCCGGGCGCAACGCGATCGAACCCACCTTCCGCGAACTCTCCCACCGCAAAGAGATCTACGTCAAAGTCTCTGAAGTAATAAAAATCGAGGACGCCAAAGCCGTCACCGACCTGCGCTCCTACAAGCCAACCCTCGATTACTTATTCGAAACCTTCGGCGAAGATCGCCTGTTGTTCGGCAGCGATTGGCCAAACGGCTCGGCAGTGAACAACCTTCCCGCGATTGTCTCGGTTGTGCAGCAGTATTTCGCGGGAAAGAGCCGCGTCGCCGCGGAAAAATATTTCTGGAGAAACTCGGTCGCCGCCTATCGCTGGATCCGTCGCACGCCCCAGCAACCCGCCGCCTGGCGCGTCCTCCATCCCCATCCGGCCTAAACTGGGGGCAGGAGCATATGGGACCCTCCCCAGACCCCGCACCCCTCCGCGGTTCCCTCTGGGCCCTCTTCCTCTACGACGTCGCCGAGGAAATTCACCTCGACAAACTCCGCCAACTCCTTGGCCTCGAACCACCCCCGCGCGAACCCAGCTTCCGCCACCCGGCCCCCGAATACGTCCGCTTCGAACGCCCGCCCGTCGTCGAACCCATCCCTCCCGAACGCCTCAACGCCGGGCCCGGCGCCCGCGCCCGCCTCAAATACTTCGACATCGGCGTCGTAAGCGTCGAAGTCGAACTGCCGTTTGAAACCGATTGGGAATCCCTCGTCCAACTCGCCGCCCGCTGGACCGCCGCCTCCGATCTCGAATCCCGCGCCGAAGCCTTCGCCCGCGAGGCCATCGCCCGCGCCACCCCTGCCATCGAACAACCCGCGCGCCAATGGCTCACCGAAGACTACTACGCCGTCCACGTCGCCCGAGCCCTCGGCGAATCCGGCCAACCCCTCACCGCCGCCGCGCTGCTCGCCTCCCACAGCGCCGACATCGCCCGCATCGTCCGCGGCGAAACCACACTCCTTTCTGAATCCGAACGCAACGAAGTCCTCCGCGCCAGCCTCTCTTACTACCCCAACGACTTAATTGTCGCCGGCTGGTCCGGCGCCTTTCTCTACGACACCCCCGAAGCCGCCAGTCCGGCCCGCCAGTTACTCGAATACGCCAACACCCAGTTACTCGAATTCCGCCACTACGACGAGTTACTCACCCGCGTCCTTGCCCAGGTCTACGATAAGCTCGAACGCGGCGGCGGACTCCTCGGCCGCTGGCGCCTCGGCGCCGAAGCCGAACGCCTCAACCGCATCCGCCTCGACGTCCGCGAACTCTCCGAACGCGCCGATAACGCCATCAAATTCCTGAGCGACATGTACTACGCCCGCGCCTACCGCATGGCCTCCGAACGCGTCGGCGTCGGCGACTACCGCCGCCTCGTCGAAGATAAACTCCGCGCCGCCGGCGACCTCTACGAATTCATGACCAACAGCTTCCACCAGGCCCGCGCCTTCGTCCTCGAATTCCTCGTCGTCGCCATCCTCGTGATCGAGCTCGGCAATCTGTTCTTGTTCCACCGGTAGTAAGTAGATTCCCCGAGCCCCGATTCGGGGCTAACTCCGATTGGCCGCGCCTCCGATCCCGGTTACATTTGACTCAGCCCACCAACCGCGAAAGCTGTTGGAAGCGTACCGGCCGCCGATAAGGTGTAAGGGAACGCAATTTGACCAGGAGAGAGGAGAACTACGAATGAAGCGAATTCACAAGCTGATTTGGCAGGCGAAGTTCTGGCGCGAGGAACAAGGCCAGGACCTGATCGAGTATGCCCTGATGGCTGGCTTCGTGGCGGTGGCGGCGGCGGCAGTGATGCCGCAGGTCTCCACTAGCATCAGCACCATCTTCAGCAAAGTCCAGAGCCTTCTTACCGCCGCGGGTGGTTGATACCCGTACGGATTCCCGTGGCGGGACAGCCGTCCCGCCCCCGATCCAGCGTAACCGCCGGGCGCCCTCACACGCCCCGGCCAACCTACGATGCGAGCAAGGAGGAATCATGAAGCATCTGTTGCGGTCCCTGCTCAAAGCCCGCATCTGGCGGGACCAACTCGGGCAGGACCTCATCGAATACGCGCTGCTCGCTGGCTTCGTGGCCGTCGCCGCGGGAGCCATGATCCCGCCGGTCTCCACCAGCATCAGCACCATCTTCAGCAAGGTCACCAGCCTGCTGACAGTGGCCGGCGGCTAACCCCCGCCAACACTAATGGGCGGAGCCGGAAGCGGCGCAGTCGGAGGCGCCTCTTCCCCTCCGCCCTTTTCCTTCTTCACGCATGTTGCATCGCGGGAACCCCTATCCCCGGCAAATTCCCCTCTTCATCAAACACCAGCGGAACCGCCTCCCCACTCACCTCCAATAACGGATTCCGCTCAATCTCCTCCCGCATGTTCTCGCTCAACCGCAAACTCGCCAGCTCCAGCGTGTTCCTTATCCAACCAATCCGCACCTCGCTCACTTCCATCCGCCCCACCGTCGGCGCAATCCGTTCCAGACACTCCCGGTCGGTCGAAAAATGAATCGGCGTCCGCACGTTCGGCGGCGTCGAAGCCGTCAGCGAGTTAATCAACGTCGGATGCCAGTCGATCACGCTATACAACCGGTCGTGGATCACATCCGCCATCCCGATCCCCACCGCGTTCCCGTAACTCAAGCTCGTCAGCGACCGCACAAAGATCCGTTCAATCCGAGGCGCCGTGTTCCAGACATTCGCCTCCCCGTTTACGCTCCGGTTTATTACCTTCGTGTCCATCCCCGCGCCGCTGATGTTCTTCCCCATCTCGTCGATGATCAATATATCCAGCGGCATCGGCACCCGCGCCATCCAGCTCTTGGTAAGTTCGAGTAACTCCTCTTCCCGCTGAATCAACCCCTCCGCCGGCACCGCCTCGATCTGCGCCGTATCGTGATGCGCATCCTCCAGCACCGCCAGCCCGCCGAGGATCTTCCCCGTCGCCAGCACCTTCGCCGCCGCGCTCCGGATCACCCGCTCCAGCCCCAGGTGGTACCCGAACGTGTGATACCTCTGCGCCCCGGCGAACTTACCCAGCCCGATCGCCATCATCTTCGACAGCCCGCTCTCCAGCTTCCCGGCAAAATCCGTGTGCCACTTCACCCGGTTCAGCAGCATCACCGCATCCGCGTTATACGCGTTCCGGTCGAAGAAAACCTCGATCCCTTCCGCCGTCTTGCCCAGGCTCTCCACTTCCAGCGAACTCAAGATAGGGCAGCCCATGTTCTTCTCATCGATGCCGTAGTGCGCCAGCACATCGGCCTGCCCCTCCGCCGTCGCCGCCCCGTGGCTCCCCATGGCCGGAAAAAGGAACGGCTTGAATCCGCGCGAGATCCAGAACTCCACAGCCGCCCCCGCCATCGACGCGATGTTGCTGATGCCCCTGCTGCCCACCCCGATCGCCACCCGCGCGCCGGGTTTCAGCTTCGCGGCAAAATTCGACGCCGCAAGCTGCTTCAGCGTTTCTTCGCGCACATCGGCCAGGCGCAGGCTCGGGAAAAGTTGACGGACGGGCAGTAAACGGGGAAGTTCCATTCCTTAAGCGTATCTCTCCTGAAACAAAATGGCGCGGCCCTCCACGTGCTCCCACGAATTACCGGTAGGTGCGCGATGTCGCCGTGGCTGGCAGTCCTGCTTCTGGCCGCCCAACCCACGCCCGCGCCCCACCGCCACTCGTCCGGCTCCGAATACGGCAGCGCCCCCGGAGAAGCCGAACGCACCCTCGCCGAATACCAGCGCCTCGCCGCCACCCTCCCCAAAGCCGGCGCCCGGCTCCCAACACCCCGCAAATCCATCTAACCCGGTGACCTCCGCAACCTGGGCCGCGGTTTCGCCTTCCAGGTACAGCAGGATGATCTGGCGATCGGCCGGCCGTAGCTGATGAATCAGACCCAGAAGTTTCTGCGCATCGTACTGCTGGTCAGCCGGCGCTTCCCGATCGGCCGGAAACGCTTCTATGTCCACTCCCTCCATGTCGACGAGCCGGGCCGCGGCCCGCCGCTGGCGCGCGAGATGCGACGAAGCGACATTGTGCGCCACGCGGTAGACCCAGGTCTTTAGCGCGCAGCGGTCGTCGAACAACGCAAAGCTTCGCCAAAGCTCAAGATGCATCTCCTGTAATAAGTCACGCCTGCGCTCTGCGTCGGCTTCATAACCGCGGCCGAGCCGCCAAATCACGGACCCGTACTCTGCGATGGCCCGTTCGTACAACGCGTCTTGTTCGCCTCGGTCCACTCTCGTCTAATCTTGCCTTCTACTGGGAATCGTCTGCGGATTGCGTCAGTCACTTACACACA
>JAJYCN010000149.1 GCA_021778335.1 Acidobacteriota bacterium | reverse complement strand
AATCGCCCAAGCACACCAACGTGGACTTCAGGGTCTTACGCCTCTAAGAGAACTTGTCAGACGGCCGCACGAGGCCGAGTTTTATGCGTCGTATCGCCGAAGTATGCGGCCGCAGACCGAAGCGCCTCGAAGGCCCTCCACACGTGATGTCGCAAGGTGTTCTAGAGTGATGCACCGTGCTACACTACGGCACAAAGGATACTTGACCATGCCAACGACGAAGCATCGCATAGCAGTCAGCCTGACAGACAGCGAATTTGCCGAACTGGCTGCAATGGCCGATAAGTATGACGTGTCGCTCGCGTGGCTTGGTCGTCAAGGCATCCTCGAATTCATCGCACGCTATCGCGTCGAACAGCTGCGGTTGCCACTTCGCCGGGAATCAAGCGGACGCGAAACCTGGGAGCCAGATCATGCAACGCAGTGATCTGCCTTTCGGGAGTGAATTTTCGCCTTCACAGGTCGAGTTGCCCGAACTGCTGGAGATCGTAGCCGCCAATCAGGAGAATTGGCGCGCGCTCGAGGCCGCCATTCTGGAGCGCTATTTTTCTGCCCACGCGAAAGGTTCTGAGCGCGCGGAAGCCTCCTACAACCGAGCCAAGCTGGCCAACAACTGTAAGCTCGGCATGATCGCCTACGGCATCATCGACCGTTCGGGGAAATTCACCGACCTCGGACGCCATCTCTACCAGACCCGTAAGGACGACGACGCCTTATATCGCTACTTGGCCCGCCACATTCTCCGGAACCTCAGCGGAATGTTGTTAGTCCAGTGCATTCAGGATATGACCTCCGCGGGCGAGGAGGTTAACCTAACTACGCTCCGTGAGGCCCTAGCCGAGCGCGGGGTTCATTACCCGCCGGGCGGCAAACACCCAAGCATCATGCGGCTGTGGCTCGCGAAGGCCGGCGTCTTCGTCGGCGCCCGCTGGCAAATCGACACCATCCGTTTGACGGAGGTGCTCGGGACGAATCCGGACGATTTTGAAATTCTCGCCCGCTTTACTTCCGAACAGAGAGCCTTCCTCCGCGCCCTGGCCAACACAGGAGTGAGGACGCCTCAGCCGGCGAATGAGATCGCGCGGCTAGCCGCCGCCACTTACGGCGTTCGATTTCCCGAGAAGAGCCTGCCCAAGCTCGTGCTAAGCGCTCTCGTGGAAGCCGGGTACATTCGGGCGGAGAAGACTACGACAGGGCGCGGCGCGAAGCCCTTCCTGGTTGAACCAACCGAAAAGCTCACCAATGATCTCATTGAACCCCTGCTCGACCAGCTAAAGGATCAAACCGATCCGAAGCTGCTCGACCTCTTGAAGAAGCCCCTGGACACCATCCTGGCCGATCTGAAATCGCCCAACCGTTATGTCGCCGGTCTCGCCCTGGAGGCGCTCGCCTTCAAGCTCATGCGCCTTCTCGACATGACGTATGTCGCTACTCGGCTCCGCGCGTCGGCGACGGGCGGGGCTGAAGTGGACCTGATCTTTGAGTCTGCCCGCCTCGTGTTTTCACGCTGGCACCTACAATGCAAGAACACCAGCCGCGTCTCGCTTGACGACGTGGCAAAGGAAGTCGGATTGACACACTTCCTGAAGAGCAACGTAGTTGTAATGGTTTCGACCGGAGCTATCGGGCAGGAGGCGCGGCGCTAGGCAAACAGAATCATGACCGATTCGAATCTGTGCATCGTCATGGTGGACGGCGCTGACCTCTCGGTCATCAACAGGCGAGCCTCGGCTATCGTCGACGTTTTCATGCGCGAGGCACGCCATGCGATGGATCTCAAGAAATTGGAACTTGGAAACGGACAAACCTGATGTCCTCTCGCCCATCACGGCCACCAAGAGTTTTTCACAGAACGCCGCACGGCGAGATCATCAACGGCGACGCCCTCGACGTTCTCGCCAGCCATTCCAATGCTAGCGTCGATTTGATCATGACCAGCCCCCCCTTCGGCCTCGTCCGTAAAAAGGACTACGGCAACGTCGAAGCAGACAACTACGTCGAATGGTTCCGGCCCTTCGGCGAGCAGTTTAAGCGGGTCCTTAAGGACACCGGAAGCGTCGTCATAGACATTGGCGGCGCCTGGAACAAGGGGCATCCGACGCGCAACCTCTATCACTTCAAGTTGCTTATCTTGCTTTGCGAGGAGTTCGGCTTTCACCTCGCTCAAGACTTCTACTGGTGGAATCCCTCTAAACTGCCGGCACCTGCCGAGTGGGTGACCGTACGCCGCGTGCGGGTCAAGGACGCGATAAACACCGTATGGTGGCTTTCGAAAACCCCGTGGCCGAAAGCCAGCAATCGCCGCGTACTTCAGCCGTATAGCCCAAGTATGCGCGAGTTGCTGGAGAAGGGCTATAAAGCGAAGAAGCGGCCTTCCGGCCACGACATCAGCGAGAAATTCTCGATCGACAACGGCGCGGCGATACCGCCTAATCTGATCGCCATTCCGAACACGGAGAGCAACAGCTTCTATCTGCGCTACTGTGAGGAACGTGGTCTCAAACCGCACCCTGCGCGGTATCCGGCGGATCTCCCCGAATATTTCATCCGCATGCTGACGGACCCCGGAGACGCCGTCGTCGATCCGTTCGGTGGAAGCTGCGTCACAGGCGAAGTATGCGAACGGCTTGAACGCCAATGGACCTGCATCGAGTTGCTTGAGGAGTACTGTGAGGGAGCCTTGGGGCGCTTCGTCCGTCATCCAAAGGAGACGGCCAAACCGGCTAAAGATGTATCCGGCGATGCAAACTACTACCGGATGCCTCGGCCTGGCCTCCTTTGGAACGGCCACGCGCACGACCCGCTGCCGAAGGACGGAGGAAAGAAGCGCCCGCCCGCTGCGAAGGGGAAACCGGCAGCGGCGCCAGCGGCCAACGGCAACGTTGCGCTGACCAATGGATACAGCAGGGGCGAGCAATTCGGAGACGTCCAGGAGTTTCGCCTGACGGAGCCGCCGGCGAGACACGTGCACGAAAGAACGGGAAAGCCGTAGGAGAACGGGTCGCTAGCCGTCAATCCGTCGGAAAAATTCGAGCGTCGAAGCCCGCAACCCAAACTCCTCCCCCGGTGTTCCATGCCTAATACAGCAGACACCGCACCCCGGCGCGCCACCGGTCACGCACCCGTCGCCGTCCCGCGCCGCGCCCGCCCCGCAAGCAACCGGTCGGCCCAGGCGCGTTCTTTCCGGGTCAACGGCCCACCCGTCTGCCGCAGCGCCTCCTCGATCATCTCCGTCCACTCCGCCGCGTCACGGAGCGCGGTCCCCACCGCCCGCCGGACAAAAGCGGACACACTCGCCGCCCGCCCCGAAGCCACAAGACCCCGAATCTCTTCGGCCTGACGTTCGTCAACACTGACGGTGATCTTTCTCATCGCCACCTCAACCGCGATACTCCCGCTCAGCCCGCCCCCGTCTCCCACCCCTTCGCCAACCACCCCAGCCCCGCCATCGCCACATACGCCCCCGCCACCATCCCGAAAATCCACCGCAACCCCACCGCCCCGCCGATCCGCCCCGCCGCCCACGGCATCAGCATCCCGCCCGACAGCGCCACGGTAAACAAAATCCCGAATACCGTCCCCGAATGTTCCCGGAACCGCGCGCCCGCAATGCCCAGCACCGTCGGATACACCCCGGCCAGCGACGCCCCGCACACTACCACCGCCAAAGCCGCCACCCACGGCCCCCAAGCCACCGCCGCCAGCAACGCCCCGCCGCAAGCCCACGCCGCGCTCCCCAGCAGCAGCGCATACGGCGCCGCACCCACCGCCGCCCGGCTGTACACAATCCGCATCCCCATCGTCGCCGCCCAAAACGCCGCCAGAATCCACGACGCCGCCGTGATCGTCTTCACCCCCACCGCCTGCGTCAAATACGGCGAAATGAACCCTCCCAGCGTGAACTCCACGCCCGACTCAAAAAACAGCATCCCCGCGAACGCCATCACCAACGGCGACCGCAAGAACCGTGGCACATCCTTCACCGGAATCGCCCGCCGCTGCTTTGGCTCCGGAAACTTTAGCGCCCCCGCATAGACACCGACGCACGCACAGAACACCGCCCCCGCGCCCAGCAATACGCCCACGCTCATCCGCGCTAGCAACGCCCCGATCAGAAACGGCAAAAACAGAGCCCCGAAGCCGAAAAACATCCCCAGCAGGTTCAGCGCCGCGCCCTTCTCCGCCGCGTCCTCGTGCAGGTCTGCCACCAGCGTGTTCGTCGCCCCGTTCAGCGCCCCACCGCCCAAACCCAGCAACACGCCCGCCGGCAGCAGATCCGGGAACGAGCCGGCCCTCACCATCACCACCAGCGCCGCCGCCACCAGCATTGGCCCCACGGCCAGCGGCGGCTTCATCCCGAACCGGTCCATCACCAGCCCCAGCGCAACACTTGAAATCAGCATCGCCCCGTTCATCACCAGGAACAGCGTCCCGATGTCGGCGAGCGAGAACCGCAGCCGCCCGGCCAGCAACGGCAGGATGGCGCCCAGCAGCGCCATCACAATTCCGAAGATGAACATCCCCGCCCACGCCGCCGCGCTCAGGCGGCGCAGACGCTCAGCCGTTCCCACGTTTGAGCGGCGGCCGCTCGAATAACTTCCCCGTGTAAGCGTCAAACACGCGTAAGTTATGATCCTTACTTACTCCGGCCACGTTCGGCGAAACGAACGTATGCGGCTTGATTCCCATCGCCTTCAGCCTCGCCCCGGTCTCGGCCACCAGCGACATCGCCACGAACACACTCGCCATCGTCGAACCCGCCGCAATCCTCTCCGGATACCCGATGTCCACCAGCGCGTCTTCAAGCGGCACGCAATTATCGAGCGCGATGTCCGCCACATCGGACAACCTTTTCCCGCTCGAATGCGTCGCCGTGCTCACCTTGGCGTTGGCAAGCGAAGAAACCGTCACCACCTTCATCTCCCGCGTCTTCGCATACAGCGCCGCCTCCACCGGCGCCGCGTTCAACCCGCCGTGCGAAAACACGATCATCGCGTCGCGCCTGTCCATCGCGAAGCTCTGCAGGAAGTTTTCAACGTAACCTTCCCGCCGCTCCAGCCAAAGTAACTCCCTCGCCCCGCCCGGCCCCACCACGTTGTGCCACATCAGCCTGGGATCGTACAACGGGAAAAACCCGACAAAGGTCCCATAGCGCGGAAACACGTCCATCACCGGAATCACCGAATGGCCGCTGCCGAAAAGATACACTCGTCCGCCGGATGCGATCGTGTTCGCCAGTAAGTCCCCGGCCTCCTCGATCGCCTCTCCCTGCGTCTCGTGTATCTCGTCCAGCACCCCGCGAACCTGCTCATAGTAAGTTGTAGCCGACATAAACTCGTATCTCCTGAACTAACTTTCCAGGCGCCGCCACCCCAGCCGGGCCGCTCCCAGCAACCCCGCCTCCGCGCCCAGCGCCGTTCTCTCAATCCGCACCCGCCGCGCCGCCACCGGCTGCGTCCAGGCAAGCGCCTTCCACCGGATCCGCTCCATCATGAGGTCGCCGGCCTGCATCAGCCCTCCGCCCAGCACCACCATCTCCGGATCGAGCACGCCGATCAATCCCGCAATCCCCAGCGCCAGCAGGTCCGCCGTCTCGCCGATCGCATCGATCGCCGCTTCGTCTCCCTCGCGCGCCGCGGCCACCACTTCCTCGGCCGTCTTCCTTCCCGCCCGCCGCGCCAGCGCCGGACCCGCCGCCTCCGTCTCCCAACCTCCCCGCGCCGCATACTCCGGCTTCCACCGTCCTCCCACCACCATCCAGCCCGCCGCCCCGCCGATCCCGTGCGCGCCCTCCACCACCTGCCCGCCCGCCAGAATCCCCACGCCGATCCCCGTCCCTACCGCCACAAAAACCACGTCCCGCATCCCCTGCGCCCGGCCAACCCACTGCTCCGCCAGCACAGTCCCCGTGCGGTCATTCCCAATCGCTACCGGCACGGAAAACCGTTCCTCCAACGGCTCCTTAAGGGGCTGAAAATCCTCACCCCACAAATTCGGCGCCCATGCCGACCCATCCGCCGGATCGTAAATCCCCGGTACGATCACCCCCACACCCGCAATCGCCGGCTCCCCAAACCCGTCCAGCCCTGCCTCCAACTGCGCCACCGTCTCTTCAAACGTGTGCGCCGACGGCATCTCCCGCCGCGCCGCCACAACGCCGGAGGCATCCACCAGCCCCATCGCGGTCTTCGTCCCGCCAAAATCCACCGCCAGAACGTGACTCACCGCCGCCCCGCCGCGCGTTCCGCCGCCAGTTCCAGCACCACGCTGTACCTGTCCCCCCGCATCAGGCTCTGCACAAACTCAAACGGCGTTCCACTCGCCAGATACGCGATTCGCTCCACCACCAGCACCGGCGCCCCCGCCGCAACCCCAAGCACCTCCGCCAGACCCGGATCCACCGTCGCCGCCGTGTACGTCTCCCGCGCCCGTGCCGCCTCCAGACCCCACCGCACCCGCAGCGTGTCGTAGAGCGAGCCATTCTCGAAATCCTCGTCCGCCAACCCCGGCGCAAGCTTCACCGGCAGATGCGCCGTCTGAATCCCCATTGGCTCTCCGCCCGCCAGCCGCAGCCGTTTCAACACAAACACCCGCTCGCCTCGCTTCACCTCCAGAGCTTCCACCACCCGCCCCTCCGCCGCCACCACCGTTCGTTCCAGCACCCGAGACCCCGCCGTGAGCTTGTGCCGCCGCATTTCCTCCGTGAAGCTCGTCAACTCCCTCGGCCCATGGTCAAACTTCGGCCGCGATACGAAAGTGCCCCGCCCGCGCTCCCGCCGGATATAGCCCATGTCGGCCAGCTCCTGCAGCGCCTGCCGGATCGTGATCTTGCTCACGCCGAAGTTCTCGGCAAGCTGGTTTTCATTCGGAAGCTGCTGATCCAGTTGCCATTCGCCAAGTTCAATCGCATCCTGCAAAGCGCACTTGATCTGGTGGTACAGCGGCACAGGCAGGCTCTTGTCGACCGCAGGTATTGACATCCTGTCTTTATAAACTCATAATCACTTCGGGCTGTCAAGCCGAAATCATGCGCCTCGCCATATTCTTCCTGTTCCTCGCACCCCTCGCCTCGGCCGCCCCGCCCCGCGACAGCTTCTTTCCCGTCTCCGTCTGGTATTCCGGCGGCAAGGCCCGCGCGCCGATGCTCTCGCCCATCACCCCGCACTCGGAAGCCGAATGGAGCACGGACCTCGCCAGAATCAAGTCCCTCGGCTTCAACACTGTCCGCACCTGGGTCGAATGGGCCGCCGGCGAACCCCGCCCCGGCGAGTATCATCTCGATCAACTCGATCTCCTCCTCCGCCTCGCTCAAAAGGCCGGTCTCCGCGTCATTGTCCAGACCTACGTGGACTCCGCCCCCGACTGGGTCGGCGTGAAGTTTCCCGACGGCCGCTTCGTCGCCCAGAACGGCGACGCGATCCCCTCTCAAGCCGCGCCCGGCTTCTGCTTCGATAACCCCCAAGTCCGTGAAGCCACCCTCAACTTCCTCCGCGAAGTCGCCCGCCACGTCGCCCGCTCCAACGCCTTCTACGCCTGGGACCTGTGGAGCGAACCGCACATCATCAACTGGGCCGAAATCAACTACATCCCCAACGCTTCGTTCTGCTACTGCCCCTACACGCTCGCCCGCTTCCGCCGCTGGCTCCAAACCAAATACGGCACCCTCGACAACCTCAACCAGGCCTGGTACCGCCGCTTTGAAAACTGGAATCAGGCCGAGCCGCCCCGCTTCGACACCATCTTGTCCTACACCGACTATCTCGACTGGCGGATCTTCATCACCCAGAAACTCGCCGCCGACCTCGCCGCCCGGGACCGCGCCGTCAAAGCCATCCTGCCGGACCATCTCACCACCAGCCACGCCTCCGGCCCCAGCGCGTTTTCCAGCTTCGCCGGCGGCGATGGCAACCCCGACGACTATCTCATGTATAAGTCAGTCGATTACTACGGCGCCAGCCTCTATCCCAAGCATTCCCTCCCTCCCCACATGTCGCCTCTCCGCATTCAGATGGCGCTCGATCTTACCCGCTCGGCCGGCAACAACCACGGCTTCTACATCGGCGAGTTACAAGGCGGCTTCGGCGTCCGCGGCGACGTGGTAAGTCAGGAAATCACGGATTTCGACTTAGTAAGATACATGTGGGCCGCCATCTCCCGCGGCGCCCGCGGCATCAACATCTACGCCTTCTACCCGATGAGCTCCGGCTACGAAGCCGGCGGCTACGGCCTCATCAACCTCGACGGCTCCGGCACTGCGCGTGCTCGCGCCGCCGGTTCAACCGCCCGCCAGATCGCCGCCAATGGCTCGTTCCTTCTCCACGCCCACCCCAAGCCCGCCGAAGTCGCCATCCTCGTCAACCAGGTCACAAACTTAGTCGGCGGCGCGGGTCACTTCTATAATCGCGGAGCGGTCGCCCAGTCGCTCTCCGGTTACTACCGCATGTTCAACGAGCGCAACATCCCCATCGACTTCGTTAATGCCACCGATGTCACCGCCGCCTCGCTCGCCCAATACAAGTTAGTCGTGCTTCCCTATCCTCTGCTCGTCTTCACCGGCGAGGCCTCTGCCCTCGAGCAGTACGTCCAGGCCGGCGGTCACCTCTACTCCGAAGCCCGCCCCGGCTGGATCGACGAACGCGGCTACGCCCAGCCCGCCATCCCCGGCTTCGACTGGCAGCGTATGTTCGGCGTCCGCGAAAAATCCGTCACCCCGAAGCCGGAACTCACCCTCCGCTGGGGTCCGCACATCTTCCCGTCCGCCGTCCTCGAGGAGCGCTTCACCGTCCTCGATCCCTCCGCCAAACCCCTCGCCAGGTTCGCCGACGATTCCCCCGCCGTCTACGAGCACGCCTTCGGCAAAGGCAGCGCCATCCTCGCCGGCTCATTCCCCGGCCAGGCCTACTCCGGCGCCGAAGCCATCTCCCGGCAACGCGCCAACATCATCGTCGGCAGCCTGCCCGCCGCTGCCTCCTCTACCCCACACCCGCTCGGCGCCTTACTCGCCGAATGGGCGCACGTCTCGCAGTTGGATCTCAAAACCACCGCGCCGGTTGACGTCGAGCAACTCGTCGGCCCCACCGGCCGCATGGTCTTCTTCATCAATTGGGGAACCACGAAAGCCCACGCCGAACTCACCATTCCGCTCGGCCATCCCCCGCGCCAGGTTCGCGAAATCACCGCCGCAAAGCCCGACGCTCCCCTCCCATCCGCCGCGCCGCTCCACATCGAAACCGGACTCATCCCCGGCGGCGTCCGCGTCTACCGCATCGACGAATAACTCGCGCATCTAATCAGGTAGACCGATGACTTACTCCGGCGCCCGCTCCTGCCCCTCCCGTGGCGCGCAAAATCGCATCCCCACAAAGCACTTGGCCGGCGCCGGCCGCTGCGGTTCCAGCAATGCGCCGCTTTCGCCCTTCACGTCCCCGATCGAGGTCGACGAAGCCACGCTTGACGAAATCGTCCGCGAAGTCCCCGTGCCCGTCTTCGTCGATTTCTGGGCCTCCTGGTGCGGCCCCTGCCGCATGGCCGCGCCCGAAGTGGAAGCGCTCGCGCGCGACCTCGCGGGCCGCGCCCTCGTGCTGAAGGTCGATACCGAAGCCGAACCCGGCCTCGCCCCGCGAGCCGAAATGCGCCGTTGGATCGAACAGGCCGCCGCCGCTCCCGCATCCCGCTGATCTGTTCGTGGTATTGCTCTACACTTGAGCTACGCCATGGAACAACGTCTTAGTCTCATCACCCTCGGCGTCGCCGACCTCGACCGCAGCCGCGCCTTCTACGAACGCCTCGGCTGGCGCCGCTCCCTCGCCCAGGCCACCGGCGTTGTCTTCTTCCAACTCGGCGGCATCGGCCTCTCCCTCTATCCCCGCGACTCTCTCGCCGCCGACGCCAAGCTCTCCCCCGAAGGCAGCGGCTTCCCCGGTTTCACACTCGCCTACAACGCCCGAACGCGGGAACAAGTCGACGCAACCCTCGCCGAAGCCGTCTCCGCCGGAGCCACCCTCCTCAAACCCGCCGAAGACGTCTTCTGGGGCGGTTACTCCGGCTACTTCGCCGACCCCGACGGCTTCGCCTGGGAAGTCGCCTGGAACCCGGGTCTCCCAATCGGAGACGACGGCGGCATTCGAATTCCGGACTAACCCAGTGGTACGCTCCGCGCTCTCGTCCAATCCGGCTAGACCGCCCTCGACGTGGTCCCGAGCTAACAGATCTGCCGGCCCCATATGTACTTGTGCTTAACGATCGCGCAGCACGCTCAGCACTTCACAGGTTCGCTTGCCTCCCCCTTAGAGCGGAAGCCCACAACCAGCATATGATTTGGCACGCCGCTCCTGGCGGGTAGGAAGCGAGCCTGGCGCCAGTTCGGCAAGGCGTTTTCGAAGCTTATGAAGCAGCCGCCGCGCCAATTCGCACCACGTTAAAAGCGCGTTCTCCCTTTAGGGTGATGACCTTCCAGCCACCATTCTCAAGCTTCTCGTATAAGGCCGCCAAATCGTCGTTCGATCCAACCCAGCTCCAGTCAAGTGGGGGTTTCCTAGTGGGAAACTCCCTAACGCTGCGATCCTGAGTGACCTCAAGTCGTCTGGTGTCCGGCATGTTCCGAATTTACAACAACTAAGTGGATTCGGATGGAGCATCTGACGCGGCGACGGATGTCGAGGACCGGTACATGGCAATGAATTATGAAGGGCTAGACAAGCCCGGCAATTCATGGTCTCGGAGTCTGAGATTGGACAGATGGACCCCAACCGTCATCAAAGCAATGCACTCTCCTTCGGCGGGCCTGCTGCGTTCCCAAACCTGATGCTAAGCGCCATCCGTTCAGGCAATGACCAGACCTTGAATAGCCCGGCGCGCCACTCCCTGTCGGGGAAACCGCCGCGAAGAACCCTAATTACGGCCCTACCCGGAAGTGAGCTCGTCTCCGCGTGCGTGTGGCTATACGGCCTTCCTCACAGCCTCCATCAACCCCGGCAGATCGTCGCTGACAGTCTTCCAGATGGTGTCCAACTCCACTCGATCGTATCGATGACGAAGCCAGTTGCCAATGCCCCCAATATCCGCCCACGGTTGACCGGCACACCGCCTCTCGGCTTCATCCCCAAGCCGGATCGCCGCCTCGCTGATGATCCGCAGTTTCCGTTCCACGGCAGCAACGGTTTTCGCGTATTGGCGGAACGCCTCGAAATCCATGCCCGCTTACAAATTGTTGGATCATCCTCGACGCGTCGAGGATGTCTCGGAAAGCGCTCTCAGGATTCCTAAAAGGCAAGCAGAGCCTCGCTGGCTGCCCGCTCCCGAACTTCGTCTTTCAACGTCCTCACAGGAGCCAGATCGACCGGCGCGCCCAGGATTTCGGCAAGCCGTCTTTCCATCCGAACCTGGTCAAGGAGCGAATACTCCCTGCCAGGGTCGAATTCAGCCATCAAGTCCACGTCGGACTGCCAGCACTGGTCCCCACGGGCCACGGAGCCGAACAGTGACAGATGCGTGACTCCGGCCGCCCGAAGCTCGGACTCATGCTCGCGCAGCCTGGCGATGACAGATTGCCTGTCCATGCCCGCATCTTGCCACATCCGGTGCGCGCTTTCAATTTGCGCCAAGTCATCCCATGCAGGGAGCGTTTCAACGTGCCGATATCTCGTTTCGCAGTGTTTCAGGCGCACCCGTTTCGAACGCGGCGCGCCACAGCTTCAATCCTACTAAGATCCGCTCATCCCGACGACCGCGGATCGAAGCGCCGTCCTGCGCCGACCTTTCTTCTCTCTAACGTGCTTGTGCCGAAAGCGGTCCGCGAGGATCTTTTCAAACCTACGCCACGTAGGACTGCTGGCAGGCGCCTTTCGCGGAATTGCTTTCTTCGAGCGTCGTGCCGGTTTCGCCCGCCGCACTTCGTACCCATTTGAGTCAGTGCACCAACGCGGAATCCGGCCGCCATGGCAGAAGGTGGACGGACGCCTGCGATAGATTGGGAGGAGTTGTGACTTCACCGCGGCTTCAAAACTTCATCGTCGGCGTCGTGACCGTCCCGATCGGGTTGCTCAACGTAGCCTGAACCCCGGCCACCTCGCTCTGCGTCCCGCCCACCGGGAACACCGCCCGCAGCGCAAACAGCCCGCCCGCGCCCTGGTCCGAGCCGAAGTACTGCCCGAACACCTTCGACACATCCACCGTCATCGCCCCCGGCGGAATCGGCTTCCCGTTGGCATCGAAAAACGTGAACACCATCTGCGACGCCGCATGGGTGTTGTCGAACCCGCTCAGACTCACCACGATCTGCCCCGTCTGCGCCACCGCCGTCGCCGTGTCCAGTTGAATCTGCTCGGGAGGAATCGTCAGGCTCTGCGCTTCCGTCGTCCCGTCCGGCAGCGTCAGCGTGAATGTGATGGTTCCCGCCGTCGTCCCCGTCTGAAATGCCGCCTGCGCATGAATCGCGCCCGAGGCGAACGTCACCGCCGCCTGCCGCGGATTCCCGCTCAGGAACTGAATCGCCAGGTCGTCGCCTTTGTCCGGCGTTGACGGAGCGAACGTCATCGCAAGCTGCAGCGTCTCGCTCACCAGGTAGCTCTGCCCGATGTCGATGTTGAGCGTGTTCTGCTGCCCGCTCGCCGCCGTCGCCTGCGCAAAGCTCATCACCGGCGCCGGAAACGGCGGCAAGTAGGCGTTCCCCGTCAGCTCGAACGACCGCCCCGCCACGCTGAGTGTGCCGGTTTCGACGTTCGCCGCCGCCGGAGTGTAAGTCACCGCAAAGCTCACGCTCGCCCCGGCGCCCACGCTCAACTGCGCGCCCACGCCCGAACCAAGCCCGAATCCCGTGCCGCTCACCGACACCGGTACCGCCGCCGCGGTGGTTCCAGGGTTTGCCACTACAATCGTCTGCGTCTCGCTCTTGCCAAGCATCAGCCGCGGAAAAACAATCGCCGCGCCTTCGGCTAACATCGTCCCCATCCAACTTACGGTCACCGGATTCCCGCTGCCGCCCGCCGCCGCCACCACCCCGCTAAGCGTGACATTCGACGTCACCGGTGTTCCAGGGGGGCCCGCCGGTCCAATCGGACCGCTCGGGCAGCCCACAACATAAGTGATCGCTAATGTTCCAGCCAGCGTTCCCGCCGCCGACGTAGGCGCCGGAAGGTTCACGCTGGCAAACTGCCCCGGCGCCACACACCCCGGCCCCTCGTACCCCAACTGCATCGCCAACGGCGTGGTCCAGGACGCCACATAAAGAGTGATGTAGATCCCCGTCTGCCCCGTGTTCGCAAATTGCAGCCCCACTTGCACCGGATCGTTCTGCGCCACCGTCCCGATCGCGATCGTCCCGTGTACCGGCGTCGCCACGCCCTGATTGACCACCGAAACCTGCAGTTGCGCCAGCGCCGGAAAAGTCACC
>JAJYCN010000148.1 GCA_021778335.1 Acidobacteriota bacterium | reverse complement strand
CGCAGATCCGTCACCGGCGCGAGCGCCGTCCGGGTAAGAACCGCGGCGATCACGCTGAGCAACGGAATGACGCAGAGGCCCAGGCGCAGGGAACTCAGTTGGGCGAGTAGACCGATAATTGGTGGTCCCATCAAAAAGCCGGAGTAGCCGATGGCGGTGACGGCGGCGATCCCGGCTTGCGGCGCGACCCCGGAAACGCGGCCGGCCCGCCACGTGAGGATCGGAAATATGGTGGAGAAGCCGAGCCCCGCGCACGCGAAACCGGCCAGGGCGCCGGCGAGGGCGCCATGGGCGAGGCCGGCAAAAAGTCCCACCGAAGCCAGAAGTGCGCCTCGGCGGACAATGACGGGTTCCGGAAGGCGCGTGCGAATATGGTCGCCGAGCAGCCTGCCCGCGGCCATCGCGACCGAGAAGACCGCGTAACCCGCAGCCGCGAGGCCGGGCGAGACGCCGGGCAAGCCGCCCACGTAAACCGCGCCCCAATCCGCCATGGCCCCCTCGCCCATGAGGACGCAAAAGGCGATCGCGCCGAGACCCCAGAGAGACGCCAGGTGACGAGTCCAAGGGATAGGGACTCTGGGCGCAGCCCGCGCGGAAAGATCCGGGAGCAGGCGCCGCGTCGCGTACGCCGTTGATCCAACCAACAAGGGCAACAGAAGTACCAGGTGCAGCGTGGGCGAGAGCCTGAGCGCCGCCGCTACTCCTCCCAGGACCGAGCCGATCATGCCGCCGATGCTGAACAGCGCGTGGAAGGACGTCATCACCGGTCTGCCGAGCGCCTGCTCGACCACAACCGCCTGCGTGTTCATGGAAACTTCCATGGTCGCGGCGGCCCACCCGAACACAAACAGCGCCGGGCCCAGCAGAACAGCCTTGGGGACAACCGCCGGCAGAGGAAGAACAAGACAGAAGGCGAACGAGGACAGGCGAGTGACGGCGGCGCTATGGAAGCGGCCGATCAGGCGCGACGTGAGCGGCATACCGCAGAGCGCGCCGGCGGTCGTGAACAGCAAAGCAAGTCCGAGGCCGCCGGCCCGAAGGCCGAGCTTTTGTTGCACCGCGGGGATGCGGGCAAGCCAGTTCGACACGATCACGCCGTGGAGCAGGAAGATGGCGCTCACCCGCCAGCGGGCAAGCGCCGGCGCGGTCATACCTCGAGCGGAGGCAGGTGGTAACGATCGCTCAATTCGGCGGCCGCGGCCGCCGGGGTCGTGAATAGCACGGCGTTCATCCCGAGTTCGCGCGCCGCACGCACATTGTCAGGGCGGTCATCCAGAAAAAGGCTGGCTTCCGGTTGCACTCCCAGTCCGGCGAGGACTCGTTCGTAGATGCCGGCGCTCGGCTTCGCCATCCGTACGTCGCAGGAGAAGACACGGTAATCGAAGCGGTGAATCCACGGGTGAATCGCATCGAGGTGCTCGCGCAGCGAAAGCGGCATGTTGGACAGGATGGCAGTGCGGATGCCCGTGTCTCGTACACGCATGGCCCAGTCCACCATCACCGGGTCGCCGTGGGACCAGCTCGAGGAATCGAGCGCCATGACGCGGCCCAGGCCGCCGTTGTGAAGCTCGACGCCGGCCATCTCTGAAAAGTCGTTCCAGTATTCCTCCGGCGTCATTTCACGGCGGTCGTAGGGCAGGCGTTTGCGCCAATACAAGTCCCGGAAGCGCTCGACGTCGAGGTGGAATTCGGCGGCCATGGCCGAAACCTCCTCGGCCGGCTGGGGCCGGCAAAGCACGTTGCCATAGTCGAAAATGACGGACTTCAGTGGTGCCATATGCGCAAGATCGGATAATATCGACATAAACGGGCAATGTCAAACACAAGCGCGCAAAAACCAGCAGAGACGATCAGGTTCCAATTAAAAGAAGAGCGGCTGCAGTACATCCTGGACGCACTGCGGCGCGATGGGAAGATCGTGGCGGCGGAACTCGGCGCCGTCCTCGGAGTCTCGGAGGACACCGTTCGGCGCGACCTGCGGGAGTTATCGCGAGAAGGGAAACTCTTGCGCGTCCATGGCGGCGCGCTGCCGCGTTCCCCCGCCCCGGTTAGTTTCGCGGCGCGGCACGAGCAGTCGGTGGAGGCCAAACAGAGGATCGCGCGCGCCGCGGCGGCGATGATTCAGCCGGGGCAGCTTGTGCTGGTGGACGGAGGAACGACGACGCAGCAGGTCGGCCGCTACCTGGCGCCGGAGCTCGAGGCAACCATTGTGACCAATAACGTCCCGTTGGCAATGGAGCTGGCCGGCCACCCAAAGGTAGAGGTGATTCTCCTGGGCGGGAAGATGTCCAAGGAGTCCCAAGTTACTCTGGGCGAAGAAGCGATCTCGGAGTTAGGCTCTTACCGGGCGGACTTGTGCCTGTTGGGCGCCGGGAGCCTTCACCCGGAGTTCGGCCTGCGCACACCGGACCGCGACGAAGTATTTTTGAAGCGGGCGATGATCGAGGCCGCGGCGGAAGTGGTGGCGCTGGTGACGGCGGAGAAAGTCGGCACTGCCCTGCCCTACTTAGTGGCCCCGGTCCGGGCGTTGACACACTTAGTTACCGACGCCGCCGCGGAGGTCCTGCAGCCGTATCGCGAGCTGGGCGTTTCGGTCGTGACCGTGTAAGTGACACAGGCGCTCTCTCGTAATTGAAGTCCTGCCTCGGCCGGCTATTGGTACGTCACGGTTTGCGAAATCTCAACCGAGCTTCCGATGAATCCGAGATCCAGGCCGGTCGCAGAAAACGTCTGGTAGCTGGCGCCCGAAGATACGCCGAGCGAACCCAGCCCGGAGACGGTAGTATAGGTCGCTGGCAGCGCCAGCAGCACGTACGCAGGAACGGTGAACGAACCGCTCGCACCCGGCGCGTGACAGGAGAAGGATCCGGCAACCAGGTTATTCGGGCCGGAGCCGCCTTCCGAGAATCCGGTGATGTAAATCCCGTTCGTCGCATCGGCGCCGGTCCATGACACGGTGACGCCTTGCGACCGGGTCACCGTCGCTATAGAACTCCGGTTGGTCCACGCAAAATTCGCCGCGAATTGAGCGGTGGCCTGGAACGTGCCGACATCCGCTCCACCTGGTCCGGAGACCGTGTAGGACCCGGCCGTAAAGAACAGAGGCTTGCCGGTTAAGCCTCCACCGAGCGCGCTGTTATAGTTGCCCTGGCTGATCAGCATGAGCTCCGCCGATGTGCCGCCCGGGCCGTTCAGCGTCAACCCGTTGCCGGCATCGAGAGGAGTGGAGGAGACCGTGGGACCTTCGGTTACGTCGCTTCCCTTGAATGTAAGCACCGTGCACGCTCCCATCGTCTGCACAGGCAAGTAGGCGATGTACTGTTCGAAATTGCTAAAGCTGTAGCGCGAGAAGAACCCGCCCGCGCTGTCGGAGGCCGTTGGCGTCCCGGAAATGGTACTGGTGTCCCGAAGTAAGCCCACGCCGCCGACGGCGGCACTTCCCTTCGAGGCAAGTAGAGCAAGCAACGTGGAGGTGAAGACTGCGTTATCTGAGCACACGCGCCCGCTCGGCGCGACCGGCATACTCACAAAGTTGCTCACCGCGTTGCCGGCCTGGACCGCGACCGGAACCGCACACCCGGTGACATTCGACGGAACCGTGAACGTAATCTGATCCACGCCGGCGCAGCACCCGGACCGGCCCTGGTAGGTAATCGTGGCCTGCCGATTGCCCACGTACAGCTTGACGGGAACCGAAGGCATGTTACCAGGCAGCGGACCGGCGTTTTCATCGCCCGTCACCGGACCAAGACCGGTACCCCAAAGGATCATCGGTTCGCCCGGGTTCGCCGCGTTCATGAAGCTCAGCGCCTGGTAGTTGGCGTTGGTGATGGCGCCGGGGCCGCTGCCCGCCTGGTTAATCGCAAAATTGCCGAAACTGTTGGCGACGACATCGATCGTCACAGGAGCGCTCGTCTTGCCGTTATAGGCGACAGTGAGCGTCCCGCTTCCAACCGGCGCCGCCGAAGGCAACATCGCATTCACCTGAGTCGCCGATGTATAGAGCACGGGAGCCTTGAGCATCGTACCCGCAACCGTGACGGAGACCGAGGTTCCCTGAAAACCGTCCGGCGTCAACGGGAAGCTCGAGGCCTGAATTCCTAGGGACGGTCCAAGTCCCGCGCCGAAGATGGCGAATAGCGATCCTTGGGCAATCGAGGCGTTCGGCAGGCCCGGAGGCACGTAGCTGGCGACGTTTAGAATTCCACCCGTGTTGACGCTTGGCTGAGCCGGCGCAATCGCGGAGCCGGCAAGAAGAGCGAAGACAACCCGATTCATGGTGATCCTACTCCTGTGAAATCGGCGGAGCTCGCGGGCAGGCCCTATTTCATAAGTGAATCGAGCACGACGAATGTGTCAAATCGGGAGAGCGGATAGCAACTTTCCAGCATCCCGAGCCGGCAGTTGCGGGTTCGCAACTCGATCCCGCCATTCCCGGCTCGGGATGGAACCGGCGCCGCGGCTTACTGATAAGTCACGGTCTCGGCGGCTTCAACCGTGCTCTCTATGTAACCGAAGTCGAGGCCCGGCGCGCTGAACGTCTGGTACGGCGCCACGGTGGCGACAGCGAGCAGACCGGTGGCCAGCCCGAAGCCCTGGATGGTATAACTCGGAGGCAAGGCGAGCAGCACCACGGATGGAACCGTAAACGAACCGCTTGCGCCGGAAGCGTGGCAGTAAAAGAGGCCGCCGACGAGGTTATTGGGATCGGCGCCGCCTAGCGAGAAGCCGGTAATGAGAACGCCATTCGTCGAGTCGGCTCCGGTCCAGGAAACGCTCACACCCTGGGATCGGTTCACCGACGTGATGGAACTCTCGTTCGTCCAGGTGAAGCTTGCCGGGAACTGCACGGATGCCTGAAACGATTGAACATCGGCGCCGCCGGCGCCGTTCACGGTGTACGAGCCCGGCGTGTAGTAGAGCGGCTTGAGACCCGTGCCCCCGCCTACGACGCTGAGGTACACGCCCTTCGAAATCAGAGCAATCTGGGCGGGGCCTCCGGGCCCGTTCAGCGAGAGGGTTGGACCGGCATCGAGCGGAGTAGAGTGGGCATTGGGCCCGTTCGAATTTGATCCGGTTGCTGAGATGACGACCACTGAGCACGCCCCGAAGGTTTGAACAGGAAGGTAGGAGACGTACTGCTGCAGGTTGGTATAGGTGTACCGCGAGAAATTGGCGCTGGCGGTATCCGTGGTCGTGGTGCTCGGCGTTCCGTTGCCAAGCGGCGGGGGAAGGGTGGTTGTCACCGCGTCCCGGGAAAGAATGATACTGCCGACCGCGGCGTTCTGCTTGGAAGAAAGCTGCGAGAACAGCGTTGACGAGAAAATCGAGTTGTCCGAGCATACGCGCCCGCTCGATGCGATCGGCATCGTCGTGTAGTTGCTCACGACGCTTCCCACTTGGACGGCAACCGGCACCGCGCAGCCGGTTACATTGGACGGAACGTTGAACACGATCTGGTCAACGCCCGAGCAACATCCCGATCGGCCCTGGTACGTGACTGTGGCCTGCTGGTTGCCAACGTACACGCTAACCGGAAGCGAAGGCATGTTCCCCGGCAGCGGCCCGGCGTTTTCATCCCCGGTGACCGGACCGAGACCCGTTCCCCAAAGGATCATCGGTTCACCCGAGTTGGCCGCGAACGTGAAGCTGAGCGGCTGGTAGTTGGCGTTCGTGATGACGGCCGGACCGCTGCCGGCCTGGCTGACCGCGAAGCTACCGAAACTGTGCGCGACCACGTCAATGGAAACCGGCGCGCTGGTCTGGTTATTGTACGTAACGGTGAGCGTGCCGCTTCCGGCCGGCGTCGCCGACGGCAGCATGGCGTTGATCTGATTCGCGGATGTGAACAGGACGGGAGCCTTCACCGTGGCGCCATTCACCGTCACGCTGACCGTCGTACCCTGGAAGCCGTTCGGCGTCAGCGGAAACGCGTAAACCGCCGCGGCAGGCGTGGGACCGAGACCCGTCCCGAAGATCGCGAAGAGCGATCCCTGGGCGATCGACGAGTTAGGTAATCCGGGAGGCGCATAGCTGGCGACGTTCAGGATGCCCCCCGTGTTGACGACCGGCTGCGCAGCCGCCATCGCAGCCGCGAAAAGAAACGATATGACGAAGCGTTTCACATTTTCCCCCAATATCCTTCGTACGGGACGGGCGCACAAATGTCCCGCTACTTACAGACAGCGTAAGTAAGTGAAAGGAAGGCTCAAAACGTCTCACGCCTGTCGCGAACACCCGACTACGGCACGATCCGGACCGTCTTGATGTAGTCCAGCCGGGGGAAATCCGCGCTCAGGTACTCGTTCCCCCTCGCTTCAATCTTTTCCTGGTTCGGGCCTTCGCCCCGCGGCTCACCTTCTCCGTAGCCGCTGTAAAGCTGATCGACAACCTCCATCCCCTGCACAACCTTGCCGAACGGGCTGAAGCCGCTCTGGTCCAGCCGCGCATTGTCCCCCAGGTTGATGAAAAGCTGCGTGGTGCGCGTGTTCGGCCCGCTCGTCGCAAAGGTAAGCGTCCCGCGCGAGTTCGACTGCCCCACCGGGTCGTCCGGGATGACGTTGTTGCGCCACCGGCTTTCAACGTCCGGGTCTTTGTTGATCCCGAACTGCACCACAAAACCCTTAAGCACGCGGAAGAACCGCGCATCGTCGTAGAAATGCCGCTGGATCAGATCGTAGAAGCGATCCGCCCCGTACGGCGCCCAAGCGCGGGTCACCTCGACGACGAACGTCCCCTTGCTCGTGTCGAACTGGGCCTTATAAGTGTCCGGCGCCGGTTTGCTGGGCGCGGCGGACTCCCGAGGAGGGTTCTGTTTCGAACCCGAACAGCCGGTGAGCAGAACGGCGAGTGTGCAGAAGGCAGCGAATCGTGTCATTTGGCGTCACGCCAATTCTCGCCGATTCCCACTTCCACTACAAGTGGGACGGCAAAGCTGTGCGCATGCTCCATTTCGTGTTTGACCATCGCCGCAAGGCCGTCAACCTCCTCCGGCGGAGCCTCGAAAACCAGTTCGTCGTGTACCTGCAGCAGCATCCGGCTTCGCAGCTTACCTTCCGCCATCGCCCGGTCGATGCGGATCATGGCGAGCTTGATCAGGTCCGCCGCGGCGCCCTGCAGCGGCGTGTTGACCGCCGTGCGCTCGGCAAACGAACGCGCGCTGGGGTTCGGGCTGTCCAGTCCCGGTATCGGACGCCGCCGCCCGAACAACGTGCGCGCGTACCCGGTCGAGCGCGCTTCTTCGACCGCCGCGTCAATGTACCGTCTCACCCCTTCGTGCCGGGCAAAGTACGTATTGATGTACCGCTCCGCTTCCTGCCGCGAAATGCCGAGCGACTGCGCCAGTCCGAACGGCGTCTGCCCGTAGACGATGCCGAAATTCACCGCCTTGGCCGCGCGCCGCATCTCGGAAGACACCAGAGCCGGCATCACGCCAAACACCTCCGCCGCGGTCCGCGCGTGAATGTCTTCGCCGTTGCGGAAGGCCTCGGTCAGCACCGCGTCGCCGGACACATCGGCGAGCAACCGAAGCTCGATCTGCGAATAGTCCGCCGCCAGCAGCTTCCAGCCCTTCTCCGGCACGAACGCGGCTCGAATCTCGCGTCCGAGATCGGTGCGGATCGGGATGTTCTGCAGATTCGGGTCCGAGGAAGACAACCGTCCCGTGGCCGCGCCCGTCTGGTGGAACGTCGTGTGGATGCGTCCGGTCGAGGCCCGCACAAGCTGCGGCAGCGCGTCGATATACGTGCCCTTCAGCTTGGTCAGTTGGCGGTACTCCAGCACCAGCCGGGCAATCTCGTAATCGCCGGCCAGCCCTTCGAGGACGCTCGCGTCGGTCGAAGGCTGTTTGCTCCGGCCGCGCGCCGGCGCGGGCAGTTGAAGATCTTCGAACAAAACCTTCGCCAGTTGCTGCGGCGAGTTGATGTTGAACGGCTTGCCGGCGAGCGCGTGGATCGCCGCGGTGAGCCGCTCGATCTCCGATTCCAGCCGCCGCGACATTGCAGCCAGGGCCTCCGGCGCGATCGAAATGCCATTCGCCTCCATCCGCGCGAGCACGGGAGCCAGCGGAAGGTCAATCTCGTCGTACACCCGCGTCAGGCCCGCGTCCCGAACCTCGGCGGCCAAATGCGGCCCGAGTTCGGCGGCGAGCGACGCCGAGGCCGCGGCGCCCGCGGCCGGCGGAGCGTGTTTGTATTTATCCGACAGAAACGACAGCGAGCAGCCGCCGGGGTCCGCCGTGAGGAGGAACTCGTACAGCATCAGGTCATGCGCCACGCCACGGAGCGCAACACCCGTGCCCTCCAGCGCAAGCAACGTCGATTTCAGGTCGTACACGGCTTTCGCCCGCTGCGCGTCGGCCAGAAACGGCCCGGCGGCTGGCAGAAGCTCGATTGCAAACTCCCGCGCATGGCCCGCTCGGGCGGCGACCGCCGCCATCGGAGGAACTAACGCGCCGTCTTCCCGCTTCGCCAGCGCGAAACCCGCGGCGCTGTCGGCGGGGATCGACTCGAGATACGCCTCCAGTTCCGCCGCCGTCCCCAGCTCGGCGTAATCCCCGGCCTCCGCCGGAGCGTTTGCCGCAGTCTGTTTGAGCAGGCTGTGAAATTCGAGCTCCTGGTACAAACCGCGGAGCTCCGCCCATTCCGGCGCCTGCGCCCGCAGGCTCTCAATTTCGGCTTCAATCGGCACGCTCGTATCGACGGTCGCCAGATGCTTGCTCAGCAGGATCTGGTCGCGGTGGGCGAGCAGACTTTCCCGATGCGTCTTCTTCTTGACCTCGTCCGCGCGGTCCAGCGCCGCCTCCACCGAACCGAACTGAGCGATCAGCTCCTTCGCCCCTTTGTCGCCAATGCCGGGCGCGCCGGGGATGTTGTCCACGGCATCGCCCTTCAGCGCCAGCAGGTCCGCCACCTGCGTCGGCTTGACGCCCATGAACTCCTCGGTCCGCGCGGCGTCGTAAAGCGTGTCGTCCTTGGCCGGGTTGAGCATCGATATGTGCCCGTCAACCAGTTGCAGCAGGTCCTTGTCGCTCGAAACAATAACCACATCGAATTTGCCGGAGGCCCGGCGCGCCAGCGCACCGATCACATCGTCCGCCTCAAATCCCGGAAATTCCAGAATCGGAACCCGCATCGCCTCCAGCATGCGCCGGATGTACGGAACCTGCTGCGCAAGCTCCGGCGGCATCTCCGCCCGGTTGGCTTTGTAGCCCGCGAACGCTTCGTCCCGGAACGTCTTGCCACTTTCAAACACCGCGCCGAGGTAGTCCGGATGGTGGGTCTCCACCAGTTTCCGCAGCATGTTGTGAAAGATGTAGACCGCCTCCGTCGGCAAGCCCGCGTTCGTGCGCATCGGAGGCGCACCGGAGCGGGCGCGCGCGTGGTAGGCGCGGAAGATGTAGCCGTAGGAATCGACGAGGAACAGCCGGGGACGCGGCATAAATTCACTATACTAACCCCGGCCCTATCAGATGAATCGCACCCGCAAACTGTGGCTTGAGCGCTACACAAATCCCGCAAGTACCGTGTCAGAAGAGCCACATACAAAAGTTTATAACCTCCATTGAATCAAATAGCTACGCACCTGCGTCCCACGCTGCTAGAATGTGGGTTTTAGTGAATCTGATACGGACGATTCAGAGGATTTATCTTGAGATTTGAAACTACCGTTCAGCGGCCCGTTGAGGCGAGAGGCGTCGGGCTGCATCATGGGGTTCCGGTACACATCCGAATTCTTCCCGCGCCTCCTTCCACCGGAATTGTCTTCCTGCGAACCGATCTGGACCGCTTCCCGGTTCCCGCAAGCTGGCGTCACGTGGCACGGGTGAGCTACGCGACAAGCCTGATGCGGCAGGGCGTCTTGATTTCGACTACCGAACACCTGCTGAGCGTTTTGTACAGCATGGGAGTGGATAACGCCTACATCGAGATTGACAACCTGGAGGTGCCGATCCTCGACGGCAGCGGACAGCCCTACGTGGAGTTGCTGCGCCAGGCCGGCCTGAAAGCGTACCGGCGCCGGAAGAAATATCTGAGAATCCGCCGGCCGGTATCGGTTGAGACCGGAAACAAGAGGATCACGATTCTTCCCTCAGACCGGTTCCTGCTGACCTGCGACATTTTCTTCGACCATCCGCTGATCGGCAGACAGTCGCTGGATCTGGAAGTGACGCCGGAGAGGTATGCGACGGAAATCGCGCCGGCCAGGACGTTCGGCTTCGAGCACGAATTGCCGCAGATGCGGGACATGGGTCTCATCCGCGGGGCGAGCCTCGACAACGCCATCTGTTTCCAGGCCTCGAGCGTCGCTAACGCTGGAGGGCTGCGATTCCCGGATGAGTGTTGCCGGCACAAAACGCTGGACTTGATCGGGGACCTGGCGCTGGTGGGGAGGCCGCTGCTGGGCCACGTCATCGCGGAAAGGGCCGGCCATGCGATGCACGCCGAACTGGTGAAGCGCATCATGTCGGACCCGACCATCTACGAGATCCTGAGCTTCGACCAGTTGGCCACGCGCGTCGCGCATTCGCTTGTCCCGTAAGCTTCCGAATCTTCTGAGTTTGCTGCGCGCGGCGCTGGCGCCCGCCGTGGCTTGGGCGATTCTGCGCGGGCACGAACGTATCGCGCTGGCCGTTCTGCTTCTGGCCGCCATCACCGATTATCTGGACGGTTGGGCGGCGCGAAAGCTGCGGGTGGAATCGGCCGCCGGCGCGTATCTGGACCCTATCGCCGACAAGCTCCTGCTGGTGACTTTGTATTTTTGCGAGGGGCTGGCCGGTTACCTCCCGGCATGGCTGGTGGCCTTGGTGTTCGGCCGCGACCTGATGATCCTGGCATTCGCCGCCTGGGCGTTGTTATTCACCCGGCTGAGGAGTTTCCCGCCGTCGGTTTGGGGCAAGATAAGCACCGGCGCGCAGATCGCCGCCGGCCTGACCGTGCTGGCCGATCCTTCCGCGCGGATTGACCGCGGACTGGTCCTGGCGACGGCCGCCGTACCGACCGCCTGGAGCGGACTCCACTATGTTTGGCGCGGAATTATGATGCTGCGAGACCTGGCCCGCAACAGCCCCATCCCGCCGATTGACGGCGGCGTGAAGCGGGGTTAGTCTAAAGTTGTGCAAGGGCAACCTACACGCTATCCGGCCGCGCGGCCGGTGCTGTTCGCGGGACTCGGCGGCCTGGCCCTGGCGGCGGTGTCCGCCTCGATCTCGCTTACCTTCCCGGCCGCTTGGGTGGCGACCGGCGCTCTTGCCTTGAGCGGCCTGATCGCGGTCGCCATGGGCCTGATTCCGGGTGTGGAAGTCGGAGACACGCATCTGGCGCAGCGCAGGACCCGCATTCCCTGGACAGACATATACCAAGTCAGGCGGCTGGCGACGACGCCTCTCATCATGCGCCTGACGCTCGCCACCCGGGAAGAAACACTCGTGATCCACTGCGGGAGCCGCGTGGCAAGGGAGTCGTTGTTGCACGACATCCGGCTGATGTCGCGCGGCGCCGTCATCGACGGCGTTTCCTATCGGGAGTTCTGGGGTTTGGGCGCGGAGGAGCCCGCCAAGCCGAAACTGCGGCGCTATCCGCTGCTGCTCGCCGACGACGAAGCGGAAGTGGAGCGTATGTTCCAGCAATTGAAGTCGGTCGGGCATCTGGATCCGAACAACTCTCCGCCGGACAGCGGTCCGGGGCACAACTAGCGGACACGGATTTCTCACGTTGACCGCCCGCCGCCTGCGCGCCGCCGCCGTCACTGGCGCCGTCCTTCTTCTCCTGGCCGTTCTCGCATGGCGTCCCTGTCTGTCCGCCCTTGGCGGCTTCCTGGTCAAGTCCGAACCGCCCCGCCATGCCGATATCGTCGTCGTCCTGGCCGGCGATTACTCGGGCAATCGCATCCGGAAGGCGGCCGAACTCGTTAAGCAGGGCTACGCCCCGAAGGTTCTCGTCAGCGGCCCGAGCGGCTTCTACGGCGAACACGAAAGCGACGCCGCCATCCGCTTCATCATCCGCCAGGGCTACCCGGCATCCTGGTTCATCCCCTTTCCCAACGACTCACGCTCAACGCGCGAGGAGGCCCGGGACGTCGCGGCGAAACTGCGAGAATTAGGATTGGTGCGCGCAGACATCGTTACCAGCAACTACCACACTCGCCGCGCGCGGACGGACTACATCGAGGAAGCCCCAGGGATCGAGTTTTCCATGGTCGCCGCGCCCGACGAGTATTTCACACCCGAAGGCTGGTGGAAAACGCGTGAGGGCCGGAAGACCTTCCTGCTGGAGTGGCTGAAGACGGTGGCGAGTTGGGCGCACTTGTGAACCGCGTATGAAGAAAGCGTTTCGCGACCTCAGCCCATATATCTGGCGCTACCGCGCCGGAGCTTCTCGTGGCTTGGCGTCGCTGGTCGGCAAAGACCTCTTCGCGGCGGCCATACCCTACGTGATCGGGCGCAGCATCGACGCCCTCATGCACGGCTTTGTGCTCTCGATGCTCGTCCGGTTCGCTCTGCTCCTGGTATGCCTGTCGGTGGTGAAGGGTCTCTTGCAGTACTGGATGCGCGTCATCCTCATCGGCATTTCGCGGGACGTGGAGTACGACATCCGCAACGGCCTCTTCGCGCGTCTGACACGGCTCGCGCCGGATTTCTACGCGCGCTCCCGAACCGGCGACATTATGGCCCGCGCCACCAACGACCTGAACGCGGTGCGCATGATGCTCGGCCCCGGCGTCATGTACTGGACCGAGACGTCGCTCACCTTCGTTTTTTCCATCGTCGTCATGGCCTCGACCGACTGGCGGCTTACCGTTCTGGCGCTGCTGCCCGCGCCGCTGGTCAGCGTCGCCGTCGTGTCCTTCGGCAGCCGCATCCACACCCGGTTCGAAAAGATCCAGGCGATGTTCTCCGGCATCAGCTCTCTGGTGCAGGAAAATCTCGCCGGGGTCCGCGTCGTGCGGGCCTATGCCCAGGAGGAAGCAGAACTTCGCAGGTTCGAGTCGCTCAACGTCGACTACATCGCCGAGAACCTGTCGCTCGCCAAACTCTCCGCCCTGTTCATGCCGGTGCTCCAGGCCCTGATCGGCATGACGTTTCTGATTGTGCTGTGGGCGGGCGGAGCCAGGGTGCTGGCGCACCGGATCACGCTCGGCAATTTCGTCATGTTCAACACCTACATGGGAACGCTCGTGTGGCCCATGATCGCCCTCGGTTGGGTGGTGAACCTGATGCAGCGTGGCGCCGCCTCATGGGAGCGGATCGCTCAACTGATGACCGAGGAGCCCACAATCCGCAAGCCGGACAAATCCCTTGCACTAAAACAGCCGGTTGACGGCGGTTTGCATCTGGAAAACGTCTCGGTGCTACATGCCGGCGGTGCGGCCGCTCTGTCAAACGTCGACCTGCTCATCCCGGCGGGCTCCACGGCAGCCATCGTCGGTCACACGGGCAGCGGAAAGACAACTCTCGTTAACCTGATTCCGAGGCTGCTC
>JAJYCN010000147.1 GCA_021778335.1 Acidobacteriota bacterium | reverse complement strand
GGCGGACATTCCGAGGGTGGAGGCGACGGTGGGATTCGTGCCGCCGGCGACTCATAAGGAGAGGGTTGCGCGCACGCTGGCGCTGAGCGATTTCGCGGCGAAACTTGGCGTGGGTTCGATTGCGTGTCATGCCGGGTGCATTCCGGCGGACCGGAAGGACGAGCGATACGGGCGGGCGCTCGCGGCCGTGCGCGCGGTGGCGGACCACTGCGCGAAGTACGAGCAGACGTTTGCGCTCGAGACGGGGCAGGAATCCGCGACGGCGCTGCTCAAGTTTCTGGATGAAGTGGAACGGGTGAACGTCGGGGTGAACTTCGACCCGGCGAATATGATTCTGTACGGGTCGGGGCAGCCGCTGGCGGCGCTGCGGATACTGGCGGCGCGGCTGCTGTCGGTTCATTTGAAAGATGGGTTGTGGCCGCCTTCGTCGCCGCCGGGCGCGCTGGGGCACGAGGCGCCGCTGGGCGAGGGCGCGGTGAATATTCCGGCGTTTGTGGGGGAACTCGAGTCGCTTGGGTTCGCGGGCCCGCTGAACGTGGAGCGGGAGACGGAAGATAGCGTGGCGCGGCGGCGGGACATGGCCCGCGGCATCGCGTTGCTGCGCAGCCTGACCGGGGAAACGCAGTGAGCGGACGCGCCAAGCCCCGCCCGGCGAAGGGGGACGGGGGCTGGGGCGCTTACCTGCTGGCCCTGGTGGTGGTGTGTGCGGCGCTGACGGCGGGCGGATTCGTTTACGCGCAGCAAAAACATTTCTCGCAGTCTTTGTTGTGGGGGGTTTTGCCGGCGTTTTGCGCGGAAGCGGCGCTGTATCTGATTCCGGGCTTCGACGCGCCGCGGAGGGCGTTCACTTCGTTCGGGTCCGCGGCGGCGCGGGCGGCGTTATTGACGATGGCGGCGGCCGTGCCGTACGTTCTGCTGACGGCGAGGGTGGGCGGGTTCCATTTGCCGGAGTTCGGGCTGCTGCTTCTGTTGGCCGCGGTGCTGTCGTTCTGGTACGCGGCGGCGAAGCCGAATGCGCTATCGGATCTGCTGTTTCTTGGAGCGGCGGCGGCGGTGTATCTGACGCATGTGTTCGCTCAGATTTATCCGCATCCGGCGCCGCATCTGTCGCTCGACATTCTGGGGCGGCTGATGTGGATTCACACGGGGATTCTGGCGGTGCTTGGGGTGCGGGGATGGGAGGCGCGGTTCAGTTTTCTGCCGGAGGCGGGGGACTGGAAGGTGGGGTTCGAGCATTTTGTAGTGTTTTTGGTTCCGGCGGGGGCGCTGGTGTGGACGCTGCATCTGCTTCATTTCGGGATGCGCGGGCCGTGGTACCGAGCGCCGGTGACGGCGCTGGGGGTGTTTTTCGGATTTTTGTGGACGGTGGCGCTGGCCGAGGAGTTCTTCTTCCGGGGCTTTCTGCAGGCGCGGCTGGCGCGGGCGTGGAACAGCAATTTCGCGGCGCTGGTGGCGGCGTCGGTGATCTTCGGAGCGTGCCATCTGCCGTTCCGGGGATTTCCGAATTACCGGTGGAGCGCATTGGCGACGCTGCTGGGTCTGGCGTGCGGGGCGGCGTGGTGGCGGACGGGGTCGATCCGGGCGCCGATGGTGACCCACGCGCTGGTGGTCGCTACGTGGAGGACGTTCTTCGCGGGGTAGAGTGATGTCTGCTACACTTTCAAGATCCATGGCCCTATTGCGACGGAAATCGCTTGCTGCCCTTCTGGAACAGGCCTCCGATCAGGCACACGGTCTGAAACGTACTCTGAGCGCCCCGGGGCTGATAGCGCTTGGGGTGGGAGCCATTATCGGCGCTGGCTTGTTTGTCCGCACGGCCGCGGCGAGCGGCGAGGCGGCCGGACCCGCCGTGACGAGTTCCTTTCTCATCGCGGCCATCGGCTGCTGCTTCGCCGGACTCTGCTACGCCGAGTTCGCGGCGATGATGCCGATCGCCGGCAGTGCTTACACTTACTCCTACGTCACGATGGGCGAGTTTGTCGCCTGGACGATAGGATGGGCATTGGTACTTGAATACGCGCTTGGGGCCGCCACCGTCGCCATCTCCTGGAGCGAGTATTTGAATAACTTAGTCTCTGGACGAATTCCGTTTGAATGGTGCCACTCGCCGCTTGAAGTGTCGTCCGGCGGAGTCCATGGGATCGTCAATATTCCCGCGCTTTGCATCTTAGTTTTACTTACGTTGCTGTTGATCAAGGGCACGCAGGAATCTTCGACCGTCAACGCCATCATTGTGGCGCTGAAGGTGTCGATCGTGATTGTTTTCATTCTGGTGGGCTGGCAGTTTGTGAACCCGGCCAATCACACGCCGTATCTGATACCGGCGAGTGAACCCGGGCACGCCGGGACATTCCATCACGGCTGGGGCGGCGTGCTCGGTGGAGCGGGCATCGTGTTCTTCGCCTTCATTGGGTTCGACGCGGTATCCACCGCCGCGCAAGAGGCGAAGAACCCGACCCGCGACATGCCCATCGGTATTCTCGGTTCTCTCGCTGTCTGCACGTTTCTCTACGTGACGTTCAGTTACGTGCTGACGGGCGTCGCTAACTGGCGCGAGTTCCTGACCGCGGGGAAGGAGGCCTCAGTCGCCTACGCTATCCAACACCACATGCCGGGCTTCGGCTGGCTGGCGACGCTGGTCACCATCGCCATATTGCTCGGCTTCTCGTCGGTAATTCTGGTCATGCTGCTGGGCCAGAGCCGTGTGTTTTACTCGATGTCGACCGACGGTCTGCTGCCAAAGTTATTTTCCGATCTGCATCCGAGTTGGCGCACGCCGTATAAGAGCAACATCGTACTTCTGCTGTTCGTCGGCCTGTTTGCCGGACTGCTGCCGGAGTCGCTGGCCGGCGACCTTACGAGCATCGGCACGCTGTTTGCGTTCGTGCTGGTCTCGATCGGCGTATGGATTCTGCGGCGGCGGCAACCGGACATTCCGCGTCCATTCCGGGCGCCACTTGTTCCGCTGGTGCCGATTCTCGGAGTCGTCATCTGCTCCGGGATGATCATCTCGCTCGACCGCCGCACGCAACTTACGGCGGGCGGCTGGATGTTAGCCGGCTTCCTGGTATACTTTTTGTACAGTCGCGGCCATAGCCGGCTTGCGGCGATGCCCGCCGGGGCCGCGGTTCAACAGCCAGCCGGCCGGTAAGCGCCATCCCGCCGGCGTGGCGGGTTTTTGTTGGGGTCATTTCCGAAGGTATAGAAAACGCGGCGCGTCCTCGCTGACCGCCTGGGTCTTTGGCTTCCTCGTGGGAAGGCATGTGTAAGTCATTGTTTATTGACTCCGCTCGATGTGAGCGGCGGTGACGGAGGAGAGTCGATCATGAAATCTTATTCGTTCGTTCGAGGCGCCGCCGTGGCGCTATCGATGCTTGCAACGACGGTTCCGGGCGCGCTGGCACAATCCACCGGCGCGATTCAAGGAACGGTTTACGATCCGGCCGGCGGGGCGATCGCCAATGCGAAAGTTGTGGTGACGAACACGGGGACCGGAGAAACCCGGAACACGGTTTCGGACGCGGCCGGGTCTTACGCCGTACCGTCGTTGATTCCGGGCAGTTACAAAGTAGAGGTTTCCGCGCCGGGCTTTCAGACCACGAGCACGACGAATCTAAACCTAAGCGTGGGCGTGACGGCGACGCAGGACTTTCACCTGAGTGTCGGGGCGACGAGCCAGACGATCGAAGTCGCCGCGGCGCCGCCGCTGGTAGACACGACGACGACAGGCATCAGCGGGGTGGTTGGCCAGCGGGAGGTGCAGCAACTTCCCCTGAACGGACGGCATTTCGTCGATCTCGGTTTGATCATTCCGGGCTCGGTGACACCGCCGCAGAGCGGCTTTCTCACGTTCCCGCTCCGCGGCCAGGGCTCGTTGTCGTTCAACACGGCTGGCAGCCGCGAGGACACGGTGAACTTCATGATCAACGGCGTCAACCTGAACGATATGGTGCAGAACCAGATCACGTTCCAGCCGACGATCAACACGGTGAGCGAGTTCAAGGTAGACAACTCGACGTTTGAGCCGCAGTACGGGCGCAACTCCGGCGCGATCGTCAACATCGCGACACGCGCGGGGACGAACGAGTTACACGGCGAGTTATACGAGTACTTTCGTAACAACGACCTCGACGCGCGGAATTACTTTAACCGGGTCGGGACGCCGATGTCGCCCTTCAAGCGGAACCAGTTCGGCGCCGACGTGGGCGGCCCGATCTGGAAGAACAAGACGTTCTTCTTTCTGACGTACGAAGGGCTGCGGCAGCGGCAGGGCCTGACGCTCGATACCGGCGTGCCGAGCGAAGCCCAGCGGGCGCAGGCGCAAGCGGTCGGCAACCCGACGGTTCTGAAACTGCTGCCCTTTATTCCCGCGCCGAACTTCGGGACGGCGACGTTTTTAGGCTCGGCGACGGCGCCGGTGAACATCGACCAGGGCACGGCGAACATCAGCCACCAGTTCAGCGAGAAGGACCAGTTGAACTTCTACTACGCCGGGCAGTTCGACCACCGGCAGGAGCCGACGCTGCAGGGCAACACGATTCCGAACTTCGGCGACACGCGCGACGGATGGCGCGAGTTGGGCACGCTGAATGAAACGCACGTGTTCGGGCCGACGCTGACGAACGAAGCGCGGTTCGGCATCAACCACATTCACATCACGTTCGCGCCGAACCAGATATTGAACCCGGCGGACTACTACATCAACAACGGTGTCGATACGGCGATTGGCCTGCCGCAGATGACGGTGAGTTCAATCGGGCTGAACTTCGGCGGGCCCTCGGGCTTCCCGCAAGGGCGCGGCGACTCGACGGGGGTGCTGAGCGACACGGTTTCGTGGGTTCACGGCAAGCACACGTTCGAATTCGGCGGGGAGTTCCGGCGGTTCATCAACGATAATTTCGGCAACGATCCGGGGACTTTCACGTTTTCGAACGTAACTAACTTCATCAACGGGGAAGCGACCGGCTTCACGGTGAACACGCTGCCCTCGGCGAGCCGGATTGGGGTGAATTCGATGGGCGCCTTCGCGCAGGATAGCTGGAAGGTGCGGCCGTTCTTGACGATCAACTACGGCATCCGCTACGACTGGAACGGCACGCCCACGGAGGCGATGAACCGGTTCGTGGTATTCGATCCGGGGACGGCGTCGCTGGCGCAGGCGGGGCTTGGGAACAACCCCGAGGTGTATCAGCAAAACGACAAGTTATTCCAGCCGCGGGTCGGCATAGCCTGGGACGTGACTCACGACGGGAAAACGATTGTCCGGGCGAATTACGCGGTGCTGACGGACCAGCCGGTGACGAACCTGGTGTCGGGGCTGGCGTCGAATCCTCCGTTTTCGAATCCGGTGGCGTTCGCAGGGCCGGGCACGGTAACGTTCCAAAACGCGATAACCGCAGCGAAGGCCGCCGGCTCGCTGGCTCCGGGAAGTGTGGCGCAGAATTTCACCGATCCGATCGTGCAGGACCGCAACGTCACTCTCTCGCGGGAGATCACGCCGACGTCGCTGATCACGGTGGGATACATCGGCCAGCACGCAACGCATCTGCGCATTTCGGAGAACTTGAATCAGCCAATCAACGGAGTCCGGCCGTATCATGCGCTGTCCGGTTCGAGCCCGATTGACCCCGGCGCGCTGCTGGGCAACATTGCGGAAGCAACCAGCAACGGCAAGAGCGACTACAACGCGTTGTGGGTGACTTATACGAAACATTATTCGAGCGGGCTGCAGTTAGACGCGACTTACACGTGGTCCCGGTCCCTCGATTTCAACTCTTTGAGCAGCCAGGGCGTAGTGGTACAGAACAGTTACAACGTCATGGGGGACTGGGGGTTGTCGGACTTTAACGCTTCGCACCGCTTCGTGCTGGACGGGACGTATGAGCTGCCGTTCAAGGGGAACCCGATCGTGCGGGGTTGGCGGCTGGGCACGATCATGCAGTTCCAGACCGGGAATCCGTTCAACATCAATACGCTCAACGGCGCGCTCAGCGGCTACTTCAACTCGCGGCCGACGGTGCTGGGGCCGGTCGTAACCACGCTCGGCTCGGCGGCCGACGGAAATCCGAAATATGTGTTCGCGAACGTGTGCGCGACGCCGACGGCGGGCTGTTCGCTGCTGATTCCGGCGACTACTTTCGGGGACCTGGGCCGCAACGCGCTCATTGGTCCGGGCTTCGCGGACGTGGACGCGTCCATCGCGAAAGACTTCCATTTCCTGGAGCGGTACATGCTTGAGTTCCGCGTGGATGCGTTCGACATGCTGAACCACCCGAACTTCGGGCAGCCGAACCGTTTCCTGAGCACTTCACCGACGAGCACGTTCGGAGAGATTACATCCACGCGGTTCCCGGTGGGCGATTCAGGGAGTTCGCGGCAGTTACAGATGTCGCTGGACCTGCAGTTCTAGGTCAGGCCGTGGCGGCGATTCCGCCGGTGTTCGACGGGGCGCCGCCGAACACCGGCGCTGTGAGTGGGTGGTCTGCTTCGCGAGAGGCACACCCGGAAGACTCCTATTAACCCTTGGCGGGCGCTCAGCGGCCCTGCGCGAAGTTGTTCAAGAATTCGCCGGCTGCGATGGGTGCAGAGGCGGCACGGGGCGCCTGTGTTTGTCCGGACGCGTGGCGCGCGACCGCATGTGGTGTGTTTTGTTTGAAGGCTCGGGCGCCGGTCTGGTGGACTCAAACCTGCAGGAAAGGATTTGCGGAGCCTACTGGCGAAGAACCTTCGGGTCAGCGTGAGACGCGTACCCGGGGGGGCAGCCGGTGGACGCAGCAAGGGAGGGAGCGTATATGAAAGGTTCGAGGTTCGTGGTCGCGCTGTTGAGCCTTGGGTTGATGGGCATGGCATTCGCGCCGAGCGCCAAGGCGGACGCTTGGGACAAGAAGACAATCGTAACGTTTAGCGCGCCGGTGCAAACGCCCGGGGTTCATCAGCCGGGTTATGAGGTTCTGCCGGCGGGCACCTATGTGTTCAAGATCATGAGGACAGCCGGGAACCGGCATATCGTTCAAATCTTCAACGAGGACGAGACGCGGGTTCTCGCGACGGCGCTGGCGATTCCGAATACGCGTCTGAAACCCGCGGATCAGACGATAATTAACTTCCGTGAGCAGCCGGCGGGCCAGGCGCCCGCGATGCGCGCGTGGTTCTATCCGGGCGAGCAGTGGGGTCACGAATTTGTGTATCCCAAGAAGAAAGCGGCGGAGTTAGCGAAGGCAAGCACCCAGCCCGTGCTGGAGATGGAGGCGCCAGCCGAAGCGCCAAAGCCCGAAGCATCGGCGGTCGTTTCAGAACTTGAGCGCACGCCGGTAACGGCGGTTGAACCATCCGGGAAGGAAGTGGCCGAATCTGTAGAGGTGACTCCTCCGCCGGCTAAGGTGGAAGTAGCGCAAGCCGAGTTGCCGAAGACCGCGAGTCCGCTGCCGTTGATCGGACTGCTGGGACTGCTGGCATTGGGCGGCGCCGCGGGCCTTCGCGTGGCAGAGCGGCGCGTCCGGTAGCGGGCGGAGTGGGCGACGGGTAAGCCTAGTTGGGCAGAACAGGGGGATCCCTGTGAATCAACAACCGCAGGACCGAGAGCGCGGGCGCGGTAAAACACTCGTGCTTCCGGTCCTCTTTTTTCTTGTAAGTGGAGTAGCGGGAGCGCAAACGCAGCCGCCGGCCAAGGCGGAGGACCAGCAAGACTTCCGGCTTTCGGTGGAAGTGGATCTGGTAGTGCTGCAGGCGACGGTACGCGACAAGGCGGGCCATTCTATGGCGGACCTGAAGCAGGAGGACTTCGCGGTTTACGAGGACGGGAATCCGCAAGAACTCCATCTGTTCCGGCATGAAGACACTCCGGTGACGATTGGGCTGGTGGTAGACCATAGCGGGAGCATGCGGGCGAAGCTTGGTGAAGTAACGGTTGCGGCGCGCGCGCTGGTGCATGCGAGCAACGACAACGATGAGATCTTCGTGGTGAACTTCAACGAGAAGGTGAGTCTGGGTTTGCCAGGGCCGCTGCGATTCAGCAATGACCCGTATGAACTAGGCGCGGCGATCGGGCAGGCATCGGCGAAGGGGGAGACGGCGCTTTATGATGCCATTGCGACGAGCCTGGAAGGGCTGCAGAAGGGCACGCGGGACAAAAAGGTGTTAGTGGTGATCAGCGACGGCGGCGATAATAAGAGCAAGTGCAGCATGGATGAGGTGCTCCGAATGGCGGGGCTGTCGAGCGCGGCGATTTACACGATCGGGCTGTCGGACGAGAACGATCCGGACTGGAACCCGAAAGTGCTGCAACGGCTGGCCAAAGAGACGGGCGGCGAAGCTTTTTTTCCGTCCCAGGTAAGTGAGACCGTGGACATCTGCCGGCGCATTGCGGCCGACGTGCGGGAGCAGTACACGCTTGGGTACGTACCGCCGAACGCCGAGGAGGGTGTGTACCACAAGGTTCGAGTTACAGCGAAGTCCGCGGAGCATGGGAAGCTGGTGGTTCGCACGCGAACGGGGTATATCACGGGCCGGGAACCCAAGGCGGGGCCGGGAACGAGATGATCGTGATGGTGGCGGAAACGCCGCTAAAGGCGTTTCTGCGGTGGTCGCGGTTGGTTCTGTTGTCAAACGGACTCGCGCTGCTTGGTTATTGCGCGTACGTCGTGGTGGACGCGTGGTGGTTTCAGGGGAGCGAGGCCCGCAGACTCCAAAGTCTGATCGAAGGGGCGAGAGCCCGGCGCGCGGACTTGCGGTATGTCAAGGTCCCGGGTCCTCCTTCGCAACCCGAGGCGATGATGATGCACGGCCTCGTTGGCCGCATCGACATCGCACGGCTCGGCGTTTCCGTGATGGTGTTGGAGGGCTTTGACGGGAAGACCCTGCGCCGGGGGGCAGGCCACATTCCCGGCACAGCGCTACCCGGGCAGGCGGGGAATGTGGGGATTAGCGCGCACCGGGACACGTTTTTCCGGCCGCTGCGGAACATCCGCGCGGGCGATGTGATCAGCGTCACGACCCTTGACGGGCAGTATCAATACAAAGTCGAGACGACGAAGGTTGTAAGTTCGAAAGATGTTTCGGTACTGGCGGCAACGGGGAGTGAAGTGTTGACGCTGGTTACGTGCTATCCGTTTTACTATGTCGGCGCAGCGCCGGAGCGGTTTGTCGTTCGGGCCGTGAGATTTTAGGAATAGCGAACCTGGCGTTCCTCGGGGAAACCGCCCTCGTGATAGGGTAATGGGCGGTGAACTCGAGGAGACGGATGCGACGATTCGGACTTTTCTTTTGTCTGGCTGTGGTTGCTGGAGGAGCAGTGTGGGCGGCGGGGCCGGTGGAAGGGGTCAGTTGGACCACGCTGGGCAAGGACCACCGGGACTCGATGCCGATTGGGAACGGCGACGTCGCGCTGAACGTGTGGACGGAGGCGAATGGCGACGTGGTGATGCTGATCGCCAAGACGGATGCATGGAGCGAAAACGGGGAGTTACTCAAGATCGGGCGAGTGAGGCTACGACTTAGCCCAAATCCGTTCGTAGAGGCGAAGGGATTCCGGCAGACGTTGGACGTGCAGCATGGGGTGCTGGAGGTGACGGACGGAGCGGGGTCGCGGGTAGAGATTTGGGTGGACGCGAACCGGCCGGTGGCGCATGCCCAGTATGAGAGTGCGCGGCCGATGCAGGTGACTGCGACGGCAGAGTTGTGGCGGCTTGCGGCGAGGAAGGTGGGGCCGAAGAGCGTTGAGTTCGGGACGGGGTTACGGGAACTGGGGGGTAATCCGAGCGGGGCGGATGTGGTGATTGATCCAGACATGGTGCTGAAGGCGCGGGGCGGGCGGGTGGAGTGGTGCCACCACAATGGGCGAAGTGTTTATCCGGAGGTGTTAGAGAATCAACATGTGGGGGCGCTGGTGAGTAAGTATCCGGATCCCCTGCTCGACCGGACGTTCGGCGCGGCGATGGAGGGGACGGGGATGGCGGCGGCGGGCGACCTCGAGATCCGGACCGTGCGGCCGATGAAAACGGGGCGGGTGGACGTGTATGTGATGACGGAGCGGGCGGCGACGCCGGAAGCGTGGCGCGGGGACATGGACCGGATGATCGCGCGGGAGAGCCGGGTGAGCCTGGCGCAGGCGCGGAAGCAGCATGAGGCCTGGTGGAGCGGGTTCTGGAACCGGAGTTGGATTCGAGTAAGTGGGGACGCGGATGCGGAGGCGGTGACGCGCGGGTATGCGATGCAGCGGTGGATGATGGGGGCGTCGGGCCGCGGGGCGATGCCGGCGAAATTCAACGGCGGGTTATTCAGCATTGGGGACTATAACAGCGACGGGAAGCCGGCGGCTGGGCCTTACGATCCAGCGAAGGGAGAACTGACTCCGGATTTCCGGCGGTGGGGCGCGGAGTATTGGTTTCAGAACAACCGTCTGCTGTACTGGCCGGCGGTCGCGGCGGGCGATGAGGATTTACTGCGGAGTTTCTTCGGGATGTACCGGAAGGCGCTGCCGCTGGCCGAGGACAGGAACCGTCTGTATTACAAGCACGGCGGGGCGGCGTTTGCGGAGACGATTTACTTTTGGGGGACGCCGAGTAATGTTGACTTTGGCTGGGGGAATCCGGATGTGACGATGGTGAACCCGTTTATCCGGCATCACATCAACGGCAACTTAGAGCTGATGGCGATGATGCTGGATGCGTGGGACGATACTCGGGACGAGCGGTTCGCGCGGGAGACGCTGCTGCCGATTGCGTGGGCGGTGACGACTTACTTCGATGAACATTGGAAGAGAGTGGACGGTAAGCTGCATTTCGACCCGTCGCAGTCGCTCGAGACGGACCGGCCGTCGGTGAATCCGGCTCCGGACATTGCGGGGTTGATGTTTGTACTTCCGAGACTGCTGGCGCTGCCGGAAACACTGACGACGGCGGAGCAGAGGGCGCGGTGGAAGGAAATGCTGGCAGATGTGCCTCCACTGCCGCGCGGGACGGCGAACGCGGAAGGCAAACAGCCGGAGCCGGAGACGCAGGCGGATCCGAAGGGAAAGCCGATTCTGTGGACGGCGGCGCAATGGAGGCCGACGCGGAACGGGCGGCCGGGAAATGTGGAGAACCCGGAGTTATACGCGGTGTTTCCGTATCAGTTGTTCGGGGTGGGGTTGCCGGATTTGCAACTGGCGCGGAATACGTTTGCGGCGCGGCGGTTTCCGGCGATGACGTGCTGGACGCAGGGAGGGATGGACGCGGCGGTGCTGGGGTTGGCGGACGAGGCCCGGCGGCACGTGGTGGCAAACTTCACGGCGTATGGGGTGGAACGGTTTCGATGGTTCTGGCGGCAGGGGCACGACTCGGAGCCGGATCTGGATAACGGGGGAGCGGGGTCGGTGGCGCTGCAGTTGATGTTATTGCAGGAGCGAGGGGATAAGATTCTGCTGCTGCCGGCGTGGCCGAAGGGGTGGGATGTGGAGTTCAAGTTACACGCATCGCAGAACACGACGGTGGAGGGGCGGTATGCGGGCGGGCGGATCGTCCGATTAGCAGTAAGTCCGGAGAGCCGCCGCCGCGATATTGTTCGAATGGACGGCGAGTAAGTTACCTCGCGCCGCTGGAAGGCGGCGGCGGGGGGAAACCTCCTGGCCGGGTGGGGCGCGGCGGGGGGACGTAGTCGATTAGTTCGTCGACGGGCCGGTTGGCTGCCCAGGCGATGCCTCGGAGGAGGGTGCGCTGGACCTGGTAGTTGGCGAAGCCGGCGTAGGTGTGGCCTTGCATGAAGACGAAGGCGCGGGCGGGTTGACCTCCGGGGAGGGTGTGTTCGTAAGTCCAGATTTGGGGGACGACTTCGCCGGTGTGGCCTTCGGTCCAGCGGGTTTTTGGGATGGTGACGGTAGCCAGGACGTGGATGGCGGGATCCTTGGCCCAGGTCATTTTGAAGAATGCTTCGTCCCAGATGGTTATGCCGGACATGTCCTTCATAATGGGGTCCGAGGCATCAACGACGTTGTAGTGGATGGGCGCGTCGAGGGTGAAGTTAACCTCGCCGTGTTTCTTAGCGCCGCCGAGTAAGGTGGCAAGGTAAGCGGGGTCGGGGCCGCAGAGGGAGTCATGGAGGCTTACTAAGCCGCCGCCTCGTTTGATGTAGGACATTAGTGCGGTGTTGTCAGGGCCGGTTAGGTAACCGGCGTCTCCTTTATAGATAATGACGACGCCGGTGTGTTCGAGGTCGGCGCCCGATGGCGGATGGAGGGCGCCGTCGACGATGGCTCCGTGGTCGGTGAGGATCTTACTCCAGTCAGCAAGGAACTGGGGATAGTCGTGCTGGCCGGCGAGGTGCGACTTGAGGCCGGCCCAGATGAAGATGTGCATGCCGTTGGGGTTCTGGTCCCAGGCGCGCGGGGCTTGAGCGGACTGGGCCGCTGCGAAGGTGAGCGGCAAGAGGGCGATCAGGGCGGTACGTAGCATCACCGGGAGATCGTATCAGAACTGGAGAAAGGCGGCGTGAAGGCGGGTGATAGAGTGCTTGAGTGAGCACGATGCGGAAGATGACAGCCGGGTTAATTACGGTGGCGTTACTGGCGGCGGCGGGATGGGCGGCGAACGTGGATGCGGTGCTGCCGAACGGACGGAGGATACGGCCGGTGGGGACGTGGACGAAATTGGCGCCGTATCCGTTCGCGCTGGCGGTGCGCGGGGATGGGCGGCAAATTGTGGTCCCGTGCATCGGGTGGCCGTTTTCGTTGAACATCGTGGACCGGCGGGGGACGGCGGAGCAGAGTGTGAGGCAGATTCCGGAGCGACGGGAGAACGATCCGGGGGTGGAGGTGCACGCTGGCGTGGCTTATTCGCCGGAGGGAAGGCTGCTGTACGACGCGACGGGGGATTCGGGGGCGGTGGACGTGTGGGAGACGAGGGACTGGAAGAAGGCGGCGCGGATTCCGCTGGGGCCGGAGAGTTTTGCGGCGACGGTGGCGCTTTCGCGGGATGGGAAGACTTTGTATGCGCTCGACCAAGGGAACTGGCGGGTGGTGGTGGTGGACACGGCAACGCGGCGGGTGGTGGGGAGCGCTCCGACGGGGGTGAATCCACTGGAGATGACCCTGGCTCCGGATGGGCGGCGGTTGTATGTGACTAACTCGGGGTTGTTCGAATATATGACGGTGAAAGGAGCGCGTAAGGCAGGTACTTTGGCGACAGGGCTGCGGTTTCCTCCGTTCGGGTATCCATCGAAGGAGGCGCGGACGGCGCTGGGGGATGAGAACAGCGTGCGGGGGAGTTCGCTGTGGACTTACTCGGTGGGCGAGGACGGGAAACTGGAAGTTACAGCGAAGTTGAGATTAGGGAAGAGGATTGCGGGCGATACGGTAGGCGGAGCGGCGCCGGCGGGAGTGGCGGCGGATGGCGGACGGGTGTATGTGGCATTGGCGCATGAGGTCACGCTGGCAGTGGTGACGGCGGACGGGGAGAAGATGGAACGGGAGATCGCGCTGACGCCTTTTTCGGGGAGGGAGTTCGAAGACGGGCATGGGCGGGCGTTGCGGGGTGTGATGCCGATGGGCGTGGCGGTTGGCGGGGGACGGATCTATGTAACGGAGGCGGGGATTGATGCGGTGGCGGTGGTGGATGAGGCGTCGGGGAAGGTTCTGGGGCATTTGCCGGTAGGGTGGTATCCGGCGGCG
>JAJYCN010000146.1 GCA_021778335.1 Acidobacteriota bacterium | reverse complement strand
GCTATCCATCAAGAACGCCACTCGCGGATCGAGGACCTGCCGCATTTCCGGCGTGTTGTGGTAGATCTCCTGGCCGGCGGCGTCGCGGATGGAGGCCAGAAAGTACGGCTTCTCGTATTGGCCGTGGTTGGCGAAGATCGTGTAGCCGCCTGCGATCTCGACGGGCGTGACGTCGTAGGCGCCGAGCGCGATGGCGGGCGTCGGCTGAATGTTCAAGTTCATGCCGGCCTGCCGCGCCAGATCGACGATGTTCTGAAAGCCGACCTGCTGCGCGACCTCGACGGCGGGCACGTTGAGCGAGTGAGCGAGCGCGTCGCGGACGGTCACCTCGCCGCGGTATTCCTTTACGAAGTCCGCCGGCTCGTAGGGCTTGTTATCGAACCAGAACGTGGTCGGCTCGTCGTTGAGCATCGTCACCGGCGTGATCGGCGTGGGCGAGCCGTTGATGGCCGTGTTCATGGCGGCCGCGTAGACGAACGGCTTGAAGGAGCTGCCGGGCTCGCGCTCCGACATCAGGCGGTCCAACTGGCTCTGGCCGTAATTGCGGCCGCCGATGAAGGCCTTCACTTCGCCGGTGTGCGGATCGAGGGCGATGAGGGCGCACTGAAGCTCGGGGTAGTTCGGGTCGCGCTTGCGCCGGTGGGCGATGGTCTTGTCGACTTCTTCCATGCCGATGCGCACCGCTTCGGCGGCGTCGCGCTGCAACTCGAGGTCGAGCGTCGTGTAGACGCGGTAGGCGGTGGACTGGAAGTCGCGGTTCTGGAACTGGTCGAGGAGGGAGTCGTTGACGGCGTCGACGAAGTAGGGCGCCTCGGTGGATTCCATGTCGGGCTTAGCGAGCACGAGCGGGCTGGAGGCGGCGTCTTCATACTGGGCTTCCGTGAGATAGCCGTTGTCGTGCATCAGCTTGAGCACGAGGTTGCGGCGGGCGCGGGCGCGGTCGGGCCAGCGGAATGGGTTGGTCACGCTGGGGCGCTGGATGATGCCGGCGAGCATGGCGGCTTCGGGGGCCGTGAGGTGGCTGATGTCGGTGCCGAAGAAAGCCTGGGCGCCCTCGCCGAAGCCGCGGATGCCGAAGCTGCCGCGGCGGCCGAGGTCCACCCAATTGCAGTAGTACTCGAAGATCTGCTGTTTGGTCAGGCGCTGTTCGAGCTGGATGGTGATGATGACTTCGGCGAGCTTGCGCTTCCAGGTTTTCGCCCGGTTCAGCCAGAAGCCGCGGGCCAGTTGCTGGGTGAGCGTGGAGGCGCCTTCTTCCTTGCGCTGGCTGCGAAGGTCGACGAAGATCGCCTTAACGATGCGGATCGGGTCGAAGCCGGAGTGCTGGAAGAAGCGCTTGTCCTCGGCCGAGATGACCGCGTCGATCAGCACCGGCGGGATGTCGGCGTAGTGAACGATGCGGCGCTTTTCGCGGTTCTTGTCGAACAGGTTCGAGATCAGCTCGGGCTCGAGGAGGTACTCGGTGCGGTCCGTGTTGTCGCGGAGCGAGATGATCCGGGTGACGCGATTGCCGTTGAAGCGGATGACGCCGCCTTCGGGGTCGAAGGCCGACTGCGGGCCGGGATAGATGTCGATTTCGTTGCTGGCGAGCGTGTAGTAGCCGACGGGGTTGCGATTGGACTCGCTATAGCCGGCGCGGCGGAGTTCGGCGGCGATCTGATCCGGCGTGGCTTCATCGCCGGTCATCACCACGCCGGGAGCGGCGAACAGAAGCGAGGTGTGGGCGAAGGGCCCGGCGCTGAGCTTGGCGTCGATGAGCTTGGAGTACTTGACCCAGGCCCAGCAGAACAGGGAGGCGCCGGTGAGGAACAAAAGCAGGGAGACGGCAACGAAGACCTTGCCGAACGGGGAGAGGAGGAACCGGACGAGACCGGCCTTCGTGCGTTGTACCTTCAGCTTTACAGCCACTCAGTTTTTATCTTCGCACGGGCATCCGGACGCGGGCTCCGGGTGGAATCTCACACGCCGCCGGCTTCGGGCCGGAAATGGAGGTCGACGGCGTAGCCGGGCATTTCGACGCGGACCGCGTAGGGCGCGCGGATCGCCAGGCGGGCGCCGCGGATGACGACATGCACGCTCGAGGCGTCGAGCGCAATGCCAAGACTGGCGGCCTTGTGCGAGATCTCGGACGCGATCTGCTCCGGCGGGAGGGAGGGGGCGTTGGAGTCCTCGGCGAGCGAGTTCAGATATTGCTGGAGGCGCCAGTTGCGCACGTAGGGTGGGGCGAGAAGACCCGCCATGCCGATAAGGCCGGCGAGGATAAGGACGGCGGCCGCGGTGCGCCAGAGGCCGCCGGATGGATTCATCGGCGCGTTTCCTCGAGTGAATCGAGTTCTTTCCAGATGTCTTCGTTCTTATGCCAGTCCGGCGTCGCGGGACCCGTAACCTGCTCTTCGGGGACGCGCAGCGTGCCATGGCCGTACGGGCAGATATATTCGATCCGCGGGCGGCCCTTCAAGAAGCTGTTCGGCCAGGAACCGGTGTTGAGCGGCATGCGCAGACGGCGGAGGCAGGTTCGGCAGCGGTAGCGCTGGTCCCAGACGGCTACGTAAAGCAGGCCGAAGCAGAACAACGAGAACAGCATCATGACGGTGGTGTAGGTGAGGTCGTGCGCGAAGGGGTCGCTGGGTAAACCCAGGAACACCGCGGGCTTAACGAAGTACCAACGGATGAGGCCGCGGACCAGCAGCACCAAGCCGCCCACCGCAACCAGCTTCGCCGCCAAAAAGGCCCAGTACTTCATACTTATCAGACTCCTTTACCTGACTCAAAGTTCCCCGAACAATTCCGGGTTCCCATCCTAACCTCGCAGCAGGTTCCGGGCCAGAAACAACAGGTTGGCCGGCCGCTCCGCCAGGCGGCGCATGAAATACGGGTACCAGGCGTCGCCGAAGGGAACGTAGAGACGGAGCCGGTAACCCTGGCCGACGAGCATCCGCTGCAGGTCGCGGCGGATGCCGTAAAGCATCTGAAACTCGAAGCGGCCGGCATCGTAGCCGCGCTCGCGGACATGGCGCAGGGCTTCGCCGACGATTGCGCCGTCATGGCTGGCCAGCGCCGGGTAAGCGCCGTCCTCCAGCAACTGCTTCATTAATCGGATGTAGTTCAAGTCGACTTCAGTCTTTTTTTGGAAGGCGGCCAGCGGCGGTTCTTTGTAGGCGCCCTTGCACAGCCGCACCGGAATGCGCTCGCGATTCAACCGTTCAATGTCGGCCTCGCTCCGGCGCAGATACGCCTGGATCACGGCGCGGACCGACCCGAACCGCGCGTGCATGTCGCGGACAACGTCGAGCGTCGCGTCCGTGGTTGGGCTCGCTTCCATGTCGATTTCAACGCGCGTGCCAATGTCGCGGGCGCGCTCTACCAGGCGGGCGACATTGTTGCGGCACAGGGCCGGCGCCAGATCCAGGCCGAACTGGCTGAGCTTGATCGACACGGTAGGCCCGCTCGAAAGGGACGACAGCGAGCCGAGCAGGTCGAGATACCGGTCGAGCGTCGCGTTCGCCTCCTCGACGGTATGGACGTGTTCGCCGAGGTAGTCCAGGCTGACATAGATATTCTCGGTCTCGAGGCGGCGGCTGACGGAGAGCGCCTGGTCGAGGCGGCGTCCGGCGACGAAACGCGAGGTCAGGCGGAGGGAAAGAGGCGAATCCTCAACCCAGTGCCGGAGCCAGCTCTGCTCGGAGAGGTAAAGGAGGGCGGCGCGCATCATAAGGAGGGGACGAGCCTTTCCCTCTCCAGTGTAGTGTGGAAGCGCCGGAGGGGGCGCATCGATCACGATGGCTTGCGGGCCGATTCGGGCGTTTACCCGCCCGCCGAGGCGTCCTGGGTGGAGGCGGAAGCCGTGAACGCGGCGATGGTGTCGAGGAAGGTGGGTTTTGACACCGGCTTGGCCAGATGGCCGTCGCAGCCGGCGCGCTGCGCCGCTTCGACATCCTCGGCATACGCGCTGGCGGTAAGGGCGATCACCGGCGTACGCGCCTGGCCCCGGTGGCGCTCGAGTTCGCGGATGGCCGCCACCGCCTGCAAGCCGTCCATCACGGGCATCTGTATGTCCATGAAGACGATGTCGAATGGGCCTTGCTTGAAATGCTCGACGGCCTGGCCGCCGTCTTCGGCGAACACGATCCGGTGAGGCGTGTCCTTCAGAAAGGCCTGAAGCAGGAACCGGTTTCCGGCCACGTCCTCGGCGATGAGAATCCGCAGCGGCGCGCCGGGCAGCGCCTGGCGCGGGGTTTCGCTCCGTTGGACCGGAATGCGGGCCGGGCGCAGCTCCATGGCGTCGCAGACCAGCTTTCGAAGCGCGCGGCGCGAGACGGGAAGCGTCACGCGTCCGGCCAGCGGAAGGCGCGAGCGCTCGACGGCCTGCGCCGCCGCCGGGTCCGCCGCGGCAAGAACCAATGGCACGCCGGAGGCGGCGACCCGGCCCAAGGCGCGCACGTCGCCGGGCAGACCGCCGATCAGCGCCAGGCCGTAGTCGCCGGACAAGTCGAATCCGCAGGACATTCCAAAGGACTCCAACGCTTCCACCAGCACCTGGCGGAAAGCGGCGTCCGGGGCGACGAGCAGCGCGCGAAGTCCGGCGAGCGGCGGCTCGGACTCGCGCGGCAGAGCCGTGGCGGCTACTCCGAAACGCACGTCGAAACGGAGGGTCGTTCCGCGCCCGACCTCGCTTTCGACGCCGATCGAGCCGCCCATCCTTTGAACCAGCAGACGGCTGATGCTCAAGCCGAGGCCGGTGCCGCCGTAGCGGCGCGTGGTCGAGGTGTCGGCCTGTTCGAACTCTTCGAAGATCGCGCCGAGGCGGTCCCGCGGAATGCCAATGCCGGTGTCGGCGACCGCGATTTCGATGTGTCCGGGATCCCCGCCGGCGTGGTTGGTGGCGGTGAGCGTAATCTGCCCGCCGGCGGTGAACTTCAGCGCGTTTCCGAGCAGGTTCAGCAGCACCTGGCGCAGCCGGGACGGATCGCCCCGCAGCGCCATCTGCGTGCCCGGCACGATGCGAGCCACCAGACGGAGGCCTTTCTCCCTGGCGCGCGGCGCGCTGAGTTCCACGCACTCGTCGATCAGTTTTTCCAGGTCGAAATCGATCTCATCGAGATGAACTCCGGCCGACTCGATCTTCGACAGATCGAGGATGTCGTTGATGAGGTTCATCAGCAGGCCGCCGGCGTGGCGGAACACCTCGACATACTGGCGCTGCTCGGAATCGAGCCGGGTGTCCCACAACACGTCGGCCATGCCGAGGATTGCGTTCATCGGGGTGCGGATCTCGTGGCTCATGGACGCCAGGAAGCGGGTCTTGGCGCGGCTGGCCTCTTCCGCCCGGTGGGTTTGTTCGCTCAGCCGGGCGTTGGTTTCGCGGAGTTCGGCTTCGAGCGCGATATGCGACGTGATGTCGGTGGCGACGCCGAGAAAGCCTTGCATCCCGCCGTCGGGACCGCGCAGCGGGGTGACGGCGAGGCGCACCCGAAGGCGCGTGCCGTCCTTGCGGATGTAGCTCCATTCGCGTTCTTCCGCGCGGCCGTGGCGCGCCCAAATGAGGAATGCTTCGCCGGCGCCGACAACGTGCCCGAACTCGGCGGTGAGGTCGGCGGCGCGGGCTTCGCATTCGGCGCGGTCGTGGAAGCGTTCCGGCGTGAACTTGCCGACCACTTCTTCCGCGCTGTAGCCGAGCATGCGCTCGGCGCCGGGGTTGAAGATACGGATGATGCGGTTGGTGTCGGCGGCGATGATCGCCACCTGCGTGGCCGCTTCGAGCACGGCGCGGAGCCGGGCCTCGGTTTCGGCCAACTCGGCGGTGCGCTCGCGGACGCGGTCCTCGAGTTTTTCGTTCAGCAAGCGGATCTCCGCCTCGGCGCGCTTGTAGTCCTCGATGTCGGTGCAGGCGCCGAACCAGCGGGTGATGGCGCCGGAGGAGTCGCGCGCGGGAACGGCCCGGCCGACATGCCAGCGGCAGGAGCCGTCGGAGGCGCGGCGGAAGCGATACTCGGCTTCATGCGGCTCCCCGGTTTCGAGCGACTTCTTCCAGCTTTCGAGCGCCCGCGGCAGGTCGTCCGGATGGAGGGCGGCGGTCCATCCCGAGGCCAGAGACTGCTCGAAAGTGAAGCCCGTATATTCGAGCCAGTGCCGGTTGCAGTAGTCCAGCCTGCCGTCGGCCAGCGCCGACCACACGATCGTGGGCATGGCGTCGGCGAGCAGGCGGAAGCGGGCCTCGCTTTCGCGGAGGGCGGTTTCAGCGCCCGAGCGGCGTGCGTCAAGCCGGTTCAGCAGCCGGGCCGCGGCCCAGACGAGGAAACCAAACACGAGCAGGCTGGCGGAGGCCAGCAGCGCCACTCCCTCGGCGGCATTGTAGAAGCCGCGCCGCTGGCCCATCAGGCTGAGCCAGCCGAGGATGGCGGGTAACGAGATCGCCACCGGGAGCAGATAGCGGGCCATGACTCCGCCCGGCGCCTTCGAGGTGAGCGAGCCCATCGGCCCCTGGGAAGGCTCGGCGGACATCAGAGCAAAGGCCAGGAGCATGACGGTGGCCGCGGTCGCCCCTGTCATGGCCGAAGACCCTGGCGTGCGGTAAAGCGCCTCGGCCCCGTACAGCAGGCCTACCAGATCGACGAGGGCGAGAGCGCCGGTGAAAGCGGCCGCGATCTGGCCCGCGGCGATTCCGCGGCGGGTGGTGGAGGAAAGCGCCGCCAAGCCGAGAAACAGGACGCCCACCGCGGAAAGGAAGGCCATTTGGAACGGCGTGGGGCGGCCCGCGGTCCAGACCTCGTCGAGCCGCCAACGCACCGGCAGGACGTAGCCGAGGACGGCGGTCAAGCCCAGCGCGGCCGCGGCGAGGGCGAAGGTGCGCGCCAGCGCCGGCCGGCGTGTCCGGAGGAGCAGGGAGAGTGAGACCAGCAGGAGCCCCAGCGCGGCGTTCGGCGCCATGCCGGTGATCGAGGCTGCCGGGACGAGGCCGGCCTGATAGATCAAGGACGTGACCAACCCGACCGCGGCCAGGACCGCCGCGGAACGGGCGGCGATCCGCGAGGCGCGGCGGTGGATCCGTCCGGCTCGCTCCACCGCTTCGTCCGCGGCGGCGTGCCCATCGGGCGGCGATTTTCGCGTCTCGATGGCGTAGCCGATCAGGCCGACGATCACAAGAAATGTCATTCCGGCGAGCGCCAGAAAGTTCGTGGCGCGCCACCACGCGGGCTGGCTGGCCGACAGATCGTCCGGCGAGCGCAGCAGGAGATAAAATGACCGGAACTGGCCGTCTCCGGGCTCGGAGACGAGAATGCCCCGGGCGCGCACGGTCTGGCCTTCCGGCAATTGGTCCAGTGCGCTCGGCAGATGCGGCACGCCAAGCCTGGCTTCGAAAACATTCTCACCATCGCGAAGGATCCAGATATGACCTCCCGCGGGCCGCAGATGCTCGACTACCGTGCCTCCGATTTCGACAAGCAGGCCATGGTAAGGGTTCGAGGCGGGACCGGCGCCTGCCTTCAGTGCGGAGGCGGCGGTGATGCGAAGCGGGCGCGGCGCCAGTACCGTCCTGTCCGCTCGGATGGCCGCGTCTTCCAGTTGCGGGCCTTCGGCAGCCGAATCCGGAAAGTCCACGGCTTCAATGCGCACTCCCGGCTCGAACGATTGCTCGGGGTGCAGAGGCATCACCGGGAACCCTCGAATGCTCTCCTGAAGATACAGCAGGCCAGCGGAAGTCGGGCCCGTCCAGGTCGCGCTCGTATGAATGCGACGAGAGGGCGAACCGGGTTTGAGCATGGCGGAAGCGCCCAGCGGGGTCCTGGATGCGGCGACCGGACCGGCGGGCGCGGGGCGCACCGTGCGAATCCACTCCATGCCGGAAGCCAGAAATTTGATGTCCGGCGGACGCGCCGCAGCGTTCCCGGCGATCCGGCAGACGCCGGGAGCGGCCATGGCCGTGACCACGCCTTGTATCCGAACGCCGCGTTTCGAGGCTGCGTCAGCGGGAGTGAGAGCGCGGATGCTCGAGACCGTGCGCGGCGTAGAAGGAACCGGCCCCGCGACGACACAACTCACCGAAAGCATCGTCGCGCCAAACCAAGCGGCGGGCTTCTCTGGTCCCCTGCCCAAAGACAACCGGGCTTTCCACGACCATTCGGGCACAATGGTCCCCGTACGCAAGTATATCCGTTTCACCGGAAGAGACTGTATCTCGTACCCCATGCCCAGGAGAAAACGACAATGAGGAGAACATGACTCGTTGGCGCGTGGCCGCGCTGGCCGATGACCTGACCGGCGCCCTGGAAGTGGGCGCGAAGTTCGCCTCACGCGGGCTGGACGCAAGGGTGTTCGCGTGGCCGAACCTCGATATCGAGACGCCTTGCGGCGTGCTGGTGGTGGACGCCGAAACGCGGATGCTCTCCGCTTCGGAGGCCGCGGAACGCATGCGAGCGCTCGCTTGCGAGATCGCCCGGCGCGGGGCGGAACTGATTTACCACAAGACAGACTCGACGCTGCGCGGCAACATCGCGGCCGAGATGGGCGCGCTCGGAGACGTATTTGGAGAGCGGGAGATTGTTTTCGCGCCGGCGTATCCGGCCTTGGGGCGCGTGGTTCGGGGAGGGAGATTATATGTCGAGAGCCGGCCCGTGGAGGAGACGGCCTTCGCCCTCGACCCGACGCATCCGGTGCGCACTGGCGACATCCAGGCGCTGGTGGAGGGCGTGCCGCGCGTCACCATCGCCGATGGGGCGAGCGAGGCGGACCTCGACGCGACGGCGGGCGAGGTGCTGCGGCGCGCGGGTTCGTTGATCGCCTGCGGTGCGGCGGGACTCGCCGCGCATCTGGCGTCGGGGTTCGGCGAGAAAACGGAGATCGCATGGCCGAGGTTGCACCGCGCGCTGGTGGTGAACGGCAGCCTGCACGAGCGCTCCCTCGAACAAGTGCGGCGGGCGCGCCAGGCTTGGCGGGGGCGCCCGGACTGGGATTTTTGCGATCGCGACGCCGCGGCGCGGCAGTGGGCTGAGGGCGGATACGACGGCGCAATAGTGTTCGGCGGCGACACGGCGTACCGGATTCTGGCCGCGCGGGATTTTCCGGCGCTCGCCCCTCTCGGCGAGATTCTTCCCGGCGTGCCGGTGACGCGCTGCGGCGATTCGTGGCTGGTGACCAAGGCCGGAGGTTTCGGCGCGCCGGATCTGCTCTGCCGCCTGCGGGAACTCTTGGGACAATAGCAAGTGATGTTATTCGGAGTGACGATGGGCGATCCGAGCGGCGTGGGGCCGGAGATCCTTCTCCGCGCTTTCGCCGAGGATCAGATCCGCTACCCGGTGGTGGCATTCGGCGACGTGGCGGCGCTCGAAGTTTACAACCAGCGCCTGAATTTCGGCGTGACACTGCGCGCCGTCAAACGGCCCGAGGCGCCCGTGAGCGGCGCGTTGTCCGTCGTCGATTCCGGCCTGATGACCGCGGCGCAGGTGACGCCGGGCAAGCTCAGCAAGGCAGCGGGCGCGGCCGCGCGGGATTACGTGGTGCGCGCCACCGGCGCGGCGCTCGCCGGGGAAATCTCCGCCATCGTGACGCTGCCGATGAACAAAGAAGCCACCCAGTTGAGCGACCCGGACTTCGTCGGCCACACGGAACTGATCGGCGGGCTCTGCGGGTCGAGCGACGTGACCATCCTGCTTGCTTCGAGCGACCTCGTGGTGACGCACGTCAGCACGCACTGCTCGCTCGCCGAAGCCATCCGCCGCGCCAAGAAGGAACGGATTCAGACGATCATTCAACTGACCTGCGAGGCGATGGCGCGGCTGAAGGATTCCCCTCGCGTGGCCGTAGCGGGGCTCAACCCGCACGCCGGCGAAAACGGCCTCTTCGGGGACGAAGAGATCCGCGAAATCCGCCCGGCGGTGGAGTGGGCGCAGCGGCGCGGCCTGCCCGTGCAGGGCCCGCTGCCGCCCGACACGCTCTTTTATCTCGCCGTGCGCCGCAAAATGTACGACGCCATCGTCTGCATGTACCACGACCAGGGCCACGTGCCGCTGAAGTTACTCGATTTCGAAAACGGCGTGAACGTAGCGCTCGGCCTGCCGATCCTCCGGACCTCGGTGGACCACGGAACGGCCTTCGACATCGCCGGCACAGGCAAGGCGTCAACTACGAGCTTCCTCCGCGCGCTCGATTTCGCGGCAAAACTGGCGGAAAAAGGGCCGTTGGGAAATTAGCGACTACTCGTGCCGCGGCGCCGCCAGGGCCACCGCCGGCACACGCCCCCGCGCGGATTTTCGCTGTACCCTGGATTGGCGTGGATCCTAATGGACGACCTATTCGCCACCATTCGCCGACAGACAATCACCGCCCTCTTCGCCGACGACAAGTTGCTGGAACTCCTCGTTCTCAAGGGAGGCAACGCCCTGAGCCTCGTCCACGGCCTCAGCCCTCGGTCGTCCCTCGACGTGGACTTCTCCATTGAAGGCGACTTTCCCGATATCGACGAAGTCCGAATCAGGATCTTCCGGTCACTCCACGACAGGTTCGACTCCCTGGGCTACGTGGTTTTCGACGAGGAGTTCACGGCCAAGCCCGAGCTTGATGGTCCGGATACGCGGGCCCTGGTGGGGCGGCTACCAACTCGAGTTTAAACTCATCCCCAAGGCGGACCACGATAAGCTCAGGGACAACCACGAGAAGATGCGGATCCAAGCCCAGGTCGTCGGCCCGGATCAGCGCCGCGTGTTTTCGGCCGACTTCAGCAAGTACGAGTTCACTCAAGGCAAGCAGGAGCACGAACTCGATCGCTACACAATCTACGTCTACACGCCCATCATGGTGGACGTCGAAAAGCTCCGGGCGATATGCCAGCAGATGCCGGAGTACCCCATGAGGGGCCGCGGGCGTGCCCGGGCGCGGGATTTCTACGACATCCATCTGGTGGTCACCAAAGAGGACGCCGACCTGACGGCACGCGAGAACCTCGATCTTCTGGCCAGCGTCTTCGCCGTCAAGCGAGTGCCGCTCGCGCTGCTCGGCAATGTTCACAAACAGCGCGAATTCCATCGGCCGGACTGGCCCGCGGTGGTCAATGCCGTCGGCGGCCCAATCGAGGAATTCGATCGCTACTTCGACTTCGTTGCCGCGCAGGTCGAACGCATCGTCGAGCGCCTAAAGGTCCTTGGGAACGTATAACCGCCACTCGGGAACAAACCGTTTCTCCTGCATCGCGTGCGCCAGGTAGAAGTCGTACTTGAGCCCGAGACCACGCAGACGCTCATATTGAGCGGCCGCGTAGCCGGTCCGTTCCAGGTAAAAGCCAATTGCCTGATGGTACGGGTAGACGTAGTTGAGCCTCTTAAGCGTCGCAAGCAGCACCGGAAAGGCTACGCGCTCCCTGGCCCTCTCGAAGGCCTCGATCACTTGGTAAACTCCCCCACCGTAGGCCGGCCGCACGGCCAGGTCGATCAGCGTCCGCTCCAACTTCGTCACGCTCACCCGGTAGTTGTCGAACTCCATTGAGCTGACCTCCAGCCGGCCCGTGTTCTTGCCATTCAGAAGCAGGATCTCTCGCTCCCCATAACTGAATATCAGCGAGGTCTGTCTCTGCTGGCGCCGGAACGCCGCGTGGATCGCATTCTGCGATAGTCCGCTCCCTCCGCCTTCGGAAGCCTGTTCGAAGTTCGCATAAACCCGCCGCGGAAGCTGATCCGTGAGTCCCTGCACGAAAGCGGCGGAGGCGTGGCACAAGTAAGAACGCTTCTTCAGCGAGAGCGCTACTTCGAGCACCGAAGGCTCTCCCCATCCGTAACGTGTCAACAAGCGCCCGGGCTGCTTTGCGGACTCGATGCTGAGTCTCTGGAGTCTCCCCTTTGCCTCCAAAAACTCGATGAAGCGCCCCACCGTCATGCGCTGCGGCAAACGCCACTCGTCACGTCCTTGCGCGAGCACGCGGCCCAGATCATTCTCGGAGAAGACTCGCTGCCGCGATTTCTCGAAGTAACGCAGGATCTCCCCGCGCGCCAGTTGAATGTAAGGGATCCGTCCTCGAGCCATGGGGCCTGTCCTTGTGAACAGATAGTATATATACTATCTGGCTTCACGCTAAATCCCATTCTACCAGGACGGACAAGCCATTGTAATACGTATGAATCCTCACCCGGCAACTGGTTGATATGGCGGAGATAGATAGTATATATACTATCTATCATCGCATGATAGGCCATCCACCAGCCTCCAAGCTACGGTCCTTCCCCCTGCGGGACCCCAGTCCAAGCGAGCCAAACTCCCCTCACTCGTGCCGTAGCGCCGCCATCGGGTCTAATTTCGCCGCCCGCCGCGCCGGCAGCCATCCCGCCGCCAGGGCCACGGCTGCCAAGACCACGCCCGCCAGCGCCAGGCTCAACGGATCCCGCGGCTTCACGCCATAGAGCGTCGCCGCCACCAACCGCGTCATCGCCGCCGCCCCCACCAGCCCCGCCGCCACACCCGCCGCCGCAATCCAACTCACCTCGCTCAGCACCATCCGCATCACCTGCCCCGCCCGCGCCCCCAGCGCCATCCGGATCCCGATCTCGTTCGTCCGCCGCGCCACCGTGTACGCCATCAGCCCGTACACCCCCGTCGCCGCCAGCACCAGCGCCAGCACGCCAAAGCCCGCGCTCAGGTTCGCAAACAGCCGCTCCGGCTTGATCGTCGCCGCAATCTGCTCCCGCTGGGTCCGCTGATCGATCAACGGCAGGTCCTTGTCCACTCCCGCCACCGCCTTCCGCAGCGGCCCCACCATCGCCTCCAGCGGTAAAGAGGTCCGCGCCTCGAACGTCAACCCGCCTTCCGAGGCCTGACGGTACGGCAAGTAAAATAGCGGCGGCATCGCATCCCGCAAACTCGCGTACCGCGTGTTCGCGCACACTCCGACAATCTCCACCACTACGTCCTTCCCCGTGTCGTAATCCTGCGTCGTAAACTCCCTCCCCACCGGGTTCCGTCCCGCGAAAAACTTCTTCACGAGCGCTTCGTTCACCACGCCCACCCTCGCCGACGTCTCCGTGTCCCTGCCGTCGAAACCCCGCCCGGCCAGAATCGGCGTCTGCATCGAGGAAAAGAACCGCTCGCCCACGATGTTCAGGAACGCCCAGGAACTATGCGGATGCGCCGGATCCCGCTTCTGCCCTTCCGGCAGGAAAACGTCATTCTCCGCCGAATTCGAGATCGGCGATACCCTCGAAGCCGTCACCGACTCCACGCCCGGAACCGCGCCCACCGCTTCCTCAATCTGGCGCAACACTTCGACGTTCCGCCCGGCCGGATAGCGCTGCGCCGGCGGCTCGATGTCGAAAAGGATCAGGTGGTTCGCGTTGAACCCGAGCGGAACCGCGTCCAGCCGCGCCACCGTTCGCAGAAACAATCCCGCCCCCGCCACCAGCAATGTCGCCAGCCCCACCTGCAGCGCCACGAGCGCCCGTCCCGTCCGCCCCGTCCGGCGCGTCGCCGTGTGCGCGTCGTCCTTCAATTCCCCGCCCGCCTCGGTCCACATCGCCCGCAGAGCCGGCGCCAGCCCGAACAACAGGCCCGTCGCCACCGTCAGCGCCGCCGAATACGCAAATACCCGCCAGTCGAACCCACCCGCCCACGCGTTCCGCTCCCACGAATTCGCGACCAGCGCGGGAATCGCGTCCCGCGCCGCGTACCC
>JAJYCN010000002.1 GCA_021778335.1 Acidobacteriota bacterium | reverse complement strand
CGAGTTCCTCCGCGAACCGCAAAAGTTCCAGAAGCTCGGCGGACGCATCCCCAAAGGCGTCCTGCTCATCGGCCCTCCCGGCACCGGCAAAACGCTGCTCGCCCGCGCCATCGCCGGCGAAGCCAACGTGCCGTTCTTCTCCATCTCCGGTTCCGACTTCGTGGAAATGTTCGTCGGCGTCGGCGCCAGCCGCGTCCGCGACCTGTTCGAGCAGGGCAAAAAGAACGCTCCCTGCATCATCTTCATCGACGAAATCGACGCCGTCGGCCGCCATCGTGGCGCGGGCCTCGGCGGCGGTCACGATGAACGCGAACAAACACTGAACCAACTGCTCGTCGAAATGGACGGCTTCGAGTCGAACGAAGGCGTCATTCTCGTCGCCGCGACCAACCGCCCCGACGTCCTCGACCCCGCTCTTCTCCGCCCCGGCCGCTTCGACCGCCGCGTCGTCGTCGACCGGCCCGACCTCAGGGGCCGCGAGTCGATCCTCCGCGTTCACGTGAAGAAAACGCCGCTCGCCGACGACGTCGACTTGAGCGTGCTCGCCCGCGGCACACCGGGCTTCGCTGGCGCCGATCTCGCCAACCTCGTCAACGAAGCGGCCCTCGTCGCCGCCCGCCAGAACCGCAAGGTCGTCACCATGTACGACTTCGAACTGGCTAAAGACAAAGTCATGATGGGCGTCGAGCGCAAGTCGATGATCATGACGCCGGAAGACAAAAAGATCACCGCCTATCATGAAGCCGGCCACGCCCTCGTAGCCGCGCTCGAACCGGCCTCGGACCCGCTGCATAAGGTCACCATCATCCCCCGCGGGATGGCCCTCGGCCTCACCATGCAGTTGCCCGTCGACGATAAGCTCAACTACAACCGGGATTACCTCGACGCCGAACTGGCCATCCTCATGGGCGGCCGCCTCGCCGAGGAGATCTTCATCGGCCGCGTCACCACCGGCGCGAAAAGCGACATCGAGCGCGCCACCGACCTCGCCCGCAAAATGGTCTGCGAGTGGGGCATGAGCGAGCTCGGCCCCGTCAGCCTCGGCAAGAAGGAAGAGCAGATCTTCCTCGGCCGCGAAATCGCCCAGCATCGCGACTACAGCGAAGACACCGCCATCAGGATCGACGAGCAAGTCCGCAAGCTGGTCGAAGCCGGCTACAGCCGCGCCCGCAAGCACCTTGAGGACCACTCAGACGCCATGAAGCGCATCGCCGAAGCACTCCTCGAGCGCGAAGTCCTCGACGGCGAGGAAGTCAAAATGCTCATCGCCGGCACCGCCCTGCCCGAACGCCCGCAGCCCGGAACCGGCGCCGCCGACTCCGGCAAGTCCCAGCCCGTCGCCCCCAAGCCCGAACAAGGCAAGGGCCTCCCCGGCCTCCTCGGCGGCGAACGCCCTCAACCGGCGTAAGGTTCGGCGAGGGCCGATGGACCTGTTCACTCTGTTGTCGAAGCTCCGGCTCGCATTCTCGAAGGTCCGCCGTTACGCATTCAACCTCGGCCGAAGCAGAACGCCGCGTGCCGTGCTATCCGAAGAACCCGCCTGGAAGAAACTCCGTGGTGCGGCCTCTAAGCCCAACCTAATGGACGTGTTCACCGAGTTCCGGGTAGCAGAGCGTGAGCGAGAAGAACAGCGGCCTTGACAGCCGCGTCGTCCTCCAAGGCCTATGTTTTGTGGCATGCTTCGCTATCCTCCCCGGGTCTCCCGTCCTTGCCCGTGACATCCATTGGGTGCATCTCACCAGCAAGAACGGGAACCTCCCCATACCCGGCAAATCTCCCGAGCACACCGGCCTGCTAGTGGCCAGGCTGGATAAAAGCAGTCCCGCCACGGATTATGTCCTCAGCTTTCGCGTCATGCCCCCGGCGCTCGTCTGGTACCGGCGCATTGGGAACGGGTGGTCCCGCTACGTCATCGATCCGAACTTCCTCACCGTCGGGGCCGGCGGCGCTCGCCAGCAGCACGACCAGATCTTCGCCGACATCGAAGGCACGGGAAAGCCACCACTCATCTTCTGGAACCAACAGGCCAAGACGCTGTTCCTCGCCGAGATTCCCCCAGATCCAAGGCATTCCGGACCATGGCCGTTACACGTCGTCTTCTCCGGGCAGGCCGGCGAAGGCGGGCAGAATGCCGCGAAGTACGCCGAAGGCCAGGACGTTTTCGACGTGGACGGCGACGGCCGCCCGGATCTGCTCGCAGGCAACTACTGGTTCAAGTATCAAGGCGCGGGCAAGTTCAAACCCGGCAAGAACGCCCAGGTCGTCATCGCCCCGGGCGACGGCTCCGGTCCCCTGATGTTCTACGAGTGCACGGGAGACCCCGCGGATTCCTCCTCATGGAAAGGCCGCAACCTGCTCGGCCGCGACATGATCCACGGCCATGCGCTCGACTTGGGCGATGTCGACGGCGATGGCAACCTCGACATCTTCGCCGCCGAGATGGGCCGTTGGACCACCAAGCCCGGCATTGACAACCCGAACGCGACGGCCTGGATCCTCTACGGCGACGGCCACGGCCATTTCCGCAAGACATTCCTCGACAAAGGCGAAGGATGGCACGAAGGCAAACTGGCCGATGTCGACGGCGACGGCGATCTGGACATCATCGACAAACCCTACAGTTGGGACACCACGCGCATCGACGTCTGGCTGAACAACGGCGCCGGTCCGGCGCACTCCCGTCATCCCAAGCACGCGCCCTCCTAACCGGTGGTTGATAATCATCCACCTACTGGTTGATTATCAACCACCTCCCGGGCGATGATAAGACCATGGTCCGGCGTCACCTCGCAACGCAACTCTCCGACGCCCTGTCCGATACCCCCGCCGTCCTCATCAACGGAGCCCGGCAAACAGGCAAGAGTACGCTCGTACAATCGCCCGATCTCCCGGGTCCCGCCCGCCGCTATCTCACCTTCGACGACCCCGGCCTTCTTTCCGCCGCCACAAACGACCCCAATGGCTTCGTCGCCGGCCTGAGTGCTCCCGTAACTCTCGATGAAGTCCAGCGCGTTCCCGGGATCTTCCCCGTCATCAAAGCCGCCATCGACCGCGAGCGCCGCCCCGGACGCTTCCTGCTCACCGGCTCAGCGAACGTACTCCTCCTGCCCAAGCTCTCCGAAGCCCTCTCCGGCCGCATGGAAGTCCTGACCCTCTGGCCGTTCTCCCAAGGCGAAATCCGCGGCGTCGCCGAAACCTTCGTCGATACCCTCCTCGCGCGTAAGCACCCGGACTGGTTCGCCGGTTCCGCACCTTGCCCCTGGGACGAACTACTCGAAATGATGGTCGCGGGCGGATATCCACCCGCCGTAGCCCGCTCAAAGCCGGCGCGGCGCGACGCCTGGTTCCAGTCCTACCTGATGACCACGCTCCAGCGCGACATCCGCGACCTCGCCAACATCGCGGACATCACCGCCGTCCCCCGTCTTCTCTCCGTTGTCGCCGCCCGCGCGGGCGGACTACTCAACTTCGCCGACCTCTCGCGAGCCATGGCCCTGCCCCAATCCACGCTGAAACGCTACTTTGCACTCCTGGAGGCAACGTTCCTCGTCCAATTACTTTCGCCCTGGGCCGTCAACCTGGGCAAGCGAGTCATCCAAGCCCCCAAGGTTTACCTGAACGACACCGGTCTCCTTGCCCACTCGCTCGGCGCGACGCCGGAGCGAATTAAGCAGGAAGGAAATCTCGCCGGCGCAATCCTCGAAAATTACGTCTTCATGGAACTGCGAAAACAATGCACCTGGAGCCACGCGCGGCCACAGCTTTACTTCTGGCGAACCGTCTCCGGACAGGAAGTGGACATCGTAGTCGAAGACGCCTCCGGCCGCCTCGCAGGAATCGAGGTGAAAGCCGCCGCCACGCTCGGCGCTCGTGACATACGCGGCCTGCAAGCCCTCGCCGAAGCCGCCGGCAAGAAGTGGATCCGCGGCGTGGTCCTCTACACCGGCACGGAGGTCATCCCCTTCGCCGCCAACCTCCACGGCGTCCCGCTCGCCCGCCTCTGGTCTGCGTAACGGGCGCGCCGGCTTACTCCTCCCCCCGCTTCTCCCGTCTCCTCCGCAACTCCGCCAACCGCTCCGCGATCTTCTGCTCCAGCCCGCGATTCACCGGCTCGTAAAACCGCCGCCCAACCAACCGCTCCGGCAGACACTCCATCTCCGGCAGCGCGTCTTCAAACTGGTGCGCGTGCTGATACCCCGCCCCATAGCCCCACTGCTTCATCGCCCGCGTCGGCGCGTTCCGCAACTGCATCGGCGCCGGCTCGGCCCGCATCGTCCGCACATCTTCCATCGCCGCATTCAGAGCCCGGTACGCCGCATCCGACTTCGGCGCCATCGCCAGATAAATCGCCGCCTGCGCCAGCGCCTGGTCCCCCTCCGGCTCGCCCAGAAAATGCACCGTCTGCCACGCCGCTACCGCCTGCTCCATCGCCCGCGGATCCGCCAACCCGATATCCTCAATCGCCATCCGCAGCAGCCGCCGCGCCAGATACAGCCGGTCTTCCCCGCCCTCCAGCATCCGCGCCAGCCAATACAACGCCGCATCCGGATCCGACGACCGCACCGACTTATGCAGCGCCGAAATCAAGTTGAAGTGCTCCTCGCCGCTCTTGTCGTACAGAATCGCCCGCCGCTCCAGCGCCCCTTCCAGAGCCTCCGCCGGTATCACTCCTTCCACCGCCGAAGCCGCCACTAACTCAAGCAGGTTGTAACCCGCCCGAGCATCCCCGTTCGCCTGCCGCGCAATCGCCTCGATCACCGCCTTCTCCGCCTTCACCCCCACCACCGGCAGCGCCCGCTCGAGCAACGCCACGATCTCTTCTTCCGTCAAAGGCCGCAGCGCATAAACCCGCGCCCGCGAAAGCAGCGCCGAAACCACCTCGAACGACGGATTCTCCGTCGTCGCCCCAATCAGAATTACGTCCCCGCGCTCCACATACGGCAGAAACGCATCCTGCTGCGCCTTGTTGAACCGGTGAATCTCGTCAATGAACAGCACCGTCCGCCGCCCGCGCGCCCGGTTCCGCTCCGCTTCCGCCATCACCGTCTTAATCTCTTTAATCCCGCTCATCACCGCGCTGAACGGAATGAAGTCCGCCTTGCTCGCCCGCGCCAGCAGCCGCGCCAGCGTCGTCTTCCCCACCCCCGGCGGTCCCCACAAAATCAGCGAGCTAAGCTGGTCCCGCTCAATCTGCACCCGCAGCGGCTTCCCCGGTCCGATAATATGCTCCTGGCCGGCGAAGTCCTCCAATCGCTCCGGACGCATCCGCTCCGCCAGCGGCCTCCGCTCGTCTTTCCCACCCTCCTTCGGTTCCTCCGGAGGCGTCATGTCAAACAAACTCACTCGACTCCCCCTTCCCGCTGCCGGTTCGCCTCATACAGCAAAATCGCCGCCGCCACCGCCGCGTTCAATGACTCGACTACGCGCACCGGAATCGTCACCGCCTTCGCCGCCGCCCGCACGCGCTCGCTCACGCCCCCGCCCTCGCCGCCGATCACAATCGCGCACCCACGCCGGAAATCGCAGCGCTCTCCCGTCAACCCCGCCCGCGGCATCGCCGCATAAATCTCCAACCCCGCCCCGCTCGCCCGCTCCAAAAACTGTCCCGCTTCCCAGCCCGCCGCCACCGGAAGCCGGAAAATCGACCCCGCCGAAGCTCGCACCGCCTTCGCGTTGTACGGGCTCACCGTCCCCTTCAGAAACACCGCTCCCTCTGCCCCGAACGCCTCCGCCGCCCGCAGCATCGCCCCCGCATTCCCCGGATCCTGCACCCCGTCCAGCACCAGCAACAGCGTCCCCGCACCGAACAGCCGCTCCTCATCCACCCCCGGCGGATCCACCAGCGTCAGAATCCCCTGCGTCGTCTCCGTCCCCGCCAGCGCCTCGAAATCCCGTGCCCCAAGCACCGCCGTGCGGATCCCGTCCAGCCTGCCTTCATAGCGCTGGGCAAACGCCTCGCTCACCAGCGCCGCGCGAATCGGCCGCCCGCTCCGCCGCGCGTCCTCGAGCAGCCTCGGCCCCTCGGCCACGCACTGCCCGGACTCGGTGAGCGCACCCTCCCGCATCGCTTTTCTCACTTCCCGCACCAGCTTGTTGCCCGCACGGATGACCTCAGCCATAAGAAGATCGTAGACTGGAATGTTCTCTCCGGCTACCATGCCGGACGCCCGCGTCATGAAACGCATCCTCGCAGTGGCCGCGCTGCTTGTCTTCGCCGCCGCCGCTTTCATCGTCGGCAACTATCTCCGCCGTGTGGCCGCCGCCATCGAGCGCCAGTCCAAGGTCGATGAAGCGCGCCCCGCCGACTCGATCGTCGTGCTCGGCGCCGCCGAGTATCGCGGCCGTCCTTCTCCCGTTCTCGAAGCCCGTCTCGATCACGCGCTCTTCCTCTATCTCCGCCACATGGCGCCGCTCATTATCACTACTGGAGGCGCCGGCGGCGATCCCGTCTTCACCGAAGGCGCCGTCGGCCGCGCCTACCTCACGTCCCACGGCGTACGCCCCGAAGATATCGTCGTCGAAAGCGAAGGCGACACCACCGTCCACAGCACCGCCGCCGTCGCCGAAATCATGCGCCGCATGAATCTCAAATCCTGCATCGTCGTCAGCGACGGCTATCACATCTACCGCGTCAAGAAAATGCTCGAGCACCGCGGCCTCAGCGTCTACGGCTCGCCCCGCCCCTCACCGTCGCTCGAAGGCTGGCGCGCCCACTGGCTCTATCTCCGCCAGGCGGTCGGCTACGGCCTCTGGCGCGTCGGTATTCCCGTCTGAATCCTCGCCGCCTCCTGGTCTCGCACACCATCCAGCAACTCCGCCACCGTCCGCCTCAGCACCGGATGCACCAGGTCCGGCGCCAACTCCGCCAACGGCTCCAGCACAAACCGCCGCTCCGCGATCCGGGGATGCGGAATCTCCAACCCCTCCCCGCGCACCACCCGGTCCCGGTAGAACAAAATGTCGATGTCGATCACGCGCGGCCCCTTGGCCACATCGCGCACCCGCCCCATCGCCTTTTCCACCTTGAGCGCCGCCCGCAGCATTGCTTCCGGCTCCATCGCCGCGTCCGTCTCCGCCACGCAGTTCAAAAACGCCGGCTGATCCAGGAAATCCCGCGGCGCCGTCTCATACACGCCCGAAACCCGCAGCACCCGCACGCCTTCCCGCTCCAGCCCCTCGATCGCCGCGGCCAGATTCCCGATCCGCTCCCCTACATTCGAGCCGAGCCCGAGCCAAACCCCTCCGCTCATGGAAACAGCGATTCCTGCCGCCCCCGGCCCTTCCGCGCAATCCCGAAATACTCGAACGCCCGCTCGCAGCCCACGCGCCCGCGCGGCGTCCGCTCCAGGAACCCAAGCTGGATCAGGTACGGCTCATACACTTCCTCAATCGTCGCCGGCTCCTCGTCAATCGCCGCCGCGATCGTGTTGATCCCCACCGGGCCCCCGTAGAACTTGCCCAGCAGCGTCTGCATGATCTTCTGGTCGATCTCATCCAGCCCGAAACGGTCCACTTCCAGCAGATCCAGCGCCGCCGCCGCCACTTGCGCGTCGATATGCCCCGCCGCGCGCACCTGCGCATAGTCCCGCACGCGCCGCAGCAGCCGGTTCGCAATCCGAGGCGTGCCCCGGCTTCGCCGCGCAATCTCAGCGGCGCCCGCTTCGTCAATCGTCACATCCAGCAGCTTCGCCGACCGCAGCACAATCCGCTTCAGCTCGTCCGCATCGTACGGATTCAGCCGCAGCACAATCCCGAACCGCCCGCGCAGCGGAGCGCTCAGCAGCCCCTGCCTGGTCGTCGCGCCCACGCCCGTGAACCGCGGAATCGCGATCGAATGTGTCCTTGCCCCCGGCCCCGACCCGATCAGCAGATCCAGCCGGAAGTCTTCCAGTGCCGCGTACAGCACTTCTTCGATGTCCGGCAGCAGCCGGTGAATCTCATCGATGAAGAACACCTGCCGCGCCCGGATGTTCGACAGCACGCCCGAAAGGTCCAGCTTCTTCTGCAGCACCGGCCCGGCCGTCTGGTCGAATTCCACGCCCAGTTCGCCCGCAACAATATTGGCCAGAGTTGTTTTACCCAGCCCCGGCGGCCCGTACAGCAGAACGTGGTCCAGCGCCTCCCCGCGCCGGTTCGCCGCCTCGATCGCGATCGAAAGGATCTCCTTGACCTTCGGCTGCCCCTCGAACTCGCTCAGCCTCGCCGGCCGCAGCGCCGCCTCAACCTGCTGATCCCCTTCCTGAATACTGGCAGAGACTATCCCCGCGCTGCGCATGTATCTTCAGGTTATCGCACGCCACGCAATCTACCTCACCAGCCCCAGCGCCCGCCGGAACAGCGCCTCGAACCCCGCCTCCGGTTCCGCCGCGCGCGCCTTCCGCACCGCCTCCTCCGCCGCCGCCGGCTTCGACCCCATATTCACCAGCGCCGACACCGCATCCCGCGCCGCCTCATCCATCGGCGCCGCCGCAACAGCCTTCACGGCCACCGGCGCCACCCCCAAATCCAGCTTGTCCCGCAACTCCAGCACCATCCGCTCGGCCGTCTTCTTACCCACCCCCGGAATCCGCACCAGCCGCTCCAGACTCCCGGCCCGGATCGCCTCCGCCAGATCCGCCGCCGCCAGCCCCGACAAAATCGTAATCGCCAGCTTCGGCCCAATCCCCGACACCGAAATCAGCCGCTCGAACAGAGACTTCTCCGCCGCCGCCGCGAACCCGTAAAGCTGGATCGCGTCCTCCCGCACGTGGGTATGAATCCGCAGCGAAACCTGCGCCCCCGGCTCCGGCAGCGCCGTGTAAGTCGACACCGGAATCGACACCTCATAGCCCACGCCCCCGGCTTCAACCAAAACCAGGTTCGGGTGTTTTTCTAGCAGTGCGCCCCGCAGATGGCCGATCATGAGAAGTACAATTCTACATGGCGCGCCGCTTGTTCTTCGTCGATGAGGTCCGTCTCGGCCGCGCCCGCATCGAAGGCGACCTCGCCCACCACCTCACCCGCGTCCTCCGCGTCGCCCCCGGTCAGGTTTACGAACTCTCCGACAACCATCGCCTCTACTTGGCCGAAGTCGAATCCGCCCGCAAGAACGAAGTCTCTTTCACCATCCTCGAATCCCTCCCCGAACCCCGCCCCCGCGCCGAAGTCCACCTCTATGCCGCCCTCATCCACTTTGACCGCTTCGAGTGGATCGTCGAAAAAGCCACCGAACTCGGCGCCGCCTCCATCCGCCCCCTCATCGCCGAGCGCAGCGAAAAAGGACTCGAACGCGCCGCCGAAAAGCGCATCGACCGCTGGCGCCGCATCGCCCGCGAAGCCTCCGAACAGTCCCGCCGTCCCCGCCTCCCGGAAATCCTCCCACCAGTCCGCGAGCCCTCCGCCGATTCCCCCTTGCCCCTCCTCCTCGACGAATCACCCGGCGCCCCGCCCATCCTCCCCGTGCTCGCCGCCTCGCTCCCGTCGGCCGCTTCCACCGCCCTCCTCCTCGGGCCCGAAGGCGGCTGGACCGAAGCCGAGCGCTCGCACTTCACCGCCGCCGGTTGGCGCCCCGTCTCCCTCGGCCACGGCATCCTCCGCGCCGAAACCGCCGCCATCGCCGCCCTCGCAATCCTCAACGCAGCCTGGGTGCCTTACCATAAATAACGGTGCCCGAAAACGTAAAACTCGAGTACGCGAGCGACCGCAAATTCCGCGCCCGCAATAAGCTCTACTACCGCTTCCTCCACTGGCCCATCTGGATCTTCGTCTTCTTCATCGCCCCCGGCCCGCTCACCTTCGATCTCTTCGCCCACGGCTTCGACTCCCGCATGGCCGCCTGGCTCGGCGTCGTCCTCGCCGGCACAGGCCTCGCCGGCCTCTTCGGCCAACTCCCCGGCGTCGAACCCGCCCCCTACATCCTCCGCTTCACCGAGGACCGTCCCAACCCCATCTACCGCCGCGTCTGCTATACCTTCGCCTGGTCCGTCGCCGTCACCTTCGCCCTCCTCAACTACATCGGCCTCGCCTACGCCGTAACCAGCGGCCTTTGGCGCATGCGCCAGATCTACGACGCCGCCTATTTCCCCCTCGCCGCCACCATCTGGCTCCTCGGCCTCCTCGGCCTCCTGCCCCGCGTCAGGAAATCCACCCAGGGCGAAGGCACCGAGCGCCGCTACTTCTACGGCACCGTCTGGAGCGTCACCATCGCCCAAACCGTCCTCCTCCTGCTCTGGAAAACGCTGCCGCGCAACCACACCACCGACATCGTCAAACTCGCCGTCTACACCCTCCTCCTCGCCGCCATGGGCAACCTCGCCCGCCTCGGCCACCTGCCCCGCACCCGCAAAATCGTCCCCGGCGAATGGGCCGTCGCGGATTGAGCCGGGATCGGCGGTCATCGTCCCGAATCCGAGGCCGCCCCGGCCCAGAGGTCGGTAGCGCGAGGCCGAGTCCCACCCTGGTGTTCGCACAGATCTCCCTCGGTAGTTCACGGGAAAACACCAGGTCCCTCGTGGTCTGATCTTGGCAATAATCAATCAAGCCGGCCGTTGCATCCATAAGCTGCGCACGCTTGTCGTATGATCCGGCCCGGCTTAGCACGTTCCCATAGTGGTATTCTCACGCCCATGGGACCATCCGCCACGCCGCTATTTCGAGCATCACTTTTGTTGATACTTGCGGTCATTTCAATCGAACTGGGCTTAATCATGACGGAGTTAATGGGTGTTCGGCGGGAGCAGGTCAAGAACGCTGCGTATACCCTAACGCCGGAACAACTATCCCGGCTACGCGAGTCTCCGAATAGCGGCCAGCGAATTCGCGCGCTCGAAGGGCAAGTGAAGGTCGACGGACAAGTGGAGATCGATGACGCTCTACCGGTCCATGTCAGCGTCGAAGAATGGAACGCCATGGATACCGTAGCTGTGGAAAACGAGAGGTGATCGAGCAGCAGCACAACGCGTGGGCCGGGACTCGAATGCGGAAGCGCCGCTGTACGATTGACAGTTCGCGTGTCATCGCACTGGACCATCTGCACCTCATTACAAGGCCGCGCAGGAGAGAGGTCAACCCTTGCCTCCGAATTTGAGGGTTTGGGATCACTAGCAGACCCCAGAGATCACGACAGTCACGATTGTTCTGGCGGCGCTGGAACTCCTGAATGTAGCGGACAAAGTCCCGCCCATTCGAGGTGACAATTGTACGCTTCCCGTTCCATGCCTCCTCGACGATCGCACGATCGTCGCTCGCGGCGGCGAGGGCGGCGCGCCGTCCGAGCAACGACAGAGCCCCCTCGGCATCATTGTCCACCAAGTACCCGCCCCACCCCGCCTCGTTCGCGTCAACCTGAAATGGTCTTCTCGTCTCTCGTGCCCGATTCAAATCGAAATCCCCCGACGATATTCCGCGTCACCTTCCTTCGCCGACGATCATACACCCTCGTCGTAGAAGGTACAGAGGTGAGCCAGACCACTCATCCGGACTGAGTAAAGGTGAAGTTCCAGACAAAATTGCAGGCGAGGGTCAAGATGGCGAGAAATTTTCTCTTCATCGTTGCACCAGGATTCATCGTCTCTTTTGCGGGCGTTCTCGCGCGAGCATACATGAATTTGTATCCCGATGGTAGACCTCAATGGAGTGGTCAATCGGGAAGAAAAGCCAAGCGGTGGCACGTCTGGTTGATGAAGGAGTATGGTGCTCCTCCATGGCCCGTCGCCGTCGCGGTGACGTGCATACCCGTGGAAAGTACCATCATGGCCGGAGCTATTCTCTCCAACCGCCACCCGTGGCTGGATAACATTCCGACTCAGCTACTAGATACAGAGCGGCATCTGGACCCGTCGCAGCTCGAAGCGTTGGGCTCCCAAACCGAATGCGACTCCGGCGGTCGCGAGTGGCAGGGCCGGAGCGCCCCTCGATCTCGTGACCCAGGAGGTCCGCACCGCCGCAAGAAGTCTTCTTCAACTACCGATGTCCCCGCCCGGCCCACCGAATTCGGTTCTCAAAATGCCAATGACCTCTCGACGCAAGGCGGGGCAGTCAACCTGGGCCGCCTTCCAAACTTCATTCCAGTCAATCCCAAAGTACGCATGGATCAAGATGTTCCGGAACGCGACTATCTGCGGCCACGGAATTTGTGGATGTCGGCCCTTCACATCATCGGATATTCGCGCCGCGGCCTCTCCGATGATGGCCAACTTCTGCACCACGGCGCTCCGGACCAACTCCGATTGCCGGAAGCCTTCTAATTCCGTTCCCTCAAGAAACGTCGCGACATGAGCGGCAGCCTCGACGACGTCATGCAGATAAAGCTCATCACGCCGCATAGAGGAGTTGGGCGTCGGCGAGCACGTAAGGCCGGATGCGAGGTTTCAAACCGTTCTTCGATACGAGATCGACTTTCCGTCCAAGCAGCCTCTCAAGCTCCAGCATCAACCCGGCATGTTCCACCAGACCCACTTCCGCATCCGGCAGAAACTCGACCAGAAGATCGACGTCGCTGTCAGGCCGCATCTCACCCCGTGCGGCTGATCCAAACAGCGAGAGTTCCCGAACGTGGTATCGCCGGCAGAGTTCGGCCAATTGCGCCTCGTCAACTTCGACAGTTCCGAGATGGAGCACCTGACCCATATCTGTCCCTCTCATTATGCCCTGGATTCCGAGGCTGACGCGCGAAGACTACATCCTCGTCGACAACAACTCCACGCACTTCACCTCGAGCCATTATGACCGCCGCTTGCGGCCCCGCTCCTTGAGCAATTCCAGCAACGTGCTCGAAGCTACGATCCGGGTTGACTTGTAGCGCTTGAGGCCAAGCAACGCCTTATCGCCCGTAACCAGAAAGTCGGCCTGCCCCGCTTCAGCAAGCGCAAGCAGGTAAGTGTCAAAGGGATCGGAAGCCACATCGGCCCTCGGCAGATTTTGAACGACGATGGCCGCATCACGTAGCTGGTTCACAAGCCGTCCTGCAAGGGCTGGAGCAAGCCGCGCCAGGATTTTCGGGTAGCGTGTGACAAGCGCGATTTCCTCGATCTGCTCGGCCGCCGTAAGAAGGTCGAATTTCCGGCTCCGCCAGAGTGCAAAGATTCGCGCTGACGGCGTGCCAGAGGACATCACGGCGCTGAGGAGCACGTTGGTGTCGACGACCAGCCGCATCGGCTATTTTTTCCTGCGGCTGTGACGCTCCCGGCGCTTCTCCTCGCGAATGCCGGCAACGGCTTCATCAATCATGTCCTGCAGCTCACCAGCCGGTACATCGGCGAAGGCGTTACGCACCTCAGTCACGGTTTGATCGAGCAAGCGCCATTTGACGGCATCCTCGACAAACTTCGAGAGGGCGCCTTTCTTGAGACCCTGAGCGCCGAGATAAGCGCGCAGGGCCAGGTCGGTGTCCTTGGACCAGGTGATCGTCAATCGGGTGATTTCAGGGTCAGGCATGCTGTTGCTCACTTAAGCGTATATCCTCTTACCAGGATAAGTGATTATCCGCGCTCTGCATGTGCGCCTTTCGACGACACTCCCCGCAACCTGCCTCACCCCCACTTGTGCGACACTACCTCATCAAACCCCACCCACGGAACCCGCCATCGTGAACTGCCCCAACTGCGGCGCGCCTCTGCACCTCAACCCCGATCGCGACTTCTACCAGTGCGATTACTGCCAGGGCTACACCTTCCCCGACAAGAACGAAGACGGCATCCGCGTCTTCGACGAAACATCCGGCCTCGCCTGCCCCCTCTGCTCCGTCCCGCTCTTTCACGCCGCCACCTCGGGCTGGCGCCTCCAATACTGCAAGCAGTGCCACGGCATGCTCATCCGCATGGCCTTCTTCCCTGACCTGATCGAAGAACTGCGCGCGCAACTCCCCGCGCCCACCGGAATTCCCCGCCCGCCCGATCGCGCCGAACTCGACCGCCGCATCTCCTGCCCCCAATGCCACGCCGCCATGGACGCGCACTTCTACGGAGGCGGAGGCAACGTCATCATCGAAAGCTGCTCAGCCTGCTACCTGAACTGGCTGGACCAAAGCGAACTGCGCCGCATCATCCATGCCACATCCTCCGAACGCCACCTCGACGAGGACGGCCTGTAACCCCCGCTCCTACCTCACCCCCGCGATCACCACCCCAAACGGAGCCACGCTGAACCCGCTCCCCCCCGGCGCCTTAGCCGCCGGACTCGCCTCCAGCAACTTACTAAATCCAGGCCACCCGCCCGGCCAACCCGTGATCCGAACCTTCTGCTCCTCCCCGCTCGGATTCAGAACAATCAGCGCCGCCTCGCCCGCCACCGTCCTCCGCCCAAACGCAAACACGTTCGCGTTCCCCGCATCGAGCGGCACATACTCCCCCTCCCGGAACGCCGCATTGTCATGCCGCAGCTTCAGCAGCCCCGCATACCACGAGTAAATCGAATCCGCCCGCCGCTTCTCGCTCGCCACGTTGTACTTCCGGTAGTCCGTCTCCACCGGGAGCCACGGAGCCCCTGTGCTAAATCCCGCATTCCCGCCCGCATCCCACTGCATCGGCGTCCGCTCCCCGTCGCGGATATCCGCCACCGGACGCTTCTCGCCGATCGGCGCCTTCTTCAGCTCCGCCCGCGGCATCGTCCCCATCCCGATCTCTTCCCCGTAATACAGCAGCACAGTCCCGCGCTGCGCCAACGTCAACGCCGCCGTCAACTTCGCAATCTCGTCGTTGTGCACCCCATCCCCGAACACGCTCCACTGCCGCGGATGATCGTGGCTGCTTAAAAAAAACACCGGCGTCCCCTTGCCCAAATCAAGCTGCGCCGCATCCACCTGCTTCTTGAACTTCGCCGCGTCCAGCGTCTTCAAATCCGCGAACAGAAAGTCCATCGGAAGCTGAATCTCGTCGTAGTTCTCCCCGTAAACCTTCCGCAAATCCGCGATCGTCGCCGTCACCGACTCCCCCAGCATCACCGGATTCCCCTCATACCCATCCAGAATCGCGCGCATCTCGCGCAGCACTTCGTGGTTCTCCGGCCTCCCCGAGTTGTACGGCATCAGCCCCGCCCTCGAAGCCGGCGGCGGATGCGGATCGTCCGGATACTTGGAGTCCTCAAACAAGTACGGCGTCGCATCCAAACGGAAACCACTCGCCCCGCGATCCAGCCAGAACCGAACCACGTCGTACATCGCCTTCCGCAACTCCGGATTCCGCCAGTTCACATCCGGCTGCTGCGGCAAAAAGATGTGGTAATACCACTGCTGCGTCTTCGCATCCCAAGTCCACGCGTATCCGCCGAAAATCGACGTCCAGTGCGTAGGTGGCTCCGTCGGCCCGCCGCCGCTCCGCCAGACGTACCAGTCCCGCTTCGGGTTCGTCCGCGAGGACCGCGATTCCAAAAACCACGGATGCTGGTCCGACGTGTGATTCAGCACAAAGTCCACCAGCACGCGAATGTTCCGCTTCTTCGCCTCCGCAACCAACTTGTCCCAGTCCGCCAGCGTCCCGTAGTCCTTCGCTACATCGACGTAATTCGAAACGTCGTACCCGAAGTCCTTGTTCGGCGACGGATAAAACGGAGTAATCCAGATCGCATCCACGCCCAACTGCTTCAGGTAATCGAGCCTCTCCGTAATGCCGTTCAGGTCCCCGATCCCGTCGCCGTTCGTGTCCTGAAAACTCCGTGGGTAAATCTCGTAAATCACCGCGTTGTCGTACCAGTGCTGCGCTGCCGCGGACCCGCCCAGACACAGCGCCGCCAGCACGGCAAAAACCCTCGCCCGCCACGCCATACGTGCCCGCCAGTATACACCCCGCCCGACCTTCGTTTGCTATATGCTTTCGTTGTCACACCGCCATGAACGACAACAACGCCCCAACCCTCGGACGGCGCGAGTTCACCCACGCCGCCCTCGCCGCCACCGTGCTCGCCGCCGCGCCAACCGCCTCCGCCACCGTCCACCCCAACCCGCCCGGCATCAAGATCGCCACCTCCTACCGCCCCGACCCCACCGGCGACGACCTCCTCTTCCTGAACCAGATCGGCGTCGAATACGTCAGCCTCTCCTCCACCCCCGCCACCGCCAACGCCGCCTCGTTCACCAAAATGCGCGAGCGATACGAATCCTCCGGCATCAAGGTCTATAACGTAGGCACGGCCGTCGGCCCCAGCGGCATCCTCCACAACATGCCGGAAGTTACTCTCAACCTCCCCGGCCGCGACGAAAAGATCGAAGAGTACAAGAACTTTCTCCGCTACTGCGGCCAGGCCGGCATCTACTACACCACTTACGCCCATATGGGCAACGGCATCTGGAGCAGCGGCCGCGCCAAAACCCGAGGCTGCGACACGCGCGAGTTCGACATCGACAGCCCCAACGCCCGCGGTTACTGGGCCGGCAAAGTCTACTCCCCGCCGCTCTCCAACGGCCGCGTCTACACCGAAAAGGAAATCTGGGATAACTACACTTACTTCATCAAACAGGTCGCTCCCGTCGCCGAAGAGGCCGGTGTCCGTATCGGCATCCACCCGGACGATCCGCCCGCGCCTATCCTCGCCGGCGTCCCCCGCTGCATCTTCGCCAACTTCGAAGGCTACAAACGCGCTATGGAAATCGCCGGCAGCCCCAACGTCGGCCTCTGCCTCTGCTGCGGCACCTGGCTCGAAGGCGGCAAGAAACTAACCGGCAAGGACCCCGCCGAAATGATCCACTACTTCGGCGCCCAGAAGAAAATCTTCAAAATTCACTTCCGCAACGTCAGCGCCCCGCTCCCTCACTTCATCGAAACTTTCATGGACAATGGCTACTACGACATGTACCGGATCATGAAAGCGCTGCGGGACGTCAACTACGACGGCATCGTCATCCCCGACCACATCCCCCACATGGGCCCGGCCGGTTCCCCCTCCGGTTCCGCCGACCCCTTCGTCCGCGCCAGCCTCGCCTACTCCATCGCCTACATGCGCGCCCTACGCGACCGCGCCAATCGTGAGGCCGCCTGACCCATGCCCGAACAAGCCTTCTCCTTCACCATCGAGCCCTCGGCCGATGTAACTTACGTCCGCTGCGGCGGCAAGTTAGTCGCCGGAGTAACCGACCAGCTCTACAAACCCGTCCGCGAACTTATCCCAACCACCAAACACATCGTGGTCGACATGACGGACCTCGCCACCATCGACAGCATGGGCCTGGGAACCCTCGTGCGCCTCTACGTCACCGCCACGGCCTTAGGCTCGGACTTACACCTGATGAACGTCGGCAAGCGCGTCCGCGAGTTACTCGGAGTCACCAACCTGATTTCCGTCCTCGGCATCATCGGCGAAAACGGCATCCGGATGCCCTGAACCTGCCAATTCGTCCTACCAGTTTGTCATGGACCCGTCCGGACGCTCCCAAATCGGAGTCACCCGGTACCGGTCCTTCTCCGTGATCTCGGCCTGCAACTCCAGCGGTTTCACGTCCAGCGTCACGCCCAATCCGGGCCGCCGGTTCAGGTAAATCCTCCCGCTCCGGAAATCCAGACATTCCGGCAGGTGCGGCTCCTGCCTCGGCCCCCTCCCGGTCACTTCAAACATCACCGGCCCGGGGAAAGGCGCGCACGCATGCACCAGCGCCGCCTCCGACACCGGCCCCGTGAAATGCGGTATCAACTCGATGTAGTGCGTCTCGCACAGCGCCGCAATCTTCACATACTCGGTAATCCCACCCACGTTCGGCAGCGTCATCCGCGAATAATCGATAAGCTGATTCTCAATCAACCCCGTCGCATCCCACCGCGCGCCAAACTGCTCTCCCACCGCAATAGGAACTTTCACCTTCTGCCGCAGCTCACGGTACACATCCGGGTTCTCGCTCCTCACTAAGTCCTCGCAGAAATACGGCTCCAGCGGCTCCACTAACGTGCTCAGCCGCACGGCGTCGGGCAGATCCAGCCGCGTATGATAATCAATCGACCAGTCTCCGTCCTTCCCCACCCCCTCGCGGATCTCCACGCACTGCTCGTATGTCTTCCGCACAATCTGGTGGCTGTTGAACGGCTCCCCCTCCGCCGGATCCGCCACCGAAGTCCTGTAAGCCCGGAAACCCGCCTCGCGGCACGCCCGCGCCGTTTCCTTCAGCGACCCCTGCCGTGGAAACCCCGTCGAGTAACATTCAACGAAGTTACGTGCCGCCCCTCCCAATAACTCGTAAATCGGCACGCCCAGCGCCTTCCCTTTGATGTCCCACAACGCCAGGTCAATCGCCCCCAGCGCATCCAGCTTCTCCCGACCCGCCGGATAAAAATACCCGCGGAACATGATCTGCCACAGCCGGTCGATCCGCGAAGGGTCCTCGCCCACGATCGTCTTCGCGCACTGCTCCACCGTGTCCTTCGACCCGCCTTCGCCGATGCCCGTGATCCCCGCATCGGTCTCGATCGTCACAATGTTCGCGCTCTGATTGAAAATCGGCCGCGACCGCGGATTGTGATAGTACCGGATCCGCGTGATCTTCATCTTCGCCGTATCCGCCACAGCCGCGCCCGGCAGCATCGCCCCGGCCAGTGGCGCACCCATCGCCTGGAAAAACGTTCGTCTGCGCATCGTCCCTGTTTATCTATCGCATTCCGGCCGCCGCGTCAATCGCGCCGCCGCCGCGCTACACTCGTCTCTTGCGCTCCCGGCTGCCATGAAGTCCCGTCGCACCCTCCTTCCGCTCGCGCTCGCCGCCCTGCTCATCGCCTGCGGATCGCACAAGGATACCGGCGAAAAAATCCACCGCGCCTTCGACAACGCCGCCCGCCTCGCCGGCAAGGCCGCTTACGTCGTCATCGAGGACGCGAAGAAAGCCGCCCTCGCCACCGCGCACGGCATCGAGGAAGCCGCCCGCCAAATCGACCGTGGCTGGCGGGACGGCAAGCGCTCTACGCACCACTAACCCGCTTCACTCCGCCCCGTCTTCCAAACTCCGCCACAAATACCAACTCGCTACCGACCGGTACGGACGCCACTTCGCCGCAATCTTCTCCATCCGCTCCGGCTTCGGCAGCGCCCGCATCCGGTAGGCCCGCCGCATCGCCGACCGCACGCCCAAGTCCCCCGTCGGCAGCACGTCCGGCCGCCGCAGCGTGAAGATCAAAAACATGTGCGCCGTCCACTCGCCTACGCCCTTCACCACCGTCAAACGCTCGATCACTTCTTCATCGCACAACCCCGGCAAATCCTCGAACCGCACGTCCCGCTTTACCGTGCATTCCGCCAGGTGCCGCAGGTACTTCGTCTTCTGCCCCGACAAACCGCACGCGCGCAGCGCCGTCTCCTCCAGCCCCAGCACGCCCTCCGGCGTCATTCGCCCCCCGGGCATCGCCGCCTCCACCCGCCCCTGAATCGCCCCCGCGACTCGCCCGCTCAGTTGTTGGTAAATAATGGAACTAGCCAGGCTCGCAAAGCATGGCTCGTTATACCGGATGCGGTACGGCCCCGCCCTCTCGATAATCTCGGCCAATACCGGGTCTGCTTGCTTGAGGTGATCGATGGCTTTCCGCATGGAACGATCGGCGCGAGCCGCGCATCTATCCTACCAACACATGCACGCACGGAAGCGCCTAAGCCCCCTGGCAATCCCCCTTGCCGCCGCCGCACTCTCGGCCCTCGCCCTCACGCCCATCCTCCTCGCCCAGGAAGAACCCACCATCAAGGTCCAGGTCTCCCTCGTCAACATCCTCTTCAGCGTCCACGACAAAAAAGGCGAGCTCATCGGCAACCTCAACAAGGATGACTTCTCCATCTACGAAGACGGCCAGAAGCAGGAGATCAAATACTTCACCCGCGAAAACGATCTGCCCCTCACCCTCGGCCTCCTCATCGATGTCAGCCGTTCCCAGATGAACCTCATCGGCATCGAGCAGTCCGCCGCCAGCCAGTTCTTCAACGAAGTCATCCGCCCCAAGGATCTCGCCTTCGTCATCAGCTTCGGCTCCGAAGCCGAACTCCTCCAGGACTACACCAGCTCCCCCAGGCTTCTCCAGCACGCCCTCCAAGGTCTGCAGGTCAACAGCGACGCCGGCGGACTCGAACCCGGCCCCGTGCCCACCGCCAGCACCCCGCGCGGCACCATCCTCTATGACGCCGTCTACCTCGCCGCCGACCAGCAGCTCCACGGTCAGGTCGGCCGCAAAGCCCTCGTCCTCATCACCGACGGCGACGACCAGGGCAGCCGCTACTCCCGCGACCAGTCCATCGAAGCCGCCCAGCGCGCCGACGCCATCGTCTACAGCATCTACTACGTCGACCACGGCTTCTACGCCCAGAACGGCTTCGGCATCACCTTCGGTGGCAGTGGAGAAGGCGAACTCAAGCGCATGTCGGACCAGACCGGCGGCCGTGTCTTCAAAGTCAGTAGGAACCACACCCTCCACGACATCTTCAACGAACTCCAGCAGGAACTCCGCAGCCAGTACGCCATCGCCTACTTACCCACCAACTCCGCCAAGGACGGCGCCTTCCGCCGCATCGAGATCCGCACCGGCAACAAAAACTACCGCGTCCAGGCCCGCACCGGCTACTACGCCACGCCATCCCCGAACTAGCGCACAGGGCCGCGAGCGGCGCAAGCCGCCCGGCTCCGTGGTGCGCGTTGGAAACTTAGTCTTCCGAGCATCCCGCAATCTTCGCTCGATTGCTATACTTATCCGCAGAGGCAATCTTTGTCCCCAATGGCTGGTTGGGGCGCCCTTCATCGAGGAACCCTATGGCGTCAGATCCGGATTTCGTCGATTTCTACGAACTCTTGCAGATCAGCCCGAACGCGGAACCCGAAACCATCCAGCGTGTCTACCGGATGCTCGCCTCCCGCTTCCACCCGGACAACCCCGAAACCGGCAACTACGATCGCTTCGTCCTCGTCAACCGCGCCTACGACGTCCTCTCCGACCCCGAACAGCGCACCGCCTACGACGGTCTCTACCAGGAAAATCACGTCCAGCCAATCCATATCTTCGAAACCAAGGATTTCTCCATCGGCATGGACGGCGAAGCCAACCGCCGCATGGGCATCCTCTGCCTCCTCTACCGCCGGCGCCGCAGCGACCCAGAGGATCCCGGCCTCTCCATCCTCGAATTCGAAACCCTCATGTCCTGCGCCCGCGAACACCTGATGTTCACCATCTGGTATCTTCGAGAGCAGAATTGCATCCGCCAGGATGAGCGCAGCGATTACGTCATCACCGGAGCGGGTGTCGACTACGTGGAGAAAAATTTGTCAGCGAACCGCCCGCTATACAAGCTTTTGAACCCCAGCCCCGACGCCGAAGCCGCCGCCCGCCAGTCGCCCCGTCGGGAGGGCGAATGACCCTCCCGCCCCTCGCCGTCTGCTGCCTCCTCACCCTGCTCGTCCTAACCGCCGCCGTCTTCGACCTCCGCAGCCACCGCATCCCCAACTGGCTCACCCTCACCGGCCTCCTCCTCGCACTCGCCCTCAACGTCTTCCTCTTTGAACTCGCCGGCCTCTGGTATTCCCTCAAAGGCCTCGGCCTCGCCTTCGGTATCTACTTCGTCCTCTACCTCCTCCGCGGCATGGGCGCCGGCGACGTCAAACTCATGGCCGCCATCGGCGCCGCCGCCGGACCCTGGAACTGGATCGGCATCCTCTTGCTCACCGCCATCCTCGGTGGCGTCGCCGCCCTCGTCCTCGCCTTCGCCAAACACCGTATCCGCAAAACCTTCTGGAATATGGCCCTCATGTTGCAAAGTCTAAGGTATGGACGTGCCCCTTATCGCGACAACCCGGAACTCGATGTCGGAAGCGATCAAGCCCTTCGCCTTCCCCACGCCGTCCTCATCGCCGTCGGTACGCTCGTTTTCATTGGCTCCGCCCTCATCTGGGCGCCGCGTTAGTGCTTTGCCAAATCTGAGACGAATCCGTGGAACCGCTACTATTCTCTTAGCATCTGCCCTTATAGGAGAGGAGAAATACAATGAACGCGACAACTACAACGATGCAGACTGACTGGTCCTTTAGCGTCCAGGTTTTTCTCTACCTCCAAGTACTAGACGTAATAACCACCCTCCTCGGCCTACGCATGGGCGCCGGCGAAGCCAGCCCTTTCATCCGGATGCTCATGGCCTTCGGCCCCGTTACCGGCCTCCTCGGTGCGAAATTCATCGGCATCGCCCTCGGCGCCTACTGCGTCGCCACCCGCCGCTTCCGCACCATCCAGATCGTGAATTACTTCTTCGCCGCTCTCATCCTCTGGAACCTGGCCAACATAATGGCCCTCTGAGCCGTCACCAGAACAAATGCCCCAGCGAGGGCGTCACGGGCAACGAGAAGCTGCACGTCTTCTCCCCCGCCTCCACCTTCCGCAACTCGAACCGCCGCCCCGGCACGCGAGACGGGCAGACCGAATATAACGGTGCCTCGTCGGCGGTAACCGTCTGTTCGTCGTGACTCATCGCCAGCGCCCTGTAGAAGTCGGCAACGGCCACCGGATTGGGCCCGGTCGCCTGAACCCGGAACGCCAGCGCTGCCGGCTCAGCGTTTGCGAAATCGAAGCACCTCCCGATGCAACTCCAATCCAAGACCCGCTCCAGTCCGTTCAACCTCGAGCCACCGTCCCGCATCGGAGCCACAACCCCCTGACCATACGGCAGCCCGGAAACTAGTGACGCCACCTCGGCGTCCGCCCGATTCAAAGCCCGCTGATCGGCATATAGAAACAGAAAGTAGATCGCCGTGATAGCAGTCAACAATCGGGTATGACCGATGAACGGCGACTCCGTGCACGAGCGGCGCGCTGCCTCCAGCAGGTGGAGAGTTCCCATCTCGTTTGCCTCGAAATCGAAAAACGGGATGGCGGCGCCGCGGTCATGCGACGGCTGAGCCGCGGTGTGAACGATTAAGTCCGGCCTCAAATCCTCCACCAGACCCAGGATGCCTTCGCGGCCCCGAACATCGATCGCTCCGTGCCGGTAATCCGGAATCTCACCCTGCAACAGCCCGAGCACCCAACTCGTGTCACCCTCCGGCCCAAAGAAAATAGCACGGTGACTGCCGTCGATCGCGGTGACCTAGAACCCGCGCCGCGCGAACGGGACCGTGACCTCAGCCCAAACAAGCCCCACGAACTGGTTACCAACGCGCTTCGCGTTTGCTGAGCAGAAGTTCTCTCTATGTTTTCACCTTTCACAAAGGTAAAGCGAGCCGCTCCTGTCTTGCCATAGCAGCGACAGGTGAGAGCCCTTTTCGATCAGGTACCGGGTTATCCAATCGAAGGGTCCTCGTGAGGAATACAACATAAACTCCCGATGAGCGGCCAAGAACGGTGCACGATTTTCGACCCGCAGGGGAGCGAAGCCTGCCAGGATAGCCCCACCCCTATCGGTCGAGTCCGAACCGCAAACGCGGACCTCCAGATCTGGATCAACCACCTCCACAAGACGACCGCGCAACCCCAGCGGAGCATACTGGGTGCTCGGCAGGTAGTCAAGGGCGTCGCCGACGACGACGGGGATGTCCGGATGCCCATCCGCGACGTGCGCGAGGCGCATCCAGCGCTCTCTTACTTCAGCCAAGCTGGAATTCGACGGATCGACGGCCGATGCCATGTCCACCCCGAATTGCAGGCAAAGTGCGATCAGCAACGCCACCACAAAGCGAGTGAAGTTAGCCCATGACCAAAGAGCCCAACCCAGGTAAACCAAGCCCAGAACCAGCCCAAGGATAGCCGGCCAGCCGTAGCGCGCCGTGTAACCGCCATGAAGAATACTAGTAATCAGGATTAACAATGGGGGGTAAAGGACCAGCCCAGCCAAAAAAACAAGCTCCGGTGCGGGCAGAGTGCGCGAGGATAAATCCTCGGCGGTCGTCCGCGACGCACGAAACACCATGCTTGAAAATACGAAGCCGCCAAAAACAAGCATCGCGACGATCCAAGCCCCATCGAATCCAAGATATTCCGAATAAGTCGAGATCGTAAGGTCTACGCTGGGCTTCGCCCAGAAGTTCCGTCCAACAATATCCTTGAGCCGTAAGAGGATTGGAAGGGCCGCGAAAAAGGGTGCTGTCGCAAACACAAATGCGGCCCACACTCCCCAACGGATACGCCGGGAAGCAAGCGTCCATGTTAGTTCACCCAATCCAAACGATAGGAGCGCAACCGCCGCGTAATAATGACAAGAGACGGCCATGGCTAGCAGAATCCCAAGCAAGGGGACCATCAGACGCCTTGTGCCGACTCTTTGCCATACCACAGCGGACACTGCGAATAACCCCACCTCCAGGGCATAGGACCGCGCCTCAACCGCGTAGTTCCGAAACGGGGACAAAACCAACAGAATCACCGCCGCCAACCCGGCGGACGCCGCCAGCCGCTTCTTGGCAAATAAATACACGGCGAGCAGGCTGAACAAGTAACCGAGGATAGACGGAAGTCTTAGTGCCGCATGCACGTCCAATGGAAGCACCCGGGCCACTCTTTCGATAAGCTCGTACCCCGGCGGCATCGAATCGGCGCCAGCCCTTAGCGCTTGCAAAACGCGGGAAGAGGGCTGCAATGCAGAGACATGCAATGTAATTAACTCGTCATACCAAAACGCCTTCCGGCTCGCCGTCAGAAGAGAGTCCACAAACTGCCACGCCAGAACTAACCCTACAAGCGTCCCGACCGCCCGGTCGGACTCTAGCAACGGGGCAAACGGAACCCGGTCTTCAGGTTCGTTTTCACAGTGAAGGCACGATTCCGGAGGTACTGTCGCCATAGGGCAGGATCTGCTTAAAGGTCTCAGTCTACACGATCCATTTCCACCCCATCAAGCCATATCCCGCAGCCCGGAAATTCCGTGCCCTCTTTCAATGTTCAACGCCGGTCTCCACCGAAGCTGCCTTTCCGGAAAATAGGGCCCACCTCACCGCCCACCAAGTCGAGGCGGTTCCGGCCGGCATGGCCGAGCACTCAGCGAAGGCCTCCCACCGGCATAAAAAGCCGGCCAAGCCATGGCCACCTACCCCGCTAAGGCGATATGCGCGCCGCGCCAACACGCGTGCCGCCCAGAGGCAACCAGGCCATACCAGCCGGTTACCAGCAAAAGCCGCTCGCAATAACGAAATAACTCATCATCGCGCAAGTTCACGGCAGACACCGCGCATCTGTCGCACTCACCAGAACAAATTCACCAGCGCCGGCGTGATGTCCAGCTCAAAGCTGCACGTCTTCTCCCCCGCCTCCAGCCTCCGCAACGCAAACCGTTGCCCCGGAACGCTGGACGGGCAAACCGAATATAACGGCGCCTCAGCCGCCGTTACCGCATGGCCCCGGTATTCAATCTCTTCCGCCGTTTCGAGCGAGGGTGTCACAACGCCATTCACGCCGGCTGCCCAAACGCGAAACGCGTGCGAGGCAGGCTCGTAGTTCCCGTAATCGAAGCAGCGGCCAATACACGCCCAATCTAGAACATGTTCCAGGCTAGTCAACACCGCGCCACTGTCCCTAACGGAAGACACCACCCTCTGCGCCGGCGGCAGATGGGACACCAGGGCCGTTATCTCCGCGTCCGCCTTATTTAGCGCACGCGCATCCACATATAAGAACACGAAATACACCGCGGCCACGGCCGCCAGCCAACTCGTAGTGCCCCTTCCGAGAGTCGCGCTGCCCAGCCAAGCGCAGAACAAAATCGCCACGAACTGCGAAACTCTATCGGGAATGAACGTCAGATTCGCCGCGTACATAGGAAATCCGAGACCGGAAGGCAGTACGGCAACCGCAACCACCGCGAGCAGCCAGAGATGAAACAGCGGGTCCCTGAGCACCCCGCCGCGTTCCACCCGTTCCAGAAACAACTTGCCCCAAAGAATCAAAATTGCAAGCGAAACGAACAAATACTTGGGACCGAATGGCGCAAACTGCCCGAGGCCCGTAAGTCTCAAGAAGCCAAGCGAACTTGCGATTTGGTCCAGATGCCAATAACACTCAAACATCCGAGCGAAAACCAAGTCGGCCACAACTAAACAACCCGCACCGCCCACGAGTAAAACCGGCCTCACCCGGACCGGGATAACTCGAGCGGCGTACATGTATCCCACCGCCAAAACCGCCCATGCAACCGGAAGCAGACTCGCCATGCTCCCCACCACTCCAAGCGCAAACGCCGCCAGCAACCCCCGGAAGCTAAACCGCCACAAAACAGCCAGGATCCACACAGAGCACGCCGTCGCAAGATAGAAATTCACGAACCCAAGATAGAAAGTGAACCCGTAAGACAGCATCGCAATGCAGGGTGCCAAAGGCCATGCACTCTTGCCGCTCACGACGGACGCGAGCCGGAACACCCCCCAAAAGAATGTCTCGACCGCAAGAATGCAGAGGATCCGCGCCGCCCAAGCCGCCCCAAACGCATGCAGCCCCACGCTCAAAATCCAGTCGGCGAGAACATTCGTAAACGGATGTACAAGTTCCAGACCCGACACTTGACCGTGCGCGATCAGAGACGCCAGCCACGCATTGTAAACGTGACTCGGCAAATCCATTGCCTCAATGTGAGGTTGCCAGACACACGGAACCACCAGGGCGCCGGTCGCACAAGCCGTCGCAACCCTCTCATGCCGCTGGAGCCATCCAGGGCACAAATCGGGTGTGGAATCCATCTGCTCAGCGTCAGTAAGAGTCTTCATCAGCAAATGCCGGACACTCTGTCATCACCGGAACAGCCGGCCAAGCGCCGGCGTAACCGGCAGCGAAAAGCTGCATGTCTTCTCCCCCGCCTCCAACTTCCGCAACGCAAACCGCCGCCCCGGCACGCTGGACGGGCATACCGAATATAAGGGTGCCTCCTCCGCCGTGACAATATGCTCCTTTGCTTCGATCTCCACCGCCGTGCCATTCACCCACGCCGCTACCTCATTGGGTCCCGTCGTTTGAACCCGGAACTGAAGCGACGACGGTTCATAATTTGCATAGTCGAAGCAGCGCCCGATGCACGCCCAATCCAGAATGTGCTCCAACCCGTTCACCCGCGCCCCCTCATCATGAATTGACGAAACAACCTTCTGCCGGGGAGGGAGCTGTGCCACCAGGAAACCTATCTCTTCGTCCGCCCGGTTCAGCGCTCGCTGATCCACGAAAAGCAACACAAAGTACACCAGGGCAACCAGGCTGCAAAGCGCCGTGAATCCCTTCCCCCGCATCGCCTTCGCCGCCCAGGCAAAGAAGATAATTACGAGAAAAAAGGCAATCCTCTCCTGAATAAACCAAAGATCCGCACCGTACACCGGGAACCGGATCCTTGACGGCAGTGCCACGAAAGCAAAAGCGTTCAACAACCAGAGCTGCGCGAGCGGACCGAATCTCTCCGTCGGGTCTGTCACCCTCACAAGAAAGACGGCTGTACCTAGAAGCATCACACCCGCCGCGAGGAATAAATACTGCATCTGAAAAGGATCGAACTCGAGGGCTCCGATAATTCTCAGGAAGCTGAAAAGGTCCGCATGCGCCTGAGATGGATGGCAGAGAAACAGCTTCATTACGGCCGAACGAACCACAAACAGGCAGCCCGCCCCAGTTACGAGAAGAACCACGTTTGCCCACCTTGAAATCGACCGCGCCAGGTAGATGTAGCCGATCATGCAAATCGCCCACGCAACGGGCAGCGGACTCGCCAGAAAGCCCAGGCCCGCGAGAGCACATGCGATCCAAAGCCGGGATCTACTGAATCGCCATGAAACCGCCAACATCCATACCGAGCACGCCGTGGCAAGGTAGAAGGTCAAGAATCCAAAGTAGAACACCACGCTGTAGGCCAGCATGGCAAGGAACGGAACAATCGCCCACACCCTCCTTCCGCTCACCGCCGACGCCAGTGCGAACATGCCCCAAAAGAATGCTTCAACGGCGATAATGCATACAATCCGCGCCGCCCACGCAGGCCCAAAAGCGCTGAGCCCCGCACTGAGAATCCAATCCCCAAGCACATTCGTCAGCGGGTGCACAAGCTTGACTCCGCTGATTTCGCCGTGCGCGATCAGCGACGCCAGCCATGCATTGTAAACATGACTCGGCAAATCCATCGCCTCGATGTGCCGCTGCCAGACACACGGGATCGCCAGCGCGAGCGCAGCGCATACCAAGAGAATCCCCTCATGCTTGGCTGGCGCTGTTGAGGAGCGGCCCACGGCTCGATCAGTGGTGCCGCCTTCCAACTTAGTCTGAATCATGAGAGGAGTTAGCCTCGCGGCTTCATTTCTTTCACTGCCGCTCGGTCATATTCGCAGGCCACAACATTGCCGAAGTAACCCACCGTCTTGGAAGTAAAGTCGAGCTGTCCCATCCCCTTCCATGCCCACAATCCCGTCGACCATCGTAAACGCACGCGGAGACAGCGAATGAAGGTCGGCAATACACTCATCGATCCCGGCCCAGTGAAGCACGTCCTTCGGCCATCCGTACACGCCGCCCGCCACCGTCCCGAACCGGCCCTCCATGCTCGGCGTGGCGCAGCGCAAGCTCACGCTCGGCCGGTTGCGCGGCGCCAATTCGGGATGGCTCCACTCGCCAGTTACGCTTTTGCGTTCGAAGATGTACACGAATACTCCCCCGGACTGCCTCACAGCCCTACTTGAAAATCCCCACTGGCGGCATCGGCCGTCCAGCCACAATTGATACATCGCAGTTCCGTACGTACCCACTGCTAAGAACTTCCGCTCGCCCCGAACCAGCGTCTCGAGTTGTTGATCCAAATAGGCGAACGCGGCGGCATCACCGACCGCCGGCAGCAGGACGATCCGTCCGGGCATGCGGTATCGCAGCAGGCAGGAACCGAGCGCCTCTGTGAGTCTCGGATTCTCCACGTCAGGCACATGATCGCCCTCGACAAAATCGGTAGCCGTCAGCACTACAGTTCCAGGGCCGTCGGCAAGACTTCGAGCCGCTGCGACGGCCCCGCGAAAATCTGGCTCGCCACGGAGAAACCTTTCGCTCGCTCCATATTGGACAACGGCTACCACAACAAGCGCAATCGCCACTCCGCGCTGGAATGACGGCGAGCTGACACGGCGTAAAACGATAGCCGCGGCAAGCGCGACCGCGGGAGCATTCGAAATGTAATATCTCCCGGCGAACAGCCGCAATTCGCTGAACAACGAGAGCCCAAGCAACAACGTCGGCGGCACGATAGCCCAGACGGCGACAAACCACCAATCGAATGAATTTTCAACCGTCGACAGGTCCTCGTCGTGGCGTAAAACCTGGGTCACGAAAAGCGCCACGCACACGGCGCCCGCAAACAGGTACGGAAGAATACTTGCAAGAAAGGCGTCGATATCCGGCGCCGGCAGGTAGACCTCACCCGCACTCCCGGAGTACGCCGAAAGTATTCGAGGAACAAGAGGGCTGATCAGGACACCACAGCCGCACCACGCAAGCGCAAGACCACCAGGCGCCACAGCGGATGTCCCGACCTTCCGGCGCCGGTACACGTATAGCGCATGAATCAAGAACATCGTCCCATAGATGAACGTCGCGTAAAGTGTAAGAGACGCTAAGACCACATAAAGGATTCCATACCTCTTTCTGCCGCTGTCGCACCATAAAACTAAACTACCTACGGCCCCGATCAGGAGACAGAGGCCCAACGAGTACGGACGCATCGATGATGCGACAAGAACAACCTCGGACATGGTCACGAAGACCAGGCAGGAAATGAGGGCCGTGGAGCGGTCCGCGATTCGAGTTCCAAGACGATACAAGAAATAAAGCGCACCAATGGATGAAACGACGGCCGGAATCCGCAGCACGGCGTCGCTGTCTCCTCCCAGGCGCATGGCCGCCAGCACAAGGGAATTGAACAATACCGACTGCCCACCCAACCAAAACCGGGATCTCTCCAACATCACCCGGAAACCGTCTTTTACAACCCACCAATTCCCGCATTCGTCGACGCCCAAGCTGGTCCACATCGGGACGACCCAGCAGAGGATCACCGCAACGACCAGGGGCGGAATGAATAAAAGGTGCTCCGCGGCGCCCGGCGAGCGCTTCTTTTGTTCGGGCGTCACCCTCTCGGCATCCATTAGCGTAAGGACAGATACCGCAGAGATGGCAGAAGGTCAAAATGCTCTCTGACAGACCGCCAAGGCTCGCCGATCTGAGGCACAAGGTCTTCGGCTAACGCATCTGTGCCGGCCGTGAGCAACAAATAGCCGATCTTGGCCGGATCCAACCCCATGATCCGGCAGCAAGTCGCATCCACCGCCACCGGGTCCCGCCCCGCCACGATCACACCCACCTGCTTCGGCATCCCCTGAATCGGCCCGTTCCCTTCCATGCCGACAATCCCGTCGACGAGGGCGAACGCACGCGGAAACAGCGAATGAAGGTCCGCTATGCACTCATTGATCCCGGCCCAGTGCAGCACGTTCTTCGGCCACCCGTAAACGCCGCCCGGCACCGTCCCGAACAGGTTTTTCATGCTCAGTGTGGCCCCCGCCCAGTGGTGCGTCTTCATCTTCGGCAGCGAAACCAGCAGGTCGCACCCTAGAATCGTGTTGGGCATATAAAGCTCACCCGCCCGCGAGTGAGGATGAACCAGCGGAACTCTCGTCACATCGTCGAGATTCAGGTCCGTGAACAACCGCTCGAAATCCGGGATCGTGGAGAAGTATCCCGCGGCATCGGCCAAGTCCAGTGTCAGCCGCCGGTGGCCAGGCCCCTCCGCAATCCGGACATCCGCCGCGCCGGCCGCCCGGAATGCCTCCAGCGCCGCGTGCACGACCGCGGGGTTCGTGTTGATCACCGTCCGCTCGTCGAACTCCACCATGTTCGGCTTCAGCACCACCCGCTTGCCCCGCGCGTCCACGCGATGCTCGCTCAATATCCGCCGGAACAGGTCGTAAAGGTTGTCCGAATAGCTCGCCGCTCTGTGAATGGAAACCGGCGCCCATGGCCTCACCCTTCCCTGGCACGCCGCCAGCGTCGCGGACGCGCCGGCCACCGCCAGCCATCCCCGCCGCGTCGGACCTTCGTCTTGCAGTCTCCTCCCAGCCGGACTGCGCTCTTGATCTGGTCGCTGCCTCATCACGAAATCGTAAGGAAGTGGCGTCCTTCAACCGCCGCGTCCGCCAGAATCCCCAACGCCGTCTCCATCGTGCTCCCTCGCCGTTTCAGGCCCGCCGGGACCTCGGCCGGCCTCCTGTGGGCGCGCAAGCCCAGCACCAGCCAATAAGCCGCCTGCAAGGACTCGCATCCGGCCAAATGCTTCTCCGCCCGCGCCATCGAAGCGGCAAGCTTTGCATCGCCCACATCGTGCAGCGCCAGCAGCGCCTGCCCGGTCGTCTCCGGGTACGAACCGCCGTCGTAGCCGAGCGCCCGCGTGGACCCATGATTCCATCCGCCATCCCGGCACCGCCGCGCCAGCAGAAAATCTTTCCCCTGCTCGATGCGGCCGGCTAAGTCCGGTTCGTTACCATGCGATTGTAAATGTTCGAGAGCAAGAACCGACATTGCCGTCGGCGTCGTCCACGCCGCTTCCCCTGGATACCATGGCCAGCCATCGAATTGTAGGGAAGCCTCAGACCGTGTCCCCATCAAAAGAAGGCGAAGGCGATATACCCAGCCGGACTCCTGCCCGGTCTGCGCGCGTACCCACCGGATCGTCTCGCTCCGGTGTAAACTCGCTGCCAGCGGCGCCGGCAAAAACAGCGTCAGCGCCGTCACCCAGGTGCTCTCGGCAACCGAAGGCCGCGCCGCCATGCCCCCGTCGCCTCTCTCGCACTGTGTCAGCCACCGCGAGCCGCTTTGGGCCGCCGCGGTATCTTCCATGCCCAACGCCGTAAGAGCGTGCAGGGCGTAGCACGTGGGCTCCGTCCAGGATGCCGCTCCGGCCGCGTAAGGCCATCCCCCGTCCTTGTTTTGAATGGAGATCAGTTGGCTCGCGTCGATGATGACAAACCTCTCAACTCAAAACGAAGGCACGACCGCCCAGAATTACGAGGCTCCCCGATATGAGCGTACGTATAGTACCCTCCCGGGATGTCTTTCAAAACCTCCAGCGCCGTATGCTTCCGTTACTCCTCCAAAGCCTCGTGAAGTGCCGTTACCGGCTCCTCTTCCGCTTGCTCCGCCGCATCAAATACAGCACAAGAATGAGACCGGCCGCGATCCACAAAATTGCTTCGAGCGTGTTTTTGTTCATCGGGAAGAACTCTCCTTTTCATCACTCTGGTGTACTGCGCGTGACTTCCGATTCTACACCCAAATCGAACCATCCGCATCACATCCCGGGGCCGTGAAAGCCCTTCATCATCGGTATCAACTGTTTGAAGATCTGCAAAATACCTTCACCGGCCGCCACCACAAGCATCGACGGGAGGATTAGAAAGAAGATCGGGAACACCAGCTTCACGCCCACCTTGTTGGCGCGTTCCTCCGCCTCCTGGCGGCGGCGCGTCCGCATGAAATCGGAATGTGTCCGTAGCGAGTCCGCGATGCTCGTTCCAAACCGGTCCGTCTGTACCAACACCGCCACCAGCTTGCGAAGCTCCGGCTCCCCCGTCCTGTCCGCCAGATTGCGCAGCGCGTCCACGCGGCGCTGTCCGCCCCGGATCTCGAGATGCACTAATTCCAGTTCCTCCGACACATCGGGGTGCGTCGTAATCAATTCTTTGGAAACATACTGAATCGCCTGGTCGAGCCCGAGCCCGGCCTCCACCGATACTACAAGCAAATCGAGCGCGTCCGGAAGTCCCCAGCGGATTCGCTGCTGGCGGCTGCCAATCATACTCTCCAATACGTAACTTGGCCCCATGTAACCGGCCACCGCGGCGGCGATCGGAATCACGATCGAAAGCACCGAATTCGAGGTCAGGTAGTGCCGGAGCAAAAACGCAGCTATGCCCAGCCCGGCACAAGCCACGACACGGATGCCCGTGTAAATCGCAACCGCCCTCTCCGTCCGGTAACCCGCCGCGATCAGATCCTTTCGGATCCCCGAAACATCCGCCGGATCCACCGGTATGCGTTCCCCGATTTGCTCGAGCACCGACACAACCAGCCCAGGCTCGCCTTCGTCGCGCTGGTCCACTTGCGGCATCGTCGCCGAGGCCGGCCCACCCAGTTGCTCGTACACGCGACCCGGCCGCGCATAATAGCGATAGCCGACGTACGAAATCGTCAGCAACAGAAAGAAAAATAGAGCGCCGGTAACTAAGACAGCCATCTCGGATCCTTATACCCCAACTCGCAGTAACTCATAATTCCACTTACCAACGCCCCTGCCCTCCCGGGGACTTGCATTCTGGCTCCTGGCTCCATACTTCTGACTCCCAGTCCTGAAAGGACTGCAAGGGCAAAGCCCTTGCCTAGATCTTGATATCGATGATCCTGCGCATAATGAAATACGCCAGGATCTGTCCTACGATCGAACCCGCGATCAACCACTTCCCGTCCGGATCGTTCGCCAGCGCCTTCAGATAGCCAGGAGCCACCAGCATCAGCCCCAATACGAGAGCGATCGGCAAGATACTCAAAATCAATGCAGTCAGGCGCCCGTGAGCGCTCACCGCTCGCACATGCCCCTTCAGCCGGAACCGCTCCCGGATAATGTATCCCAGCCGGACCAAAACCTCGCTCAGATTTCCGCCGGTCTGCCGCTGCAGCAGAACCGTCGAAATGAAAAGCCGTACGTCCAGCAGCGGTACCCGTCGTCCGAAATTCTCGAGCGCCGTCTCGATCGGAGCACCCAGGTTCTGCTCGTTAAACAAAGTGCGGAACTCCTGCCCCACCGGATCCGGCGACTCCTGCCCCATCATGTCCAGGCTGATCGTGAAAGCATGGCCCGCGCGCATCGACCGCGCCAGGAAGTCCAGCGCGTCCGGAAACTGCTCCTCGAACTCGCCCAAGCGCTTGTTGCGCTTGTGCCGGACGAAAACATACGGAAGACAGCCGAGCAACAGCCCAAAACCGAGCGCGCTCAAGGATTGGAATCCCAGCGGCTGGAGCTTCCACCCCAAAATTAACCCAAGGAGAAAGGCGACGAACGTCATGGTGGCAAGCCGCGTCACGGACCAGTCCAATCCCGCTTGCTGAATGAAACTCGCCATGCGGCCCGGCAGCTTCGACTCGGCCAGCAAAGCCGTGAGCGCGTCTTCCTCGTGCCGATCGAGAAGGATTGACGTTTCTTCCGGCGCCGCTTCCTCGCCGGAAGCCGCCCGCAAAATCCCCTTCACCCGGCGCCGGCTCTGCTCTTCCAGAAACCGCCCGCCCAGGCTGATCGCGACCAGCATCGCCGCAAACAGCGGCAGAAAGATCAAGCCGATCAACCATGGATTCATTGCTGCACCGGCTTTCCAATTTCAACCACGGTCTGAAACATCGATTGCGACAACTGGATTCCCGCCACGCGAAGCTGCTCGTAAAACTTCGGCCGGATCCCTGTCGCCCGGAATCGCCCCGTCACCCTTCCCGACTCCGTGAGGCCCGTCTTCTCGAACACGTACACGTCCTGCATGGTGATCAGGTCACCCTCCATGCCCACGCATTCCGAGACGCTCGTCACCCGCCGGCTTCCGTCGCTGAACCGCGCGATCTGCACCACCACGTCGATCGCCGAACTGATCTGCTGCCGCATCGACCGCAGACTCATGTTCGCGTTCGCCATTCCCACCATCACTTCCAAACGTCCCAGCGCGTCGCGCGCCGAGTTCGCGTGAATCGTCGTCAGCGAGCCGTCGTGGCCCGTGTTCATCGCCTGCAGCATGTCCAGCGCTTCCTCGCCGCGGACCTCGCCCACGATGATCCGGTCCGGCCGCATGCGGAGCGCGTTGATGACAAGATTCCGGATTCGAATCGCGCCGGTGCCCTCAATGTTCGGCGGGCGCGTCTCCATCCGCGCCACGTGCTCCTGGCTCAGCCGCAGTTCGGCCGCATCCTCAATCGTCACGATCCGCTCGTCCTCGGAGATAAAACCCGACAGGACGTTCAACAGCGTCGTCTTTCCGGCGCCCGTCCCGCCGGAGATCAAAAGGTTCAGCCGCGCCTGCACGCATCCCCGCAGCAGCGTCATCATGCTGTCGGTCAATGTCAGCGTCCGCACCAGGTCTTCCGCCTTGATCGGATTTCGCCCAAACCGCCGGATCGATAGAAGCGGCCCATCTACCGCGATCGGCGGAATCGCCGCATTCACGCGCGATCCGTCCGGTAGCCGCGCGTCCACCAGCGGCGAAGATTCGTCCACGCGCCGCCCCACCCGCGCCACCACCTTCTCGATAATCCGCATCAGGTGAGCGTTGTCCTTGAACTGAACCGGCGTCTTATACAGCTTCCCGGCCCGTTCAATGTGGACCAGCTTCGGCGTAGTAACCAGAATGTCGGAAATCGTCGAATCCGCCAAAAGCGGCTCCAGAGGCCCCAGCCCGAACACCTCGTCGAACACCTCGGCGATGATCCGGTCCTTCTCCACCAGGCTCAGCGGCGTCTTCTCTTCTTCCACCAGCTTCGCAATCGCCGTCCGCACCTCGGTCCGGACTCGATCGTTTGAAACACTCGACAGAATCTCGAGGTTTATCCGGTCCAGCAGCTTCCGGTGAATCGCAAACTTCAGCTCCTGATATTCGGGGCTCACCGTCTGGTCGCTGAACAGCCGGTTAACCCAACCCGCATCCTGCCGGACAAGCGATGAATTGGCGGACAATGTCGTGCTCCTTTACTACCCGAACAGCGAGAACTTCTTCTTCTTGTTGATGTCAACCCCGGCGATCTTCGCCGCCAGCCGTTGCAGGTCTCTCCCCAGATGGCTGCTGGTATCGAGCATGCGCCCTTCCGTAAACGCCTCCTGCAAGCTCTGGTAGTCGTTCGCCAGCGTGGCGAAAATCGTGATCCCCAGCATCGATTCCAACTCGTCCAGCGTCACGTCGCTCCGCTTGGGGATCCGGTTCAGGACAAGCCGGAGCCGGTCCCTCGGATACCCGGAATCAAGCAACAACTGAACCAGTTGCTTCGTCTGGTGCAATGCGGGAATCTCGTGCGTCGTAACCAGGTACGCCTCGTCCGACATCTCCAGCATCGTCAGCGTCAAAGCCGTCACGTGCCGCCCTAGATCGAGCACCGTCCAGTCGTATTGCGTACGCGCGAAGGAAAATACCTGCTTCACGTGTCCGGGCGGCAGGTTCTTCGACGCCGGCCGCGAAGGAGCGGTGATAAACTCCACGTTCGGAATCCCGTTCGACACAAGCCCCCGCCAGTAGCTTTGGTCCAGGCGTTGAATGTTGTAAACCGCATCCGCCACCGAGTAATCGCTCTTGTTCTTCAAGAGGAATCCAATCAGCCCGGCTTGCAAATCGAGGTCCGCAAGCAGCACCTTCGCGTCGATAAGCCGGGGTAGCTCCAGCGCCACATGGCACGCAATTGTAGTCGCGCCGCAGCCCCCTTTCGCCGAAAGGAACGCCGCCACTCTCCCGCCCGGAGCCGTCCTCTCCGTGGCTGCCTCGCGGGTCCGGGCAACCCGCTCCAACGCCGCCTGAAGTTGCTGTCCGATCGGCGGAAACAAATACTCGCTCGCGCCCGCGCGCAGAGCCCGCAAGATCGCCTCGGGATCCGCCTCCGTGTGCAAAATAAACACAGCCGGCCGCGCCGCCGTCGAACGGACCGCCGAAATCACCTCCTCGAGTGGGCTTGCCAACCGGCCCATGCTCAGCATCACCACGTCCGGTTTCATCCGGTCCAGACGATCGAGGAAACTCGACCACTCCGACGGCATCTCCGGAAGGTCAACCACGACGCGGACGGCAAGCGACTGAAACGCTTGCTCGAGCTCCGCCCGCAGCACCTCCGAATCGACAACCATCGCGGCGGCTAAGGGATACATTCAAACAACTCCATTCACTTCGTCTGCGGACTCGGGTTTGGGCCGGAGGGCGGCTGCACCGGCACCGGCGCCGGCGTCGCCGTCGGACCGGCAGGTTGCCCTCCCGTCTGCGGCGTCCCCAGCACCTGGACCGGCACGAACTGCACCTGCTGCTGCGCCGGAGCGGGACTCACTCCCGCGGCCTGAATACTGTTCACAAGATCCTCGACCGGGATCGGCGCCGGTGTCGTCCCCGGTACCGGTCCCGTTACATCGATGCCAGGCGTCCGCGGCGGCGTGCTCGATGTGTTCGGAGGCAGGAACTTCGACGGCCGATGCAAGTCGGGCAGCGGCTGGCCCTTCGGGATCGGACGCACCAGCTCCGGCGTCACCATCACCAGCAGTTCCGAATTGCTCTTGTTGACCTGCCGCGACCGGAACAGTTGCCCCAGGAACGGAATGTCACCCAGCCAGGGAACCTTGTTGAACGTCTCCGAGTCCCGGTTGTCCAGAAGCCCGCCAATCGCAAACGTCTGGCCGTCGCTCAGTTCAATCTCCGTCGACACCCGGCGCGTGCTGATACCGGGAATCGTGAAGCCCTGAAACACCAAACCATTGGCGTAGTCCAGAGAACTGACCTCCGGAGTCACGTTCAACATAATCGTGCCCCGCGGCGTGATGAACGGCGTGAACGTAAGCCGCACGCCGAACTCCTGAAACATGATCGTCACCGCTCCGAGTCCCGCGCCGCCGCCCTGCAGCGTCGGATAAGGAAACATGCCTCCCGCCAAAAAACTCGCCGTGTGGCCGTTGATCGCCAGAACGTTGGGCTCGGCCAGGATCTGGATGAGATTCCGGGTCGACAGCGCCGCAATCGTTGCGCCAAGGTTCAGATCCGGCCGGAACAGGAAAAGGTTCAGCGCCTGGTTCAGCGTGATCACGCTCGAGCCTTGTGTCGGCGTCCCAACAACCGTCGGCGGCGTAAACTGGCCGGTGCTGGTAGCTCCGATCGTATTCGTCGCCCCGGTGCTGAAAAGGTTAATCCCGAACTGGGTGGCTATCGAGCGGTCCACGTCGATGAATCTCACCTTCAGCAGGATCTGCGCGTCTGTCTTGGGCACTTGCACACGCAGCAGATTCACCGGCTTTCCGAGAGTGGAGGCGATTTCGACGGCTCTCTGCGAGCTCGTAAGGTCCTTCACCGTCCCCCGGAGGAACACATTTTTCCCATCCGTATCAATGGTCACATTCTGATTCGGAAGCTCCTGAGCGATCTCCCGCCGGATCGCATCGATCTGGTATTCGTCGCGTTGGACAGCCAAATCGAAAAAGATCCGGCTCCCTCCCTGCTGCCACACAATCAGACTCGTCTCCCCCGCCAACTTGCCGTTCACCAGCACCTCGTGCGGCGAAACCGCAACCGCCTCCGCCAGATTCGCGTTGGCCACCGCCACGCGTTCGATCGTCTGCGCGGAGTCCACCAGCACGGACTTGCCAACCGTTACCGAAAGATCGCGGGACGCGGTAGCCGAAACCAGCGGCGGATTCTGCCCGGCCACCAGCGCCGGCAAGCACAGTAAGAACAAGACTCGATAGGACATTTTATTGTTTCACCTCCGTGGCGGTACCGGCGGCCGCGGGGTTCTTCACCACGAATTTCGCTTCCGTCCTTTGGGTTCCCTGAATCACTTCGACCGTAATCGGAATTACCGGCGGAGGCGCCGCCGCTTTCACGGGCTGAATAACGCGCCGCGGCACGGCTCTAACCGCCGCCTTCTTCGGCTCTTCCCTACCGGGCATCCCGTCCACCCCGTTAAACAGATACGCCAGCGCCGTGGGCCGCGTCTTCGTCTGTTCCTTGTCCGTCGGATTCCGCAACACCATCTGTATCCGCGCTTCATTACTGGCAAGACCCAGCACCTCGGCCTGTTCCGGCGTCACCAGAAGATTGACCACGGGCACGCTAACGGGTTTCCCTTCCGCGTCCTTCTGAATGTCCTGGCCTGCCGAGAGCACTTCGAGGTTCTGGAGTAAAACGTTCGTTTGCGTCCCTATGCTCGACCCGCCCGGCGGGTTCCCCGCCACCAGAATATCGACGCGCATCCCGGGCGTCACAAATCCAGCCACGCCGGCCACATCGTTCACCCGCACCGCTACCGCCCGCATCCCCGCGGGAATGATCGCCGCCAGGCCCGCGCCGGCGCCCCTCGCCGCAATCCGGCTCTCCACGATCGGCTCACCCGCATAAATCGGCTCGATCACGCCCCGGCCGATCGCATCTTCCGGCTTCTGAATCGCGCCCTGCGGAATGGCCCCGCCCCAGTTCGCCACCGTAACGTCGCCCTCCTTGATGAGGTCGCCCGCCACCAGATTCCTCGATGCCACCAGCACATGGTTCGTCGGCTGGTTGGCATGGCTCGCCAGTTGCGCCGCAACCAGTTTGTAAATCAGAACGCTGGCCCCGGCGGATACCACCAGCGCGAACACCAGAACAAGGATTAGTCGGTTTTTCACAGGAAAGTCCCAGTTAACTCACAGCAGTCTGATTCGCCGCCGCTAGGCGGCTGTTCACAATACCCCAAATCGTCGACGTCGAGCCGCTCATGCCCATGTAAAACGCCGCGCCCACAAGACAAATGAACGCGAGCAGCAGAGAGTATTCTATAAGATCCTGTCCGTCGTCGCATTTCCAAAATCCTCTCATATATCCGATCTCCGTAACCGGAACGGCTCGCCAATAGCTCACTAACTGCCGGTCGCGGCTGCAGCCGCCGCCGAAGACAGCGCCTGGTTGGTATACTTCCAGATGGTCGAGACCTGCTGGCCGACGCCAATAAACAGCACGGCGGCCACGAGGCAGACAAACGCGAGCAGCAGCGTGTACTCAATCAGGTCCTGACCTTGTTCCTCACAAAAAACACTTGCAACCAGACGTTTCATTCCTTCGTCCCTCCTTTTGTCTGAGACACGCAACCGGCGGAGCGCACCACTTACGTAGAATCTGAACTTGGAAAATCGTGCATGTCTCGCCGCGCTCACAATTGAACCCATTCCCGGCCCCCGTGCGCACGATTCCGCGCCCAGCCAAACCACCCCGCCGCCGACGCCGTTCGGCCCCTCTTCTGACACCGTTAATCCGGGCGACACCTTCGGGGCCTCGCCCGGATACTTTTTCACGGGACCACTACGGCTTCCTAGGAAGCAGCCGAGGTGGCAACCGTCGCCGCGTTTTTCGCGATGACATTCGTGTCGCTCCAAATCGTGCTGATTTGTCCACCGACACCGATGAAAAGCGCCGCGGCCGCCAGGCAAACAAACGCGAGCAGCAGGGTGTATTCGATCAAATCCTGGCCTTGCTCCTCACGCAGAAAACGGGTAAACAATGCTTTCATTTCAGTCTTGCTCCTTCTGTCTGAGATACGTGATCCTCGGGATGCACGTTTGAGGAAGCCGTGACCCTAAGATCACGTCCCCTTTCACCGCTACCGCTGGTGAAAACTTTGCCCGCGCTCCCGGCGCCAGTCTCCACGCGCCGGAAGATGATGGCCCGCGTGTCGTCGTAAACCACGCGCCACCGCGAAGATTCTTTCAGGGCGCCCGTCAAAGGCGCATCCACCGGCATCAGAATCGTGTTGACGCCGTACTTATCCAAAGTCGCCTGCCACTTGTATCCGACGTTCAACACATCGACGTAAGCTTGGCAGAACTTAGTCCCGTACATATCCATCCGGCCGTCCACGAAATCCTTCACGCCTTTGGGAGAAAGATTGTAAACCAGATAGTCGCCCCACTCGTCGTGAGTGAAGATCCGAAGCCCCGGCTGAGACAGGTAAGATAACGCCGCCTCCGGATACTTCTTTGGATCGTACCGGGCATGCAGGAACTTATTGTCGGCCGGAGCCGACTGAATCGCCAGGGCCAGCAGCACAACCACCATCGCCGGCACGAGGTGCGTCCGCCACGGCCGCTCCATCGGAGCCATTTCCTCGGCCGTCGACTCGAACCCATTCACCAGCCGCCGGATCCATCCGGCCACCGGAGCCCGTCCCAACGCCCGCAGCCACTCCGTAATCGGAAGTACGACGATAGGCGCCCCGATGATCATGTAAAGCGGCGCGTTGCGAACCACAATCAACGACAAGTGCGCCCACCCCAGAATCGTCAGCACCTCGACATACTTCCGCCGGGCGCCCCACCAGACAGCCGCTAACAAGCCAAGCGCAAGTTCCAACTCAAGGTAGAACGCGGCCGGATTCCCAAAATTAGTCGGCAGGTACTCGTTAACATTGTTGCGGAAGAATGGGTCGGACAAATACTTCACCAGGTGCTCGTGAAGATGATACGTGTACGGGTTAATGAACGTCGCCGCCAGACACCCCAGCGAAGCATAAATATACGGCAGCGACGCCCGCGCCGAAGCCAGCCGTTCATACTTGTTCTCGGTCAACACCGCCCGGAGCAGTTCCCCTCCGGCATACGCCCCAATGAGAACGATCCCCACGAAGAACCCGCCATGGACGTTAGTCCACAGAACCATCAGCGGCGGCAGAATCCACAGCAGAACCTTCCGCCCGTCATATGCCCTGTCCAAAACATCCAGGAAAACCACCATGAACAAGAACGAAAACAGATGCGGACGCGCCAGCCAATGGATCGTAGTACCCGCCGCGGCCAGGCACGTCACCGCAATCGCCACCAGCGGATTCCCGCACTTGCGCAGCAATAGCCGGTACAGAAGCGCAAACGTCAGGCAGATCACCACCATGCTCACCAACACCACCGAGCCCAGCCCGCCGTGTCTGTAAATCACCGCGAACGCCACATCCCACAGCCATTCCCACGCAAACCAAGGCTTGCCCGCCATCGTGAACGAGAACATGTCCACCCGCGGCGCCTGGTGATTCGCCAGAATCCACTGCCCCGTCCGCACGTGCCAACCCGTGTCCCCGTCTCCCAGCAGCGTCCGGACACCCTCTAACTTCGCGAACAAAAACACCAGCGGGATCAAAAACGCGATGTCCGCCAGCGACGGCAGGAAATGCAGCACCGCGCTCGACGCGGCGGACGCATCCGCGGCATCAAGCCTGACGCCCTCAACCGTTCGCGAATTGGAATCAAGTCCGGTCATGAAGTTACTGAATCAGCGACGTCTTGTAAGTAACGATCGGGTTCGTCGGCCCCGAAAGCAGAAGCCCGGTGCCGCCGGTATCTTCAATCAGCGCCCCCGTCACCACCTGCAGCGGACAGTTCGTAGTCCCTCCGCACGTGAAACCCGTCGTGCCGTGAACGAACTCCATCCAGGCGCCGCGCGGTTGGTAGTAAACCCCATGTAAGGCGATGTTTCCGTTCCCAGCGTCCATTGCGATGCCCGGGGATGATGTCGTGACATTGTTCGCCGTATACATCGCCGGCGGAAGCGTCTCTCCTTTTCCGCTGTTACATTCAGCAGTATCCTGGCAGTAAACTACGGTGCCGTTATCCCCGGTGCACAGGCTATCGCAGCCGGGATAGCTGGAGGGCTCGCTGTACCCTACCACTGAATTCCGTCGGTCCTGCCACCAGACAATGCCTTGGTAACTGTTCATCGAATACGGAAGGTTGCTGCCGGTATTTGTTGAGTTCACCAGGCCATAAAGCGTCATATTCGCGTTCTTGAACGCAAGCGTGCCCTGGTACAACTGCGGCATCGCGGCCACCCCCATACCGCTAGTGATGACCTGCGATTGCGTCGCCAGCCCCCCCCAAGGCTGTCCATATCCGTAGTTCCCGTCCGTGAAAATGAACATCGTCCCCGTCGCGCTGTCGCCGGTAATCGTCGATCCTTTATTTCCATCGTTCGCGTTAAATACCGTCGCACCGGTCGCACTGCTGTTAGTCCCCGCCATCACATACTGTCCCGCGCCAAATGAGACCGTGTCGCCCGTTACTAAGCCTCCGTAGAACACATACGTCGGGAGACCCGAGCTCGTCCCGGAGCCCGAAATCAACTTGCCAGGACACCCCCCGCTCGCCGAGAACGTTGCATTGGACGGCAGCGTGATCGGAAGCCCGTCCAGAACGTTCTGACCCGTCGAATTGTTCACGTGGTATGAAAAATACTGATACGGTCCCAGCGGTGCGCCATTGTTACTGCTCGGCACCAGTCCCGATGGGAGGCCGCAGGCGGGGAGCTGGCTACCGGGAGGCACCTGCAATGGCGGCTGCGGAGTACCCTGGTAAGGATCCTCGAACGTCTTCGCGACGCTGCTGTAGGTGGGGGGCGACGGCGACCAAACTCCATTATTCGTGCCGCCCAAGGCGCCGGTCGCCTTGACCGTGATTGAACTTCCGTACACGGTCCCGTTGTTCGCATAGCCGGCGTATTGCCCACCGAAAGTCGAGCTGCAGTTCTGGCTAAGGCTCCCCGCCTGACAGTCCGAAGCAAGAATGATCCCCGACGGGGCGCAAAGGTTCGCCGTTCCGCCAGGCGCGCCCGGACAGCTCAAGGTCCCGCCACCATTTCCTCCGCCGTTGCCGGTGCCGGTCACAACGTCAAGCCCGCAGGCGGGAACAGTCACGCCGTTCGGCGCGCCTTGCAGGTACGGAATACAGTCCCCCGCGTGATTCATCCCGTAGAACGACGCCGGCAGCACTGACCCTACAATCGCCGCCGTCGCAATCGCCGAAACCGTACCCGTCGAGTTGCCCAACACCGCAGAAAACAACTGAGGAATCGTCTGCACCGTCCTCACGGTCACCCAGTAAACGATGTTCATCACACCGGGCGCCGTCGGCGGAGGCGCCGTCACACCCGACGCCACTGTGACGTTCTGCCGCGACGACGACGACGTGTAATCGAAGCCGTTGGCCTTCGCATACAAACACCCATTCTCCAGATTCGAAGTGGTCGTCACGCTCCCACAAGGAACCGGCGTCGCCTGGCACAGCACGCTCGCGGGGTTGCCACACTGCAACGCAGTAACCTGAATCCCCGCCGTCCTAGCCGACTGCATCGCTTCCTGCGCCGCCGCAAGCGCCGCACCATCTGCGGCAGCCTGCGCCTGCTTCTGCACGAAAAACGACCAACCCAGGTCAACCGCCAGGCCCATGATGCCCATCATCGCGATCAACCCGAGCGTCACCAGCACTAACGCCTGTCCGGATCTCCGTGTCTTACGCCTCTCCCCCATATACGTTCCTCAAAACTGAACAAAGTCGGTGGAACTCGCTCCCAAGTCCGCTTCGGCGAACGAAACCGGCGCCGAACCGGGCCAAAACATAGCTAACGCCGAACGGAACCGAGTCCGGATGTCAATCCGAATCGGCTTCCCAACCGCGTTTTCCGTACTCGTCGCCGGCGGCCATAACGTAGTCGTCAAGCTGAGACAACCCGGACCACTTCCGAGCGGGGTTGAAATCGAAGAGCTGCTCGAGCTCCCCAGATAGCAACTTGTAATATCGCCGCTGGCGTTAAATGTTAGCAGCGTATTATTCGGATCGAGCCCCACGGCGTTGTTCTGGATCTGCTGCGCGATGTTCGCAATGTACTCCGGGCAGTTATTCGTAACTCCTGGCGGCGCGTAAATGCAGTTAATCCCATGAACGCTCGCAAATCGGACACCCGCCTTCACCGCATACGCCATCGTGTGATACATCCACATTCCTCGGGACATCTCGAAGATCGAAATAAGCGTGAAGATGATCGGAATCCCGACCAGCGTCATCTCGATCGTCGAAGCACCCCACCGCCGGTTGCGTCTCATTCCAGAATCCTCATCTCGGCGGTTCGGGTCAGCGTCAACTGCCCCATTAAAAGGCCCGGAATCGGAATCAGCGGAATCGTCTGATACGTCACCGACGCCTGCATACAAAACGGGGAGGAAGCGAACGTGACTGCAGATCCGTAGCCATTATCCGGGCAACTGGATCCATTCAGTGTCACTACGGGAGGCACATTCACGGGCGTGCCGGTGCACGTCGTCCCGGCGCTCACATTCGGCAGCATGTTCAGCTCGTTAATCGCCACGGTACACGGGGAAGGCGGCGCAACGCCAACAGTGCTCTGTACTTGCGACAAAACCACCGCCCGGGCCGCGTTCTGCGTGCAAATCGACGCATATGCATAAAACCCGAAGTCGAACACGCCCACAAACAAAAAGAAAATCCACGGCGCCATGAACGCCGTCTCGATGATCGCGTTCCCGCTACGCCGGTTCCTCACCCGCGTGCCCGCCTCTCGCCGTGTTGAAGCATCTTTCCGCGTCATCGTCTACGTCTCACTCACGCCGGCACAACCAAGACACCTGCTGTAACCCGGAAACCGCCCGCCCCAAAATCCGCCTTCGGCCGCCAAACTCCGCGGCGCAATACCGTACTGGAGGAGGCCGTCCAGCACGGGAACTGCCACTTCTCCGCTCATCCCTTCCACCATCCTCCGAGTGCTCAACATCACGCCTTCGCCCTTTCCCAAAGCACCGGCTGACTCCTCCTTGCCGCTGTCGAAAAAATCCCTCAGTGCCTTAAAGTTAGAAGAAGAGTGGTCCTCTAACAAGACTGCGGATAGTAGGTATCGCACTACATACTTTAGACAGTACTGTCGATTTCTGGTACCTCCGTACCCACGGTCGAATCCGGCGTACGGAACATCACCTATACCCCATTTCCATCACGGCGCCGCGCCCCAATCGCGCCTGTCCCCACTGCCGCGGATCCCGTCTCCTCTTCGCCCCACGCGATCGTCAATTTCTCTAAAGTGAACATCTTGGCGTCATCTCACGGCGATCTCTGTGTGCTATCCTACCCTCCCCACTTGGCCCGCTTCCACCTCCTCCCGCCTCTCCACCCGGCATTCGCCCGCCTCTAGGACAATCCCCAGGACCAAGATCAACCGACGTGTTATATGCCATACTCTAGGGCGTATTCCCTGCGGTAGCAGGACCCAAAAAATGCGAAAGTAGTACCAGTACTATCGGTCGAAAGTCAGTATTGTTATGCTATTGTCCCTCTAGCCACAATCAGTTAAGATCTCACCATACCTCTGTCTTTATGCTGGGAGTAAATTGCGGTATAACTCCCGGGACTAAGGTGAACATATCTCGTGCTCAGGACCCCTAAGGTATAAAAATGCCGGGACCGCGAAGAACGACAATATTGGTAGCCGTTGACGAACCGGTCACCGAAATAGGCCTCCGCGCCGTCCTGACCCCGGACTCCGAATTCGAAATCCTGGCCGCCGTCGCCACCCAGCCCGATCTCGTGCACCTGGCCTCCACCAAACGGCCCGACGTCGTCCTCTTCCATCTCAACGTCGATGCCGATCTGAGCGTCGTAAAAGAATTGCGCCGCGTCGCCCCCAACTGCGCCGTCGTACTCTGGGCGCACAATTTCTCCACCGAGCTCGCCTACCAGGCCCTCGACATGCGCGTCCGCGGCATCCTCAGCACTACCTCCTCGCCGGAATCCCTCAAATCCTGTCTGAAGGTCTCCGCCGGAGGGCAGGCCTGGATGGAACAGAATCTACTCACCGAACTCCTCAACGCCCACCCCGTATCGCTGAGCAAACGCCAAAGTGAAATCATCGCCTTACTCACGCAGGGCCTGAAAAATAAGGAAATCGCCATCCAACTCGGAATCTCCGAAGGAACGGTCAAGTCCTACCTCACCAGCTTATTTCAGAAGGTCGGCGCCAAGGACCGTTTCGAATTAGCTCTCTTCGGGCTTCGAAATAGCCGCGGGTTGTCCGAGTCTATGACCCAGACGCGCTCCGGGAGATTCCGCTCCCGGCCCAGGCGGATTGTCGCTACCGGCGACGCAAGGAATACGGCGATATGATACTCGACCTGCAAACCCCGAGTCGGCGGACCGCCGTAATCCGGCCTCCGGATCTCGAGGCCTATCATGTCAGAGATAGCCCCCCGCCCGGCTATCTCTTGATCTCTCTTTTTATCCATGGAATCGTGGTCCTCGGCCTCGCCTTGGTCCCTCCCTCGCCGGATTCGCCGCGCCGCTTGAACACGCGCAAGCTGTCTCCCACCGAAATCCGCCTCGGCGATCGCGTCTATTACGTCGCCGACATACGCCCCTATATCCCTCCGCCGCCGGAACCCAAAGCGGCGCCCAAACTGCCGGTACCTGTAAGTCCGAAATCCGAACCGTCATCCGCGCCATCCAGCAGCGCGCCCGCCCCGAAACAGCCCTCGGAGCCTGATTTGGACGCCAAGGCAGGCGAGCCCGCCCCGCGCGCTTTCATCCCACCGCAGATTAAGACCGATCTCCACTCCGACGCGACCCTCATTCAGCCGATGACGCCGCCCGAGCTCACCGCCCAGCCCACCAACCTTCCCTCCGTTCGCATCTTCACGGCGGCCGTGCCCCTGCCGAAGCTCTACAAACCCTTCGTCGCCCCCGGCCGCAAGAAGGACAAGGATCAGCCTCAAACTCCCAACGTCCCCGCCCCCGATTTCGACGTCGCCGCGGACACCCCCACCTCCGCCGCGCAGGCCACGCCTCTCATCTCTCCGCTCACCATCCCCTCGGCCCCGGTCGCACAGTATCCCGTCGCCAGCCAGAGCGCCGGACCCAACGGACCCGCCGGCGACGCCGTAAGCATCATCGCCATGAACAACCATTCCGTCGCCATCGGTGACAAAATCTACGTCCCGGCCGGCAGCGTCAGCAACGGCTCGGGCTCGGGCAATGGCGTCGCCGGTTCGCACGGCGCCGGCGGCTTCGGCGCCGGCAAGGGCGGCGGCGGCGCCGGCAAGGGCGCAGGCGCCCTATCGGGGACCGGCGGCAAAGGCGCCGGCGGAGCCGGCGTCGCCAGCAACGGCGCCCGCGGCGCCGCCAACGGTCACGGCACGGGAGGCACGGCATCCTCAGGCACAGGCACGGGACCGGGTTCCGGCGAAGTCGTCATCACCCGCCCCGCCAACGGCGGCTTCGACCTCGTCGTCACCCAGACCTCCACTCTCGACCAGTTCCCCGAAGGTAAGAGCTTCTTGAGTGGCCGCCCCATTTACTCCGTCTACATCACCGTCGGAACCAAGCGCGACTGGACTCTCTTCTTCTGCGTCCCCGGTTCGCGCTCCCAATCCCCGCACTCCGATTCCCACGTCGTCGACCTCGCCGCCTCCGACCCGCCGCCCGTCCGCGCCCCCTTCCCCACACGCATGGTGCGCCCCCGCGCCGACGTGCCGTCTTTCTTCAAGTACGTCCTCGTCCACGGCTACGTCACCACAGCCGGCCGCTTCGACAAGTTACAGGTCGTCAAGTCCAGTATCGACACCGCCGACGAGGCCATCCTCGCCGCCCTCCAGGGCTGGCAGTTCCGCGGCGCCACCCGCGACGGCGTCCCCATCGCCGTCGAAGTCCTGCTCTCCATCCCCGTCCTCGGCCTCTAACTACCCTCCCATCGCCGGTGCGCCTACGCCTTCCGTAACCGCACCGCCATCTCCTCGGCCCGCGTGTCGTTCAAAAACGTCCCGCACCCGCTCTCCACCGCCGCCAGATACTTCAGCTTCGTCTCGCTCCGCTGAATCGGCAGAAAATCGATGTGAAAGTGGAACCACTCCGCCTTCTCCCGCGCCGGCCGCTGCCGCACCAGCATCATCAGCGGCATCGGCGTCCCGTACAGCGCGTCGTACTTCCTTCTCACCTCGCTCAACATCCCCGCCAACTGCCGCGTCTCGGCCTCCGTCAAATCCTCCAGCGCCCCAAAGTGCCGCCGCGAGTATATGTTCATCTCCGTCGGAAACCGCCCGTAAAACGGCAGAAACGCCACGAACCCCTCGTTCTCGGCCACAATCCGCGACCCGTCCTTCGACTCGCCCGCCAGTACCTCGCAGTACAAACACTTCCCGTGCTCGCCGAAGTAACTCGATGCCGACTTCATCTCCCGCTCCACCAGCGGAGGCAGAAACGGAAACGAATAAATCTGCCCATGCGGATGCGGCATCGTCACCCCGATCGCCACCCCCGTGTTCTCAAACACCGCGACATAAGCCACATCCTCGCGGCTCATCAACTCCCCGCTCCGCTTTCGCCACAACCCGACAACCTTCCCCCACTGCTCCACCGTCAACTTCGAAGGCGGCAGCGTGTGCTCCGGTGAGTAAAGCACCACATCGCACGATCCCCGCGCCCCCGTCGTCGCAAATAACTCCTCCCGCGGCGCGAACGGCTCGGAATCCTGCTGTAACGCCGCAAAGTCGTTCGCGTACAGATACACGTCGTAGTTATCCGGAACGCGTCCGGACCCCGGACAAAACGGACACCAGTCCGCCGGCATCTGCGGCCGGTGCTGCCGGTTCGCCGCCACCGCAACCCACTGCCGCAGCAGCGGGTGCCAGCGCAGTTCGCTCTCGTCGTTTGTCATAGTGGTGTTAGTTTAACCTTCCCGGCTCGTCCGCCAGCCAATACCCCATCACCGCCAGCGCAGCGACATTCAATTTGAAGTTATACGGATCCACTTTGTCCAGCGTGTCCGCCGCCGAATGATGCCAGTCGAAGTAATGCGTCCCCACCGTCCGCAATCCCAACCCCGGCACGCCATCGCGAATCAGCGGCGCAATGTCCGCTCCCCCGCCGCCCGTGCCAACCGTCTCCGCGTGAATCCCGTCCAGCAACACCCCCGCCTCCTGCAGCCTGCTCAGCCCCGCCGCCGTCCCCGTAAACCCGAATCCCACCGGCCTCTCCGCCCCGCCGTCCATCTCGATCGCCGCCACATGCGTCCGGATCCGCCCGCCGATCCACTCTCGATACGCCTCCGCCCCCGCCCCGCCATTCTCCTCGTTCGTGAAAAACACCACCCGGATCGTCCGCCGCGGACGCAGCCCCAGCTTGTGTATCAGACTCGCCGCCTCCAGCGCCGCCATCACTCCCACGCCGTCGTCCTGCGCCCCCTGTCCCACATCCCACGAATCCAGGTGCCCGCCGATCACCACTACTTCCTCCGGAAACTCCACCCCGCGAATCTCCCCGATCACATCCGCCAACTCCGCCTCGCCGGCTGTCCGGTCGTCCATCTCCAGATGCACCTTCACTTCTCCCTTCGCGCACAGCCGCGCGATCGTCTCCGCATCTTCCACCGTCACCGAAGCCGCCGGAATCTCCGGCGCATCCGCGTCGTATTCGAGCGTTCCCGTGTGCGGCGTCGCTAGGCTCGCCGGCGTCACACTCCGCACCAGCGCCGCCACCGCCCCCAACCGCGCCGCGTGCGACGGCCCCGCCATCCGGTACGCCACCGTGTTCCCATAGCCCCGGTACGGCGCGTTGTACAACACAATCCGCCCCGCCACGCCCTTCCGTCCCAACCGGTCGAGCTCGTCAAAGCTCTGAACCGCCACCACCTCCGCCGTCACCCCCGCCGTCCCCACGCTCCCGCCCAGCCCCAGAATGTTCAACTTCCTCTCCACCGGAGCCACAATCGACGCCGCTTCCCTCCCCCGCACCCAATGCGGCGCCTTCACCGGAATCGCGGTCACATTCTCCAACCCCGCTTCCTTCATCTGCGCCTGCGACCACACCACAGCCCGCTCCAGCGCCTCCGATCCGCTCAGCCGGTTCCCAATCCGGTCGCACAACTCCGCCAGCCGCGCATATCCCTCCTCGTCCGCCATCGCCGCCGCCACAATCCGATGCGAAATCTCCCGGTACGCGTTGAGCGTCTCCCCCGCCCCAACCACCACCCCGAACGCCACCAGACCGGCAACCCACTTCATCACGTCACAGAATACCAGCGCCGCCCCACGAAAATCGCCCCCGCAACCGCCACCCCGCCCGCCTCCCGGCTTCCTGCTTCTCGCTCCTCGCTCCTCGCTCCTTGCTCCTTGCTCCTCGCTTCTTGCTCCCTGCTTCTTGCTCCTTGCTTCTTGCTCCCTGCTCCTTGCTTCTTCCCCCTGATGTATGATCTATGGCGGCCTAGTGGGAAAGGCAAGTATCAGGGAAAGGCGGCTCACACCAGTGAAGACAACCCGAAGATCCATCCTGCGCTCAACGCTGGCGCCCGCGGCCGGAGCCTTCGCGCTCCCCGCGCTCTCGCGCGCCATCCAGGCCGCCACCACCACCTACCAGCGGCCCAAACTCAAAATCACCGGCCTCGCCACGGCCATGGTCATGGTCCACGGCCCGCAGGCCCACGTCCGCATCTACACCGACCAGGGCCTCATCGGCCAGGGCGAATCCACCGACGCCGCCATCGGAACCCCCGCCCTCATCCAAAGTTTCTCCCGCTTCCTCATCGGCCGCGATCCCCTCAACGTCGACGCCATCTGGGAACAGTTGCGCCGCTTCGGCATCTTCGCCGGCGCCCAGGGCGGCCAGTACATCACCGCCCTCTCCGGCCTCGAAATCGCTCTCTGGGACCTCGCCGGCAAAGCCCTCAACCTCCCCATCTACCAACTCATGGGCGGCAAGTTCCGCGACAAGGTCCGCATGTACTGCGACTCCGACATGAAGGACCCCGACGGCGCCGAGGGCCAGCGCAAACTCCCCTGGATCGCCGAAGCCGGCTTCACCGCCATGAAAATGGACATCGACGACGCCCGCGACCCCGCCCGCCGCGACCCCGTCAACCGCACCGCCACCAACGGCGAAATCGACCGCATGGTCAAACAAATGCGCTTCGTCCGCGACTCCGTCCCCAAATCCATCGACCTCGCCGTCGACATGCACGGCTTCTACGACGCCCTCACCGGCAAACGCGTCGCCCAGGCCGCCGAAGAGTTCCGCCTCCTCTGGCTCGAAGAACCCGTCCCGCCCGAAAACATCGACGCCATGGCCGATATCCGCCGCTCCACTCACACCCCCATCTGCTGCGGCGAAAACATCTACCTCCGCTGGGGCTTCGCCGAGTTACTCGAAAAACACGCCGCCGACATCATCATGCCCGACATCCAGAAAGTCGGCGGCCTCTCCGAAGCCCGCAAAATCGCCAACATGGCCGACGCCTACTACATCCCCTTCGCCCCCCACTGCGTCGTCTCCCCCCTAGGCACCATGGCCTCCGTCCACGTCTGCGCCTCCGTGCCCAACTTCCTCGTCCTCGAATGGCACTGGTTCAACCATCGCGACCTCTGGGCCAACTGGGTCAAGGAAGGCGAAATCATCGACAAGGGTTACATCGCCGTCCCGGACCGCCCCGGCATCGGCGTCGAAATGAACGACGAAGTCGCCCGCCGCGCCCAAATGCCCGGCGCCACCTGGTTCGAACACAAAGCATAACGGAGCAGACCATGAACAAACTCACGCTTCTCGCCCTCGCCGCGCTCGCCACCGCCCTGCCCGCCCGAGCGCAGGTCTTCAAGCTCGATCGCGACCAGATGATCCGCTATACATCGCAGAACCCCTTCGACCGCTTTCCCGACGGCCGTCCGAAAGTCCCCGACGCCATCCTCGAAAAAGTCAAAGGCCTCTCCGCCGAAGAAGTCTTCGGCATCGAACACCAGGGCTATCCCAACCAGTTCGACGGCGGCCTCATCGCCCTCCGCCCCGACAAGAAACTCGTCGGCCGCGCCGTCACCCTCCAACTCATGCCCCTCCGCCCCGACATCGCCGATGTCGACGGAACCGGCATGCCCTCCACCGGCCCCCGCGATAAGCACATCTCCCACCAGACCGCCATCGACTTGCTCGAACCCGGCGACGTCTTAGTCGTCGACGCCCACTCCATCTCCGGCGGAATCATCGGCGATAACCTCGCCTTTTACATCCACCAGAAAGGCGCCGGCTTCGTCATCGACGGCGACATCCGCGACCTCGACGGCATCCACGAAATCGACATGGCCGGTTACTTCAAGCGCGCCATCCCACCCTTCCTCACAAGCTGCATGGTCACCGGCATCAACATCCCCGTCCAGATCGGAAAAACCACCGTCATGCCCGGCGACGTCGTCTACGGCGACAGCGAAGGCGTCTATTTCATCCCGCCCCAGTTAGTCAAAGGCATCGTCGACCGCGCCGACACCATCCACATCCACGACGACTGGACCAAGAAGAAATTCTCCGAAGGCAAATACAAATCCACCGGCATCTACCCCGCCCCCCACGACCCCGCGCTCAAGAAAGAATACGAGGACTACCTCAAGAGCCACTTACCGAAGTAATTCTCTCCGCATGAAAATCGCCATCGACAGTTACTGCTACCACCGCTTCTTCGGCGAAGTCTACCCCGAACAGTCCGCCCCCGCCCATAAGATGTCGCAGGAGGACTTCCTCCGCCGCGCCCGCGCGCTCGGCGTCGACGGCGTCTCCCTGGAATCCTGCTACATCCCTGCGGACCTCGCCTACATCCGCGACTTAGGCCGCATCCTCGACGATGCCGGCATGGAGCGCGTCTGGGCCTGGGGCCACCGCGACGGCCTCGAAGGCGGCGCCAACGAAGAAGCCCTCCGCCAGTTGATCGCCCACCTCGGCTTCGCCGAGGCCATCGGCGCCAAAGTTATGCGCGTCGTCGGCGGCAGCCGCCGCTTCCGCCATCTCCCCCACGAACCCCAACTCGACGCCCTCGCCCGCATGCTCGCCGAAGCCGTCAAACCTGCCCAGGACCGCGGCATCCGCCTCGCCATCGAAAACCACATCGACTTCACCGCCGCCGAAATCGAATCCCTCCTCGACCGCGTCTCCAGCCCCTACCTCGGCCTCTGCTTCGACACCGGCAACTGCGTCCGCCTCCTCGACGACCCCGTCAAAGCCATCTCCCGCCTCGCCAGATACTGCTTCGCCACTCACGTCAAAGACCTCCGCGTCCAGAAACACGCCCCCGCCGACGCCTGGTACTTCTTCTCGAGCGTCCCCCTGGGCGAAGGCTTCGTCGACTTACCCGGCGTCATCCACACCCTCGCCGCCTCTAACTACACCGGCCTCCTCGCCATCGAAATCGACTTCCTCCACCCCGACTACGCCGGCCACGAAGACTCCGCCGTCGAGCAAAGCGTCACCACCCTCCGCCGCCTCGCCACTCCCTGACATGCCGCGCAGTGGAAAACCTCAAAGAAAGCTTCGCCGGCTTTACATTCGCAAGATTCGACCGGTCGATTTGATCGCTTCGGCCACCCGTGATCACGCTTTTCCAGTATTGTCTTGTGCCGGGCCGCGCACCTCGCATCCCTCCCCGCTTAGGAAGCCACAGCCTGCCTCGCCGATCCCCGGCCCGGTAAGTAGCCTTTACCGGGCCCTGAGCGCATCCCCGGGCCTGTTACTTCACATGTTACTTGCGGAAACCCGGGGTTTTCTGGCGGAACGTAACTCAAGT